>NZ_JBZGBY010000008.1:0-126460 GCF_059159975.1 Cellulosimicrobium sp. BMG9.22 | reverse complement strand
TCGAACGACCGTCCTGCGGCACGCCGAGCACGCGACACCGCACCGTCCCGAAAGGGTGATCCCGGGTGGGTGACTACCTCTCCCAGTTCGCCGCGCTGTTCTCGAGCTACGACGTGCTCGGTGCGTTCTGGGTCAACATCCAGCTGACGTTCTGGGCCGGGATCCTGGCCCTCGTCCTCGGCACGGTCCTCGCGCTCATGCGCATCTCGCCGATCCCGAGCCTCCAGTGGGCGGGAGCGACCTACGTCACCCTCCTGCGCAACACCCCGCTGACCATCATCCTGGTCGCCATGACCCTGGTCGTCTGGGGGCAGCTCAAGATCACGCTGTCGGACGACTTCCCGACCAACTTCTTCCGCCTGGCCGTCGTCGGGCTCGCGATCTACCACGCCGCGTTCGTGTGCGAGGCGATCCGCAGCGGCGTGAACACCGTCCCGCTGGGTCAGGCCGAGGCGGCCCGCGCGATCGGCCTCTCGTTCCTCCCTGCCGCGCGGATCGTCATCCTGCCGCAGGCCTTCCGCGGCGCCGTCGCCCCGCTGGGCAACACCCTCATCGCGCTGCTGAAGAACTCCACCGTCGCCGCCGCGGCGAGCGTCTCCACCGAGACCTCGAGCCTCATGAAGACGATGATCGAGTTCAACTCGAACTACATCTACGCGATCTTCCTGACGTTCGCGATCGGCTACGTGATCCTCGTCATCCCGATCGGGCTGGCCACCACCTCCCTCTCGCGCAGACTGGCGGTACGTCGATGAGCGCCCAGCAGACCGTCCTCTTCGACGCCCCCGGGCCGCGCGGGCGGCGCACGATCGTCATGGGCAACATCGTCGGCGCAGTGGTCGTCGCGGGCGTCGCGGCGCTCGTCCTGCTCCAGCTCGGCCGCATGGATCAGCTGACGTGGGAGAAGTGGGGGCCGATCTTCACCGCCGACGCATGGGAGAACTTCTTCCTCCCCGGACTGGTCGACACCCTCCGGGCCGCCGGTCTCGCCATCGTCGGCGCCGTCCTCTTCGGGCTCCTGTTCGGCATCGGCCGTCTGTCCGCCGTCGCGCCGGTGCGGTGGCTGTCCTCGATCGTCGTGGAGTTCTTCCGCGCCGTGCCGGTGCTCCTCATGATGATCTTCTTCTGGATGCTCTTCTCGGCGGTCCTGAGGATCCCGGACTCGTCGTTCTACGCGGTCGTGCTCGCGCTGATCCTCTACAACGGGTCGGTGGTCGCCGAGCTCATCCGGTCGGGCGTCTTCGGGCTCCCCTCGGGCCAGCGCGAGGCGGGCCTCGCGATCGGGCTCACGCGCGGCCAGTCGCTCCGTTCCGTCGAGGTCCCGCAGGCGCTCATCGCCATGCTTCCCGCGCTCGTGTCGCAGCTCGTCGTGGTGCTCAAGGACTCCGCGCTCGGCGCGATCATCCTGTACACCGAGCTCCTGCAGGAGTCGCGGCGCCTCGGTTCCGCCTACGGCAACATCCTGCAGGCGCTCTTCGTCGCGGCGGTCCTGTTCATCATCATGAACTACCTGCTCTCCCGGCTCGCAGAGCTCCTGGCGCGCCGCCTCCGCGGCCGCACCGCTGGCCCGGTCCGACCGGGTGCGCCGAGCATCGTCGCGGGCCCAGCAGCGGCAGGGGGCCCGCCCGCCCTCGAGATCGCCGGCGTCGCGACCGGGCTCCCCACCTGGGACGTCGAGGACCGAGAGGCGCTTCCCGACCTCGACGACCCCGATCACCGCGGCTGAGCGCCGGAGCCCGAAGTCCGGGGCTCCACGGCTCGCGTCATGGGCCCTCGGCTCGCCGTCAGTCCTGGTCGTGCTCCGGCTCGTCGTGCTCCCGGTCGTCGGACTCGCGGTCCAGCTCGCGGCCGACGACCTCGAAGGCAAGGCCAGGTGAGTACCCCTTGCGGGCCAGCGCCCCGACCACGCGGCGCACGCGCACGTCACGCTCGAGGCCGCGCGTGCGAGCAAGCCGCTTGCGCGCGAGCTCGCGCGCCGCGTCGACCTCGGAGTCGTCGTCGACCTGCTCGAGCGCGACCCCGCTGACCTCCGGGTCGAGGCCGCGGCGACGCAGCTCGGCGGAGATCGCACGGCGCGAGAGCCCCCGCTCGGAGTGCCGCGTGCGCACCAGCATCTCCGCGTAGGCAGCGTCGTCGACGAGACCGACCCCCTCGAACCGGTCGAGGAGCGGCAGCACGACGTGCTCCGGGTACCCCTTGCGAGCGAGCGACTGAGCGAGCTCGGTCCGGCTCTTCGGGGCGGCCGTGAGGATCCGCAGGGCCGTCTCCCGAGCGCGCTCGGCGAGCTCGGCGTCAGAGATCTCGCCCCGCTCGATCAGCTCGGGCAGGGACGGGCGCGGGCGCCGCGCGGTGGCCTTGCGGCCCGCGCGGCGCCCGGTCTCGTTCCGGAGCCCGTCCGAGGACGCGGCGTCCTCGGGCTCGACCTGCTCGGGCCCCGTGTGCTCGGTCCGGATCAGAACGGCGACTTCTTCCCCTTGGCGGCCGCCGCGGGAGCCTTGCCCGCCGCCGGAACGGTGGCAGCCGCGGCCGCATCCGCGACGACCGGGGCCCCTGCAGCCGGGTCGGCCGGCGCGTCGACCTTCGCGCCCACGCCGAGCTTCTCCTTGATCTTCTTCTCGAGCTCGTTCGCGAGGTCGGGGTTGTCGCGCAGGAACGAGCGCGCGTTCTCCTTGCCCTGGCCGAGCTGGTCGCTGCCATAGGTGAACCACGAGCCGGACTTGCGCACGAACCCGTGCTCGACGCCCATGTCGATGAGACCGCCCTCGCGGGAGATGCCGACGCCGTACAGGATGTCGAACTCGGCCTGCTTGAACGGCGGGGCCATCTTGTTCTTGACGACCTTGACGCGGGTGCGGTTGCCGACCGCGTCGGTGCCCTCCTTGAGCGTCTCGATGCGCCGGATGTCCAGGCGGACGGACGCGTAGAACTTCAGCGCCTTGCCACCGGTCGTCGTCTCGGGCGAGCCGAACATGACGCCGATCTTCTCGCGGAGCTGGTTGATGAAGATCGCGGTGGTGCCCGTCGAGCTCATCGCGCCGGTGATCTTGCGCAGCGCCTGGGACATGAGCCGGGCCTGCAGGCCCACGTGGCTGTCGCCCATCTCGCCCTCGATCTCAGCCTTGGGCACGAGCGCCGCGACCGAGTCGATGACGATGATGTCGAGCGCGCCGGAGCGGATGAGCATGTCCGCGATCTCGAGCGCCTGCTCCCCCGTGTCGGGCTGGGAGACGAGGAGGGCGTCGGTGTCCACGCCGAGCTTCTTGGCGTAGTCGGGGTCGAGCGCGTGCTCGGCGTCGATGAACGCCGCGATGCCCCCGGCGCGCTGGGCGCTCGCGACGGCGTGCAGCGCGACGGTCGTCTTTCCGGAGGACTCCGGCCCGTACACCTCGACGACGCGCCCGCGCGGCAGGCCGCCGATGCCGAGCGCGATGTCGAGCGCGATGGATCCGGTGGGGATGACCTCGACGGGGGCGCGGCCCTCGTCGCCGAGGCGCATGACGGAGCCCTTGCCGAAGCTCCGGTCGATCTGGGCGAGTGCGGCCTCGAGCGCCTTGTCGCGGTCTGCGGGTGCGGGCATGTCGGTCACCTTCGTGGACGGGGCGCCCGGTGCGTTCCGGATCGCCGTGCTCTTGTGCGTCGGGGTCCGCGACCCCGGACGGTTCAGGTCTGTCGTTCTCGTCGGGCCCGACAGTACGGGCAGCCACCGACACGCACCGCGACCCTGTGGATCGTCGCCCAGAAACCCGTGCGGGCACCGTCGCGACGAGCGGCTGTGCACAACTCTAGCCGAACACGTGTTCGATTCGCCCCCACGTGATCCTCGGCGTGTCCTGTCCTCGCCGAGAAGTCAGCATCCGCCCTCGTTCCGCACGTTTCCGGGGCGGATGCTCACGTCTCGACGGCCTCGACGGGCTCGGACGACCACGACTCCCCCGGCCGGAGCACCACGGCACAGGTCCCCGGCGCCTCGCGGTGGACCGCCGCCTCGAACGCGGCGCCGGCATGGTCCATCCACCCCCGAGGCAGGTCGCGCCCGCCCGGCGCGTGCAGCGTCCCCCAGTGCACGGGGATCGCGACACGGACCCCCACCTCGGCGCAGACCCGCGCCGCCTGGACCGGGCCCAGGTGCCCGCCGGACAGCCGCGGCCCCCACCCCGACACGGGCACGAGCGCGACGTCCACCGGGCCGCCCGCCCGCTCGGGCAGGTGGACCATGCCGGGGTAGCGCTCGGTGTCGCCGACCGCCCAGAGCCGCAGGCCGCCGTCGGGACGAGCGCCCGCGTGCACGCGGCCCTCGGACGGGCCGGACTCCGGACCGGCGCCGACCCGGACGAGGTGGCCGTTCGCGGCGTTGGGCCGGTGCGGCATCGGTCGGTGGCCGTGCACGGCGGGCACGAGCCGGACCGCGACGCCCGCGGCCGCGTCACCCACCGGCCGCCAGTCGTCGTCCAGCCCGACGCCGCGCAGCCCCCGGCCGCGCAGCCAGCGCGCGTTGGCGGGCGCGGTGAGGACGGGGACGTCGTCCCCCAGGAGCCGCAGCGAGCGCAGCTCCGCATGGTCGTGGTGCAGGTGCGACAGCAGGACGGCGTCGCTCCCGCGCCAGGTCCCGGCCGGCCGGTCGCCACGGCGGCGCAGGAGACCGGCGTGGCGGTGCAGGAGCGGGTCCGTGACGAGCCGGACGGCGCCGCCGGGCCCGACGGCGTCCACCACCACCGTCGAGTGCCCGAGCCACGTCACGGTCACGCCCGGCGCGCCGCCGGCCGCCGCCCTCACGCCGCGCCACCGTCCCGTCGCGAACCGTCGGTCGCACCCGCGCGCGGGCGGACGCCGAGGTCCTCCAGCCAGGCCACGAGGCGCCGGTGCACGGCCTCGGCGCCGACGAGCATCGGCTCGCCGTCGACGTCGTCGAGCTCGCCGGCGGGCAGGGCGAGGTGCGCGGGATGGACGAGCACGGCCTCGTTCTGCGCGCCTCCCAGTCCGCCGTGCGACCCGACGAGGCCCTCGAACGCGTGCACCATCCCGACGTCGTCGACGCGCGAGACGAGGACGAGGTCGCCCGCGTCCTCGAGCCGTGCGACGCGCAGCAGGTCTGCCGCAGCGCGCGACCCGTACGGCGCGAGCGGGTCGTCGCCGTCCACCTGACCGGCGCCGAGGTCGTGCCGCCCGGTTCGACCGTGCGCGACGACGGACCCGTCCGCCCCGCGCGTCACGACGACGCCGACGGCCGGGCACGCGAGCAGCCCCGGGACGAGCGCCGGCCACCGCTCGCGCACCTCGCTCCCGGTGAGCCGGCGAGGCGCACGCGGGAACCAGACCATCCCGAGGTTGCCGGAGCCGACGACGGCGACCTCCGGCAGCTCGGGCACGACGGCGTCCGACTCCTCGGTGCCCGCCTGGCGCTCGGTCCGGTCGGGCCCGACGAGCATCCGCCCGCTCCCCTCGCGGTCCTCGCCGGGACGCAGGGCGTTGAGCGCGGTGTTCGCGGGCCCCCACTCCTCGCTGTCGGGCGCCGTGGCACGACGGCGCCCCTCGGCGTGCGCGGGCCGCTCGCCGCGCGCGGGGAGCGGGTCGTCGAGGGCCATGAGACGCCGGACCTCGTCGAGGAACGACCGGCCCACGACCTGCTCGAACGTCGACCCGAGCGACTGGCCGTGGTCGGACAGCACGACGACGTCGTACCGGCGGGGGGAGGCCGCGGCGACCTGCTCCCACAGCCCGACGACACGGTCGAGCCCTTCGAGCGCGCGCAGCGACTCGGGGCGCAGCGGGCCGGCGTGGTGCGCGATCTCGTCGTAGTCCACCAGGTCGACGCACACGACCGGCGCGCCGCGCACCAGCTGCTCGGCGACGAGCGTCGTGCTGAGGTCGCGCAGGACGACGTTCGTCGCTGCACGCAGCACGGGGTACCAGCCGAGGCGCGAGACCCGGGGCTCGACCCCGCGCACGGCCTGCTGCCACCCCTGGTAGAGCTCCTTGACGAGCTCGCCGAGCGCGACGACGACCGCGCGCACGAGCACGAACGGGCTCGCGAAGAAGCGCACGAACATCTGGCCGGGCCCGAGCCCCGACGTCGCGCGGCTCATGACGAGGAGGTTCGTGGCGGCGTCGCCGGAGAACATCGTCGAGACCGCGACCCCACCGCCGGCGAGCAGCCCGGCGCCGTCGCTCGTGCGCGCCTCGACGGCCGCCGCGTCGGCGGGCCGGTTCGTCACGACCAGCCGGCCGAGCTCGCGCGACCACCAGCGGAACGCCGGGACGTGCTCGGTCGACCCGTGCAGGAGGCCGATCGTGGACGCCGGGGTCGTCGCGGGCACGCGCGCCCACCAGGTCGCCAGGTGATGGCTGCCGCTGGACAGCCAGCGCGCGAGGGTCGGGGCGAGACCGGCCTGGAGCGCGTAGTCCAGCGTGGGGCGCGCGACGCCGTCGAGCATGACGACGAGCAGGCCCGCGGGGCGCTCCCCGTCCGCTGCGGCGGCGTCCGCGGACCGGCCCGGCACTCCCGCCTGCCGTCGCGCGCGCCGCAGCAGGTCGCCGAGCACGTACTCGTTGTCGCTCGCGCCCACGAGCCACCGGCCGAGAGCCATGAGGACCGCGGCGAGCACGAGCACGGCGAGCACGTCGGCCCACGAGCCGCTCCGGAACCCGGGCAGGTACGTCAGCGCGACCCACGCGACGACGAGCTGCGCACCGATCCCCGACACGAGCGCGCCCACCACGCCGAACCGTTGCGCGACGCCCCGCAGCGTGGGGCGCACGACGACGTCCCCGACCCCGACCGCGAGCGCCGCGAGCGCGAGCGCCCAGGGGTTCGCGACCTCGACGCCCGGGACGACCGCGATCGCCAGGCCCAGCCCGACGGCCGTCGACACGAGGGACCACGCGGCCCCGCGCACGTCCGCGGCGGTGACGCGTGCCGCTCTCACGGACTGGCCGGTCGGACCGGACGGGGAGGTCATGCGGCCATCATGGTCGAGCACGCCGCGCGCCGCCCGGGCGGCACGCGTCCGTCACCCCGGCCACACCCGCTCAGCGCGCCGGCGGCGCCTGGCGGTGCTCGTCGTGGCCCCACCGGCGCGCGTCGGGGACGTCGAGCGCGTCGCACAGGGCGTGCCACACCAGACGCGGCTCGATCCCGTCCTCGATGGCCTGCGCCGCCGTGCGGTCGCCGAGCGCCGTGATCACCTGGTCGCGCGCGAGCGTGCGCCCGTAGGCGTCGCCGAAGACCTCGTCGACCAGCTGCCAGAACTCGCGGTAGCGCACCGCCCCAGCCTGCCACGGCCTTGACCCCGAGACGCACCTCGGGTCGCCCCGTCGACCGTCCCGCGGCGCGTGTGGGTGGCGGTGGCGACAATGGAAGGGTGACCACCGACCCCCTCGAGCGCTTCGCGGCGCCCACGCGCGCGTGGTTCTCCGGTGCGTTCGACGCGCCGACACCGGCGCAGACGGGGGCGTGGGAGGCGGTGTCGGGCGACCGGCACGCGCTCGTCGTCGCACCGACCGGGTCGGGCAAGACGCTCGCGGCGTTCCTCTGGTCGCTCGACCGGATCATGGCGGGGCCGGTGGACCGGCACGTCGACGCGCGTGAGCAGCGCTGCCGGGTCCTGTACGTCTCACCGCTCAAGGCGCTCGCGGCCGACGTCGAGCGCAACCTGCGCTCGCCCCTCGCGGGCATCCGGCAGGCGGCCGTGCGCCTCGGCCTCGACGTGCCGGACGTCGTCGTGGGCACGCGCACCGGGGACACGCCGACGAGCGAGCGCCGGCGCCTCGCGACACATCCGCCGGACATCCTCATCACGACGCCGGAGTCACTGTTCCTCGTCCTCACGTCGCAGGCGCGCGCAGGGCTCGCGGGCGTGGAGACCGTGATCGTCGACGAGATCCACGCGGTCGCGGGGACGAAACGCGGCGCGCACCTCGCGGTGTCGCTCGAGCGGCTGGACGCACTCCTCGAGTCGCAGGAGCGCCCGCCCGCCCAGCGCGTCGGGCTGTCCGCGACGGTCCGCCCGGTGGACGCGGTCGCGGCGTTCCTCGGCGGGCACCGCCCGGAGGCCGACGGCGGGCGCGAGGTCGTCGTGGTGCAGCCGCCGTCGAGCAAGCGGATCGAGGTGGACGTCGTCGTCCCGGTCCCGGACCTCGCCGACCTGGCGGCGTCCGCCGTCCTGCCCGACGGCGGCGCGCGCCCGGGCACGGACGCCGGGCTCCCCCCGCTGCCGCCGGGCGAGCCCGACCTGTCGGGACCGGCGACGTCGCGGCCGTCCTCGGGCTCCGGTCCGCGACCACCCCGCCCGTCCGTGTGGCCGCACGTGGAGGAGCGCGTGGTGGACCTCGTCGCCGAGCACCGGTCGACGCTCGTGTTCACGAACTCGCGCCGCGGTGCCGAGCGCCTCACCGCCCGCATGAACGAGCTCTGGGCGGAGCGTCAGGGCGAGCAGGTCCTCGACCCGAGCACGGTCACCGCGGCGCAGGTGCAGGCGCAGTCCGGCGCGAGCTCGGGGATCGAGCCCGTCATCGCGCGGGCGCACCACGGGTCGATGAGCCGCGCGGAGCGCACGCGCACGGAGACCGAGCTCAAGGACGGGCGGCTGCCGGCCGTCGTCGCGACGTCGAGCCTCGAGCTCGGCATCGACATGGGCGCGGTCGACCTGGTCGTGCAGGTGGGTGCGCCGCCGTCGGTCGCGTCGGGGCTGCAGCGCATCGGGCGCGCCGGGCACCAGGTGGGCGCGGTGTCGCACGGGGTCGTGTTCCCGACGCACCGCGGCGACCTCATCCCCTCGGCGGTCGTCGCCGAGCGCATGCGCACGGGCGGCATCGAGGAGCTGCACGTGCTCGCGAACCCGCTCGACGTGCTGGCGCAGCAGGTCGTGGCGATGGTCGCGGTCGACGAGTGGACGGTGGCGGAGCTGGCGACGGTCGTGCGGCGCAGCGCGCCGTACGCGCACCTCGGCGACGCCTCGTTGCACGCGGTGCTCGACATGCTCGCGGGGCGCTACCCGAGCGAGGACTTCGGCGAGCTGCGCGCGCGCATCGTGTGGGACCGCGCGTCCGGACGGCTCACCGGGCGTCCCGGCGCGCTGCGGCTCGCGGCGACGAGCGGCGGCACGATCCCCGACCGCGGGCTGTACGGCGTGTTCCTCGCGACCGACTCCGCCACGGGCGGCGTCGCCGGGGACCCGGACACCGCGGGCGGGCGCGCGCCGCGCGGCGGCAAGCGCGTCGGCGAGCTCGACGAGGAGATGGTCTACGAGTCGCGCGTCGGCGACACGTTCACGCTCGGGTCGAGCACGTGGCGCATCGAGGACATCACGCCCGACCGCGTGCTCGTGACGCCCGCCCCCGGGATCCCGGGCCGCCTGCCGTTCTGGAAGGGCGACTCCCCCGGTCGCCCGGCCGAGCTCGGGCGCGCGCTCGGCGCGTGGGTGCGCGAGACGGACGCGCTCGCGGCGCGCGACCCCGAGGCGGCCGCGGAGCGCCTGGGCGCCGCCGGCCTCGACGCGTGGGCCACCGACAACCTGCTCGCCTACCTCACGGAGCAGCGCACCGCGACCGGCCGCGTCCCCGACGACCGGACCGTCGTCGTCGAGCGGTTCCGGGACGAGCTCGGCGACTGGCGCGTCGTCGTGCACTCGCCGTACGGCGCGAAGGTGCACGCGCCGTGGGCGCTCGTGCTCGCCGCCCGCCTGCGCGAGCGGTACGGGGTGGACGCCGCGGCGATGCACGCCGACGACGGCATCGTGCTGCGCCTGCCCGACACGGGAGACTCGTGGCTGGAGGGGGCGAACGACGGCGGCGCCGGCGGGCTCGGCACGGATGCCCAGGTCGTCCCGGTGGAGGACCTGCTGCTCGACCCCGACGACGTCCTCGAGGCGGTGCGCGACGAGCTCGGCGGGTCGGTCATGTTCGCCTCGCGCTTCCGCGAGGCCGCGGCACGCTCGCTGCTCCTGCCGCGCCGCCGTCCGGACCGGCGCCAGCCGCTCTGGCAGCAGCGCCAGCGCTCGGCCCAGCTCCTCTCGGTCGCGTCCCAGTACCCGGAGTTCCCCGTCGTGCTCGAGGCGGCGCGCGAGTGCCTCCAGGACGACTTCGACGTCGCGGCGCTCACCGAGCTCATGCGCGACCTGGCCGCCGGCCGGGTGCGTCTCGTCGAGGTGACGACCCCGACGCCGTCGCCCTTCGCGCAGTCGCTGCTGTTCGGGTACACCGCCCAGTTCCTCTACGACGGCGACGCCCCGCTCGCCGAGCGCCGTGCGGCCGCGCTGTCGCTCGACCCCGCCCTCCTCGCGGAGCTCCTCGGTGGCGACGGTGTCACCGCCCAGCTCGCGGACCTGCTCGACCCCGAGCAGATCGAACGCACGGAGGCCGAGCTCGGCGCGCTCGCTCCCGACCGTCGCGCCCGGCACGCCGAGGACCTGTGGGACGTCCTGCGGCGGCAGGGACCCCTCACCGCGGACGAGGCCGCCGACCGCACCCGCGAGGACGTGCGCGCCGCCGCTCCGGAGTGGCTGCGCGAGCTCGAGGCCGCGCGCCGCCTGATCCGCGTGCGCCTCTCGGGCGTGCCGGCGGAGCGGGCGCAGCAGTGGGCCGTCGTCGAGGACGCCGGACGGTTGCGCGACGCTCTCGGCGTCGCCCTGCCCGTCGGGATCTCCGAGGTGTTCACCGAACCGGTGCCCGACCCGCTCGGCGATCTCGTGCGGCGCCACGCGCGCACGCACGGCCCGTTCACCACGCACGACGTCGCGACGCGCCTCGGCCTGGGCGTCGCCGTCGTGCTGGGCGTGCTCGAGCGGCTCGAGGCGGCGCGCCTCGTCGTGCGCGGTCGGCTGCGCCCGGAGTCGATCGGCGGCACGGGCGACGACTGGTGCGACGCCGAGGTGCTGCGCGTGCTGCGCCGTCGCTCGCTCGCCGCCCTGCGCGCCGAGGTCGAGCCCGTCCCGGCGGAGACGCTCGGCGTCTTCCTGCCGCGGTGGCAGGGCCTCGGGGCCCTGCGCGGCCTGGACGGCGTGCTGCGCGTCGTCGAACAGCTCTCCGGCGCGGCGGTGCCTGCGTCCGCGCTCGAGACCCTGGTGCTCCCCGCTCGCGTGACGGACTACGTGCCGACGATGCTCGACGAGCTCACCACGACCGGTGAGGTGGTCTGGTGCGGGCACAACGCCCTGCCCGGCTCCGGCGGAGGAGACGGTCTCGTGAGCCTGCACCTCGCCGAGTGGGCCCCGCTCACCCTGCCCGAACCCGGCGAGCTGCCCGCCGACGGGCTCCACGCGGCCCTCCTGGACCTGCTCCGCGGGTCCGGGGGCTTCTTCCTGCCGGTGCTGGCCGAGCGGGCCGACGCCGAGGTGCCGGCGACGCTCGACGCGCTGTGGGACCTCGTGTGGTCGGGGCACGTGACGAACGACGGGCTGGGAGCGCTGCGTAGCCGGCTCGGGACGACCGGCGGGGTCCACCGAGCACCGCGTGCGCCCGCTCGCGCGCGCCCGATGGGGCGGTCGCGGTTCGCCGGGATGCGCCCGCGCGTCTCCCCGGACACGACGCTGCGCGGGGGCGGCGGGCGGTGGTCGGCGCTCCCCGAGCGCGAGGAGGACCCGACGCGGCGCGCGCACGCGCTCGCGCGCGTCCTGCTCGACCGGCACGGGGTGCTCACCCGCGCCGTCGCGCCCGCCGAGGGGGTCGCCGGGTCGTTCCGCCCGGTCTACCGGGTGCTCACCGAGCTCGAGGCGACGGGCGCGGCGCGGCGCGGGTACTTCGTCGAGCACCTCGGCGGGTCGCAGTTCGCGCTCCCGGGCGCCGTCGACCAGCTGCGGACCGACGGGCAGGACCGGGAGCGCGCGATCGGGTCCGGGTTCGGCGGCCTCGCGGACGACGCCGACGGCGCCGGGGCCCCCGCACCGGGCAGCACGGCGCGGGCCACCGGGACCGGACCTCGGCCGGGAGCCCTCCTCCTCGCGGCGACCGACCCCGCGAACCCCTACGGCGCCGCGCTGCCGTGGCCCGCCCGCGTCCTCGCCGAGGGCGACACCGCCCGCGGCCACCGGCCGGGTCGCAAGGCGGGCGCCGTCGTCGTGCTGTCCGACGGCGACCTGGCGCTGTACGTCGAGCGGGGCGGGCGCTCGGTGCTGTCCTTCGTGGACGGCCCGCGGCTCGACGAGGCGAGCGCCGAGCTCGTGCGCGCGGTGCGCGCGGGCCGGCTCGGGAAGGTCGTGGTGCAGCGTGTGGACGGGGTCGAGGCGCTCGCCGGCGCGGGCATCGCCAGCACCCCGGCCGACGCGGCCGTGCGCGCCCTGCTCGACGCCGGGTTCCGTCCCACGCCGAGCGGCCTGCGGGCTGCCTGACATGACCGGCACGACGAAGCACGTGACCGGCTCGGCGCACGACGGGCGGGGCCGTGCCCGAGGGTGACGTCGTCCGGCTCACGGCGGCACGCCTCGACGAGGCGTTGGCCGGCCGCGAGCTCGTGCGCGCCGAGCTGCGCTGGCCGAGCGCCGCGGAGGCAGGCCTCGCCGGGCGCACGGTCGTCGCGAACGTCCCCTACGGCAAGCACCTGTTCACGCGGCTCGACGACGGACGGTCGCTGCACACCCACCTGCGCATGGAGGGGTCGTGGCGGATCGCCCGCACGGGCGCACGTGAGGCGCGCGGCGCCGAGCCGTTCGTCCGGGTCGTGCTGGCCAACGCCTGGTGGACCGCGATCGGGAACCGGATCGGGATGCTGCACGTGCTGCGCACGTCCGACGAGCCGACGATCATCGGAACTCTCGGACCCGACGTCCTGTCCGACGACTTCCCGGGAGCGGGCCTCGCCGAGGCCGTCGCCCGGCTGCGTGCCGACGACGCCGCCGGCGGCACGGGACCACGCCACCGACCCGGGCGCGCGGGGAGTGGCGTGCCGATCGCGGAGGCGCTGCTCGACCAGCACCTCGTCGCGGGCATCGGGACCATCTACACGGCCGAGTCGTTGTTCGCGCTCAGGGTCTGGCCCTGGACGCCGGTGCGGGAGATCGACGACCTGGAGGCGGTGCTGCTCACTGCCCGGGGACTCATGCAGCGGACCGTGACGCACGGCTTCGACCCGCGGGCCGGCGTCGTGCGGCACGTCCACGGGCGCACACGAAAGGCGTGCCACGAGTGCGGCACGCCTGTCGCCGAAGGGACGGCCAACGAGCTGCCGTACCAGCGTCCGATCTTCTACTGTCCCTCGTGCCAGCGGCGGAGCCACGACGCATGACGGCGGCGACCGTGCCCAGCCGTCCCGACGCGGTCAGCCGACGGGCTGCAGATCCTCGCGCCGCGACGTCCTGTCGGAGTTCTGGCGCCCGAGGACGGCCGTCGCGAAGTCGGCCGGGATCGTGTCCGGGATGAGGAGACCCTCGGCCACGGCCACCCGGTCGCTGACCTCGCGCAGCACCAGCGACATCGGGATGTCGAGCGCCTCGCAGATCGAACCGAGGAGCTCGGACGACGCTTCCTTCTGACCGCGCTCGACCTCGCTGAGGTAGCCCAACGAGACGCGTGCGGCGGAGGACACCTCTCGCAGGGTGCGCCCCTGCCGCTGGCGAGCGTCTCGCAGCACGTCCCCGATCTCTCGTCGAAGAACAATCATGTGGCGACCCCCTTCCGTGTCCCGTGCGCCCCCGGGAGCCGGAGCGGCTCCCCCGTGGGTGCGCGTACTGGTCGTACCGGTCTTCCTGTTCACTGCCCCGCGTGCGGGGGTCGTCCTACCGTACCCCGAGGGCGGTCCGCTCACGTCCCCGGTACGACTGCCGGGACGAGCCTGCGGGACGCCGACCGGTCTGCTGACGGTCCTGTTGGCGATCACGTGCTGTGCAACGCGCCGACGTGGGGTGTTGTTCCCGTCCGTGCCGGTTCGACGGCCGGTGCCCGGCATGTTCACGAGCCCTCCACGCGGTGCGCGCGGGAGGCGACCGAGGCCACCCGGAGATCGGCCACAGGTTCACCCGGGACCGGACGCCGGGGTCACCCGACGGGCGTGCCGACCAGAGTCAGCGCGAGCTCCACGGCAGCACGTGCCGCACCCTCGCGGACCGCGGCGCGACCGCCCGCGAGCCGCGACGCGCGCACCTCCGTCGCGTCCGGGGTGCTGACGGCGACGAGCACGGTGCCCGGCGCATGCCCGTCCTGCGGGTCCGGCCCGGCGACGCCCGTGGTCGCGAGCCCCACGTCCGCGCCCAGGACCCGGCGAGCACCGAGAGCCATCTGCCGCGCGACCTCCGCGTGCACGGCGCCGTGCTCGGCGAGCAGGGCGGCGTCCACGCCGAGCACGCCTGCCTTGACGTCCGTCGCGTACGCGACGACCGCACCCCGGAGGGCACGGGAGGCACCCGGAACGTCGACGATCGTCGCGCACAGCAGGCCGCCCGTCAGCGACTCCGCGGTCGCGAGCGTCCACCCGCGTGCGACGAGCCGGTCGAGCAGCGCGGCGGCGGGCGCCATCTCGGACGCCGCCTCGACGGTCATGCGATCGGCGCCTCGCCGGCCAGGCCGCCGGTCCGGGCGGCACGTGCCGCGCGGATCGCGTCCCGGCGCAGCCGCCAGCCCTGGTACGCGTACTCGACACCGGTCACGACCGTCACGACGATGGCCGCACCCAGGACCACCCAGGCCACGACCCCGATCCACCCGGGCAGCTGGGACAGCGGGAGGAGGAAGAGGGTGATGGCGACCGACTGCAGCACCGTCTTGAGCTTCCCTCCCCGCGACGCCGGCATGACCGCGTACCGCAGGACCGCGAAGCGCAGGAGCGTCACGCCGAGCTCGCGCGCGAGGACCAGCACGGGCACCCACCAGGGGAGCTCGCCGAGCGGCCACGCGAGCAGGACCAGAGCCGTCCCGATGAGGAGCTTGTCGGCGATCGGGTCGAGGAGCTTGCCGAGGTCGGTCACCAGGTCGTACCGACGCGCGAGGTAGCCGTCGAGCCGGTCGGACGACGCGGCGAGGACGAAGACGCCCGTCGCGACGAGCCGCCACGTCGTGGAGTCCCCGCCGTCGACGAGGAGCGCCCACGCGAAGAACGGGACCAGGAGGATCCGCACCATCGTGACGATGTTCGCGGAGTTCCACGGGGAGGGGACGGCGGTGACCACGGCTCCAGCGTAGGCGGTCGGCGCACGTGCCCGGCTACGGTACCCTCGCCGTCGTCCCGCTCGCCTGAACCGCTCGCCCGAGACCGCCGTCCTGAACAGGGCTCAGCGCCAGCCCTGCTCCACGTCTGCGCCGTCGTGGTAGTCGCCGGCGGCGGGCGGCATGTGCCCGTCCGTGCCGTCGGAGTAGTCGCGGGTCGCGGTGGCGGGGGCAGCTGCGGCAGGCTCCGCCTGGCCGTCGAACACCTCCTGCGCCGGTTCGCCACGGATGAGCGCGAGAGCCGACGGCAGCTCCTCGGGGCTGACGAGCACCTCGCGCGCCTTGGACCCTTCCGAGGGGCCGACGATCTCGCGCGCCTCGAGGAGGTCCATGAGGCGTCCTGCCTTGGCGAAGCCGACGCGCAGCTTGCGCTGCAGCATGGAGGTGGAGCCGAACTGCGAGGTGACGACGAGCTCCGCGGCCTGCAGGAGCAGGTCGAGGTCGTCGCCGATGTCCTCGTCGATCTGCTTCTTCGCCGCCACCTGGGTGACGTCCTCGCGGTAGACCGGCTTGAGCTGGGCCTTGACGTGCTCGACGACCGAGTGCACCTCGGACTCGGAGACCCAGGCGCCCTGCACGCGCATCGGCTTGGCGGCGCCCATCGGGAGGAACAGGGCGTCACCCTGGCCGATGAGCTTCTCCGCGCCCGGTTGGTCGAGGACGACGCGGGAGTCGGCGAGCGACGACGTCGCGAACGCGAGCCGCGACGGCACGTTCGCCTTGATGAGGCCCGTCACGACGTCGACCGACGGGCGCTGGGTCGCGAGCACGAGGTGGATGCCCGCGGCTCGCGCGAGCTGGGTGATGCGCTGGATCGACGACTCGACGTCGCGCGGGGCGACCATCATGAGGTCGGCGAGCTCGTCGACGACCACGAGCAGGTACGGGTAGGGCGCGATCTTGCGCTCGGATCCCGGCAGGGGCTTGACCTTCCCCGAGCGCACCGCGGCGTTGAAGTCGTCGATGTGCTTGTAGCCGAACGCCGCGAGGTCGTCGTAGCGCGCGTCCATCTCGCGCACGACCCAGTCCAGCGCCTCGGCGGCCTTCTTGGGGTTGGTGATGATCGGTGTGATGAGGTGCGGGATGCCCTCGTAGATCGTCAGCTCGACACGCTTGGGGTCGACGAGCACGAGGCGGACCTGCTCGGGCGTCGAGCGCATGAGGATCGACGTGATCATCGAGTTGATGAAGCTCGACTTGCCCGCGCCCGTGGCGCCGGCGACGAGGATGTGCGGCATCTTCGCGAGGTTCGCGACGACGTACCCGCCCTCGACGTCCTTGCCGACACCCATGACCATGGGGTGCTCGGTGCGCCGCGCTGCCGACGAGCGCAGCACGTCGCCGAGCACGACGGTCTCGCGGTCGGTGTTGGGGATCTCGATGCCGATCGCGGACTTGCCGGGGATCGGTGCGAGGATCCGCACGTCGGCGCTCGCGACGGCGTACGCGATGTTGTTCGACAGCGAGGTGATGCGCTCGACCTTGACCTTCGGGCCGACCTCGACCTCGTAGCGCGTGACGGTCGGGCCACGCGTGAAGCCCGTGACCTTGGCGTCGACCTCGAACTGCTCGAACGTCTGGGTGAGCGCGTCGACGACGCGGTCGTTCGCGGCAGAGCGCACCTTGTGCGGCGCGCCCTTGACGAGCGAGTCCTCGTTCGGGAGCAGGTAGACCGTGTCGCCCTCGAGCATCGGCTGCACGCCGCGCGGCAGAGGGCTGCTCGGCGGCGGCGGGGGCACGCTGCCCGCCCCGTCCCCCGGCGCCGGTGCCACGGCCGCCATCGCCGCCGCGGCCGTGTCCTGCGCGGCGCCCGGGGCGACGGCGGGCACGGCCTCGGTCGGGGCCGTCCCGGCGGGTGGCTCGTCGCCACCCTTGCGCCCCTTGCCGCGGCCCCGGGGTGACCCGTCCTCGTGGTCGAGGAACGCGGCCGTCTCGAACGCCTCGTCGCCGGCGAAACCACCCTCGGGCTTCTCGATCTCGGCCGCCTCGGCGGCGCGCTGCGCCTTGGTCTTGCGGGGTCTGCGCGGACGCCGTGCTGCACCCGGTTCGTCAGACCCGTCGTGGCGCGACACCCCCTCCGCGAGCGGGAGGCCGTCCGCGTCGGTCGCGCCGTCGTCGTCGTCGTGATGGTTGCCGGTGAGCGTGTCGTAGAGGCCGCGCAGCCGGCTCGGGATGCGGTGCACCGGTGTCGCGGTGACGACAAGGAGGCCGAAGAGGCCGAGCAGCAGGAAGATCGGGACCGCGAACCACTCGGTGAGCCCGGTCGTCACAGGCGTCGCCGCGAGGTAGCCGATGATCCCGCCCGCGTCCTGGACGGCCGCGAAGCCGTCACGCGGGGCCGGCAGGTCCTCGGCGACGTGCACCAGGGAGCACACGGACACCACGATGAGCGTGAGCCCGATCGCGACGCGCGAGTTCGCCTGCGCGCGCTCGGGGTGGCGCATGATCCGCACGGCGAGCCACAGGAGCAGGACGGGCACGGCCACGCCCGCGAGCCCGAAGGTGCCCGCCACGACGGCGTGCACCACGTCCCCGAACGTGCCCTGGATGCCCCACCACTCGCGCGCGGCGACGACGACCGCCAGGGCGATCAGGAAGAACGCGACGCCGTCGCGTCGATGTGCCGGGTCCAGCTCTCTCGCTCCCTTTCCGATGGTGCGCACGACCGCCCCCACGCCGTGCGCCGCGCCCAGCCAGACCCCACGCACGGCGCGGACGGGCCACGGCGGAGCAGCAGGACGTCGGGCCGGAGCCCGTGTGCTCGAGGACGACGGCCTGCCCGTGCCGGCGCGTGACGTGCCGCGGGCCGTGGACGAACCGCCGCGCGCCGAGGTGCGTGGCGCTGGCTTGCGGTTGCTCGCGGTCCGACGTGCCTGCGGGGACGTGCGGGTCGCCATAGTGGTCCTAACCTACCCGTGGGGGACGACACGGACGCGCACCCCGGCTCGCGTGTCCTGGGGCTCTCGCCGACCGGACGACGTCGTACCCGACGTGGAGAGGCCCTCGGTGACCGTGCCCGACGACGCCCGGACCACCGGTGCCGACGTGGCGACCGTCGGCGCGACGACCGCCGGGTACTCGACGCACCCGCACGGGGACCACGTGCTGTGGACCCGGTCGCACGGGGACGCCAGGAGGAGCAGCTCGCCGCGCTGCGCGCCCGCCGATCCTCCTCGCGCGCCCGCCCTCGGGGGCGCGTCGTGCGGCACCGGGCCGGCCACGGACGTCAGGCGGTGAACAGGCCGACCGCGAGCGTCACGACGCCCGCCGCGAGGACCACGCCACCTGCGGGCAGCAGCACGACGGCGCGGTTCGGCGCCTCGCGGCCGTTCCCGATCGCCGACAGGAAGAACCCCGCCGGCAGGAGGATCGCCGCGACGAGGACGCCCGTCGCCGCCAGCCAGCGCCAGAACCCGGTGAGGTCGGTGGCCTCGGCGAGCAGGACGCAGACCAGACCGAGGATCACGAGCACGCCGGCGTGGGCGTGCCCGGCACGGAAGAACGACGTCTGGAACCCGGTCGCCGGGACGCGCCGGGTCACGACCTTGACGAGGAACGCCCCGCCCGACTCGATGCCGACGACGGTGACCAGGACGATGCCCGCGGTGATGCGGGCGGCGTCGGTGAGCTCGAGCACGGGGACCTCCGGGATGGGCGACGCGCCCGCGATCGGCGGACGCGTTTGCGAACACTGTTATAGAACACCGTTCGCAAACGCGCGTCAAGACCTCTAGACTCGCTGCGTGGCCCGCCCCCGACTGCACGACGACGCCCTGCGCGACCGCCTCCTCGACGTCGCGTCGCGCGCGATCTCCGAGCGCGGCGAGGCCGCCGCGACCGTCCGGTCGGTCGCGACCGAGGCGGGCACGAGCCCGTCCGCGGTGTACGCGCTGTTCGGCAGCCGTGACGACCTCGTCGCCGCGGTCTCCGCCGAGGGCTTCCGTCGGTTCGCCGCGTTCCTCGACGCCGTCCCGCGCACCGACGACCCGGGCGCCGACCTCGCCGCGCTCGGCCTGGCGTACCGGGCCTTCGCGGTCAGCGACCCGCACTTCTACGCGGCCATGTTCGGGCGCGGCGCACGTCCCGCGACCGGTGCCCCGGACGCCGTCGCCCGGCCCACGTTCGGCGTCCTGCGCGACGCGGTCGCGCGGCTCCTGCCCGGCGCCGGCGCCAGCCGGGTCCAGGACGTCGCGCTCGGCCTGTGGGGACTGGTGCACGGGCTCGCGTCGCTCGAGCTCTCGGGGCTCGTCCCCGGGGACGACGCGGAACGCGAAGCGCGCTACGCCGCCGCCACCGTCACGGTCGGCCGCGCTCTCACCACGCCTGCGACGGCCTGACCCCGGAGCGCACGTCGGGCCGGGACACCCGGTGCCCCGGCCCGCCCCGTGCGCTCGTCGCGATCAGGACCAGGGCGCCCCGGCCGGGAAGGGGGCCGCCGCGGCTCGTTGGCCGGCCGTGATCTCCCGGACCACCCGGACCCACATCACGAGGGCGAGGACGACTGCGGCGGTCCCGACCGTCTCGGCGACGGGCAGGATGGTGAACGTCTCGTACCCGCCGACCGACGTGGACGTCGTGAACTGGGCCTCGACGTTGGTCGCCACACCGAAGAGCAGCCACCCGGCCCACCACCAGCCGAGGAGGACGCGCGGGTCGCGCACCGTGGCCGCGCGCACGTCGCGCACGACCTGGTAGGGGAACCAGAACGAGACGACGGGCACGATCCACCCCAGCCAGATCCACACCCGGCTGCGCGCGTGGGGCGCCCTGGGTGAGACCGCCTCGGCGAAGGTGCGGCTCTGCCACAGCCACACGCACGTGACGATCGCCGCGGCGAGCTGGGCGGCCACGAGCACACCGCCGACGGCGTCGTACGTCGTGAACACCTCGGCGCTCGGGATGCCGAGCCGTGCCGCCTGCGCGAACTCTTCCGCCGCCGAGAACGACGTGAGCCAGGCGGCCGCCTGAAGCACCGTCACGGCCGCGGCCAGCACGATGCTCGCCGTGCCGAGACCTCCCGGCACCGTCGGGAGCAGCGGGTACCCGCCGTACGGGGCCTGGGCGCCGTACGCGGGCGGTAGGCCGTACGCGGGCTGGGCGCCGTACGGGGGCGGACCGGGCGGAAGATTCGGCGGCGGCCCCTGGGGCGGCCCCCCGTAGGACTCGTGGTGCGTCACTGCAGCCTCCTCGGGCTCGAGCGGGGCGCCAGCATAGCGATCCCGACGAGCCCGAGGAGCACGTGTCCGGCGTTACGCCTCGACGACCACCGGGACGATCATCGGGCGGCGGCGCAGGCGGTTCGACACCCACCGGCCGATGACCCGGCGCATGATCTGCTGGAGCTGCTGCGTGTCCGTGGCGCCGCCGGCGATCGCGTCCTCGAGCGCCTTGACGACCTCAGGACGGATGTCGTCGAACACCTTGTCGTCCTCGGCGAACCCGCGCGCGAGGATCTGCGGGCCGGCGAGCACCTTGCCGGTCGCGGAGTCCACGACCGCGAACACCGAGACGAAGCCCTCCTCGCCGAGGATGCGCCGGTCCTTGAGCTCGGCGTCGGTGATCTCCCCGACGCTCGACCCGTCGACGTACACGTACCCGCACGGCACGGCACCCACGACCGACGCCCGCCCGTCCACGAGGTCGACGACGACGCCGTCCTCGGCGAGCACGACGCGGTCGGCGGGCACGCCCGTCCGGACCGCGAGGGCGGCGTTGGCGACGAGGTGTCGCACCTCGCCGTGCACCGGCATGACGTTCTTCGGCTTGAGCACGTTGTAGCAGTACAGGAGCTCACCCGCGCTGGCGTGCCCGGACACGTGCACCTTGGCGTTGCCGCCGTGCACGACCCTCGCGCCGAGGCGTGTGAGTCCGTTGATGATGCGGAAGACCGCGTTCTCGTTGCCCGGGATGAGGGACGACGCGAGGATGACGGTGTCGCCGTGGCCGACCTGGACCTTGTGGTCGCCGTTGGCCATGCGCGACAGGGCGGCCATGGGCTCGCCCTGGGACCCGGTGCACATGAGGACGATCTCGTCGTCGCGCAGCGAGTCGACCTTCTTGAGGTCGATGAGCACGCCCTCGGGCACGTGGAGGTAGCCGAGGTCGGACGCGATCGTCATGTTGCGGACCATCGAGCGCCCGACGAGCGCGACGCGCCGGCCGTGGTGGTGCGCGGCGTTGAGGACCTGCTGCACGCGGTGCACGTGCGAGGAGAACGACGCGACGATGATGCGCTTCTCGGACGACGCGAACACGTTGTCGAGCACGGGCCCGATCTCGACCTCGGGCGTGACGAAGCCCGGGACCTCGGCGTTGGTGGAGTCGACCATGAAGAGGTCCACGCCCTGCTCGCCGAGTCGGGAGAACGCGCGCAGGTCGGTGATGCGCCCGTCGAGCGGGAGCTGGTCCATCTTGAAGTCGCCGGTGTGCAGCACCGTGCCCGCTCCCGTCGTCACGGCGACCGCGAGCGCGTCGGGGATCGAGTGGTTGACGGCGACGAACTCGCACCCGAACACGCCGAGCTGCTCGACCTGCCCCTCCTTGACCGCGAGGGTCACGGGCGCGATGCGGTGCTCCTTGAGCTTCGCCTCGACGAACGCGAGCGTGAGCTGGGACCCGACGAGCGGGATGTCGCGACGCAGGCGCAGGAGGTAGGGCACAGCACCGATGTGGTCCTCGTGGCCGTGAGTGAGGACGATCGCCTCGATGTCGTCGAGGCGGTGCGCGATGTAGTCGAAGTCCGGCAGGATCAGGTCGACACCGGGCTGGTTGTCCTCCGGGAAGAGCACGCCGCAGTCGATGACGAGCAGACGCCCGTCGTACTCGAGGACGGCCATGTTGCGGCCGACCTCGCCGAGCCCGCCGAGGGCGACGATGCGCAGCCCTCCGGCCGGGAGCTCGGGAGGCAGGGAAAGTTCGGGGTGGGGATGGCTCACGGGGCCTCCTGTCGTGGCTGAGCCGGATGGTCGAGAGCTCGTGCTCTCGCTAGTTCGTGGTGGTGCCCGCGCCGGCCGTCTCGAGGACGCCCGCCGCGGCGAGCGCGTCGCGCACGAGGGCGACGTCCTCGTCGCTCGCGGCGACGTTGGGCAGGCGCAGGTGGCGGTTGTCCGTCACGCCGAGCAGCTCGACGGCGGCCTTGGCCATGACGGCCTGGAAGCCGGCGCCGTTGAGCGCGTCGATGACGGGCGTGGTGGTGAGGAACACGTCGAGAGCGCCCGCGTGGTCGCCCGCGTCGAAGCGGCGCACGACCTCGGCGAGCTGCACGGCCACCGCGTGCCCGGAGACGGACACGATGCCCGCGGCGCCGTGCGCGAGGAACGGCAGCAGCAGACCGTCGTCGCCGCTGTAGAGCGCGAGGCCGGTCGCGGCGGCGAGCTTCGCGGCGGCGTACACGTCGCCGGTCGCGTCCTTGCTCGCGACGACCCGCTCGTGCGCCGAGAGCCGGGCGTAGGTCTCAAGCGCGATCCGCACGCCCGTGCGGCCCGGGACGTCGTAGAGCATGACGGGCAGGTCGGTCGCGTCGGCGATCGTCACGAAGTGCCGGTACAGGCCCTCCTGGCTCGGGCGCGAGTAGTACGGCGACACGACGAGGAGCCCGTCGGCACCTGCCTCCGCCGCCTGCTCGGCCATCCGCACCGCGTGGTCCGTGTCGTTGGAGCCGGCTCCGGCCAGGACCGCCGCACGGTCCCCGACGGCCTCCACGACGACGCGCACCAGGTCCTGCTTCTCCGGCGCGTGCGTCGTCGGGGACTCGCCCGTCGTGCCGCTCAGGACGAGCCCGTCGTTCCCGTCGTCCACCAGGCGCTTCGCGAGCCGGGCCGCGGCCGCGAGGTCGACGGCGCCGTCGGGCGCCATCGGGGTGACCATGGCGGTGAGGACCGCACCGAACGGGCGCGCGGGTGTGGCGGGAAGGACCATGTGCACAAACTACCGTGCAGCGCGGCCGACCACCGCGTCCGTCCGGTGCACCGCCCCGCGTGCGGCGCGCCGAACCGCAGGGCGATACTCGGAGCATGTCCCGTCCCGCCTCGACGTCGAGCCTCTCCCCCGCGCTCGTCGCGCACGTGCCCACGGGGCTGCTCGTCGACGGCCACTGGGGCTCGGCCGAGGGCGGCCGGACGTTCGAGGTCGAGGACCCGGCGACCGAGGAGTCGATCTTCGACGTGGCGGACGCGAGCCCGGGCGACGCGCTCCGGGCGCTCGACGCGGCCCACCGGGCGGCGCCGGCCTGGCGTGCGACGCCGCCGCGCGAGCGTGGCGAGGTCCTGCGCGCGGTCCACGACCGCGTCGTCGCGCGGGCCGACGACGTCGCTGCCCTCATCACGGCCGAGTGCGGCAAGCCGCACGCGGAGGCGCGCGCGGAGGTGCTCTACGGCGCCGAGTTCCTGCGCTGGTACGGCGAGCAGGCGGTGCGCGCCGGGGGCCTCGCGCGCACCGCTCCCGCGGGCGGGAGCCGCCAGCTCGTCTTCCGCCGACCCGTCGGGCCTGCGCTGCTCATCACGCCGTGGAACTTCCCCCTCGCGATGGCGACGCGCAAGATCGGCCCGGCGCTCGCGGCCGGGTGCACGGTCGTGATCAAGCCGGCGCGCCTCACGCCGCTCACGACCGCGCTCGTCGCCGAGGTGATCCGCTCCGAGCTCGCGGAGCGCGGCCTGCCGACCGGCGTCGTCAACGTGGTCCCGTCGTCGCGCGCCGCCGACGTGACGGGACCGCTGCTCGCGGACCCCCGCCTGCGCAAGCTCTCCTTCACGGGCTCGACCGCGGTGGGGCGCACGCTCCTCGAGAAGGCCGCGCCCCAGGTGCTGCGCACCTCGATGGAGCTCGGCGGCAACGCGCCGTTCCTCGTGTTCGCCGACGCCGACCTGGACGCGGCGGTCGAGGGCGCGCTCGTCGCGAAGCTCCGCAACGCCGGGCAGTCGTGCGTCGCGGCCAACCGCTTCCTCGTGCACGACGCCGTCGCGCGCGAGTTCGCGCAACGGCTCGCCACCGCGTTCGCGGACCAGAGGGTCGGGCCGGGGGCGGACGAGGGCGTGCAGGTCGGTCCGCTGATCGAGGCGAAGGCCGTCGACAAGGTGGCCGAGCTCGTCGACGCCGCGTCCGACGGCGGGGCGCAGGTCCTCACGGGTGCCGACCGACCGCGCGAGGTGGGGCACTTCTACTCTCCGACCGTGCTCTCGGGCGTGGATCCCGACGCCCGCGTCGTCACGGAGGAGATCTTCGGGCCGGTCGCGCCGGTCGTCGCCTTCGGGGACGACGACGAGGGACTCGCGCTCGCGAACGCGACCGAGTACGGGCTCGCCGCCTACGCGTACACGACGTCGCTCGACCGGGCGGTGCGCGTGTCCGAGGAGGTCGAGGCGGGGATGATCGGGATCAACCGCGGCATGGTCTCCGACGCCAGCGCCCCGTTCGGCGGCGTCAAGCAGTCGGGACTCGGTCGCGAGGGTGGCGAGGCGGGCCTCGAGGAGTACCTCGAGACGGTGTACGTCGCCCTCTGAGGCGCCGGACGGTGCGTGCGACGGTCGACCTGCCCGCCGCCTCCCGTTGGTAGCCTGACGCTCCCCGCCACCGACTCCCGGAGAGCCCACGCCCGTGCCCTCGACGCCCGCGCCCGTCATCACCCCGAACGTCCCCTCCCCCCACGCCCGCTTCACCGCGGTCGGGTACATGATCTTCGCCTCCCGCTGGCTCCAGGCGCCGCTCTACTTCGGCCTCATCGTCGCCCAGGTCGTCTACGTGTGGCAGTTCCTCAAGGAGCTGTGGCACCTCATCGTGGGCGGTTTCACCGGTCGTGCCGTGGACCACGCGACCCACGAGGTCACGAGCTTCGGTGCCGAGGAGATCATGCTCGCGGTCCTCGGGCTCGTCGACGTCGTGATGATCTCCAACCTCCTCATCATGGTCATCGTGGGCGGCTACGAGACGTTCGTGTCCCGCATCCGGCTCGACCACCACCCCGACCAGCCCGAGTGGCTGAGCCACGTCAACGCGAACGTGCTCAAGACCAAGCTCGCGATGTCGATCATCGGCATCTCGTCGATCCACCTGCTGCGGACGTTCATCGAGTCGTCGACGGGCCGGATCACGGGTGAGGTGATGCTGTGGCAGGTCGTCATCCACCTCGCGTTCGTCGTCTCCGCCGTCGCGCTCGCCGCCATCGACCGCATGTCGCTCACCGCCCACCAGCGCGCGGCCAACGCCGCCGCCGCGGGCGAGGGGCCCGCGGACCCGCACGCATGAGCGGACCCGACGACGTCCCCCGCTCCGACGCCGACGCCTCCGGGGCGCTCGAGTCCCAGGAGACGGACGCCGGCGAGCACGCGGCCGAGCGGGCGGTCGAGGACGAGGTCCGCGCGGCGGTCCGCCAGGCCGTGTCCGTGTCCGTCGCGACGGGCCTCTACGGGATCTCGTTCGGTGCGCTGTCCGTCGTCGCGGGGCTCGACCTCGCCCAGACCATGGCGCTGAGCCTGCTCATGTTCTCCGGCGGGTCGCAGTTCGCGCTCATCGGCGTCGTCGGCGCAGGTGGCGCCCCGGCCGCGGCGATCACGACGGCCGGTTTCCTCGGCGTCCGCAACGCGCTGTACGGGGCACAGCTCGGGCCGCTCCTCGCCCTGCGCTCGTGGCACAAGGTCGTCGCCGCCCAGTTCACGATCGACGAGTCGACGGCCGTCGCGACCGCGCAGCGCTCGCGCCGCGCGGTCCGCGCCGGGTTCTGGTGGACCGGGGTGGGCATCTTCGTCCTGTGGAACGCGATGACCCTGGTCGGTGCGCTGGCCGGCGACGCCCTGGGCGACCCCCGGGCATGGGGGCTCGACGCCGCCGCCGCGGCCGCGTTCCTCGGTCTCCTCTGGCCGCGCCTCGCCTCGCGCGCGATGCAGCTCACCGCGGCCGCGGCCGTCGTCGTCGCCGCCGCGCTCATCCCCGTCACGCCCGGCGGCGTGCCGGTCCTGGCCGCCGCCGCGGTCGCGATCCTCGTCGGGGTGATCGACGCCCGGCGCCGGTCCGGCGGCACCGGTCCGCGCGATGCCGAGAACGGGCGCAGGCCCGAGGAGGAGTCCTCATGATGACGCCCGCGACCGTCTGGGTCGTCGTGCTCGTCGCGTCGGCGGTGTGCTTCGCGCTCAAGCTCGCCGGTCACCTCGTGCCCGAGCACTGGCTCGGCGACGAGCGGGTGGCACGCACCGCGGCGCTCGTCACCGCGGCGCTCCTCGCGGCGCTCGTGACCGTGCAGACCGTCGGGGACGGGCAGGCCGTCGTGGTGGACGCCCGGCTGCCCGCGCTCGCCGTCGCCGCGGTCGCCCTCGCGCTGCGCGCGCCGTTCATCGTCGTGGTCGTCCTCGCCGCCGTCACCGCCGCCGGCCTGCGGGCGCTCGGCTGGGGCTGAGGGCGCCGCGGCCCGTGCGCCGGGCCGTTCCCGCGGTCTCGTAGGGTGGGCCCGTGAGCCTCTTCCGCGAGACCGCCGACGTCTCCGTCCGCCCTGCCGTGCCCGGCGACGACGTCGCGATGACCGCGATCCAGGTCGGGGCGTGGCGCTCCTCGCACACCGACGTCCTCGGCGACGAGGTGCTCGACTCGCTCGACACCGTGCGCATGCGCGAGCAGTGGGCCGCCGCGATCTCGTCCCCGCCCGGCCCCGGCTTCGCGGTGCTCGTCGCGTGCGCGGGCCCCGACGTGGTCGGGTTCGCCGCCGTCGCCCCCGGGCAGGTGCTCGCTCTCGAGGTCGAGCCGCGGCACCAGCGCGGCGGGCACGGCTCGCGCCTGCTCTCCGCCGCGGTCGACCGGTTGCGCCGCGACGGGGCGGACGAGGTCGTCACGTGGGTCCTCGACGGCGACGACGCGCGCGAGACGTTCCTCGCCGGCTCGGGCCTCGGACCCGACGGCCGGACCCGCACGCTCGCGACCGGGCTGCGCGACGTCGTCGAGCACCGGTGGGCCGCGGAGATCTGAGCCGACGCCGCCACGGCGGTCCGTGCGAGGCGCGCGCACGGCCTCGTCAGCGCGTCGGGCGCCCCGACCGGTAGAGGCCGGCGGCCTTGCGCAGAGCCTCGCGGGCGCGACGGCGGTCGCGCGCCGCGTCGTAGGCGAACGCGAGGTGGTACCACGCCTCCCAGCTCGTCGGGTCGGCGTCGACCGCGTCGCGGTAGGGGCCGAACGCCGCGTCCGCGGCCTCGCGGTCGATGCGCCCGCCCGGCGACCGGGGCAGGTCGTCGACCGGCAGGCGGTCGCGCGCCGCGAGGTCGTCGGCCATGCGCTGCACGGTCCCGGCGAGCAGGAACTCCCGACCGACGAGCCCGACGACGAGCAGCGGCAGGAGGAGCACCCCGGCGCCGATCGCGACCGCGACGGGCTCGCCCGTGCGGATCAGCGCGGCCGAGCGCCCCGCCACCTGCCACACGTAGAGCCCGAGCAGCACGGTGACGAGGATCGCCCCGAGGATCGCCTTCCAGGGACGGCCGGTGCGCGCGGGTAGCGCCGACCCGCCGGAGCCGTCCGTCGCACGGTCGTCCTCGTCGGGACCGCCGGCGGCGCTCACGCCAGGTCCAGCACGTTCTCGAGCCCGACGGTCAGCCCCGGTCGTCCGACGACCTCGCGCACCGCGAGCAGCACGCCCGGCATGAACGAGACGCGGTCGAACGAGTCCTGGCGGATGACGAGCTGCTCCCCCGGGTTGCCGAAGAGGATCTCCTCGTGCGCGACGAGGCCGCGCAGGCGCACGGCGTGCACGCGCACGCCGTCGACGTCCGCGCCGCGCGCGTCCCAGCCCGACTCGGTCGCGTCCGGGCTCGCCGCGAGGCCGGCGTCGGCGCGCGCGGCGGCGATCGCCGCCGCGGTGTGGCGGGCGGTGCCCGACGGCGCGTCGACCTTGTCCGGGTGGTGCAGCTCGATGACCTCGGCGGACTCGAAGTAGCGCGCGGCCTTCGCGGCGAACGTCATCGCGAGGACGGCGGAGAGGCCGAAGTTCGGGGCGATGAGGACTCCGACGGCCGGGCCTCCCGACGCGACGACGCGCTCGAGGTGCTCGGTGACGCGACCCCGGCTCTCGTCCGTCCAGCCCGTCGTCCCCACGACGGCGTGCACCCCCGCGTCGATCAGCGCGTGGACGTTGGCCTCGGTCGCCGACGGCACGGTGAAGTCGATCGCGACGTCCGCCCCGCCCAACGTGCGCGCCGAGACCTCGTCACCGGCGTCGAGGCGGGCGACCAGCTCGAGGTCCGCCGCGCCGTCCACGGCCACGCAGACCGTCGCCCCCATGCGTCCGGCGGCCCCGAGCACGGCGACCCGGAGCGGTCGCCCGGCACCCTGGCCGTCGACGGTCTCGGAGGAGCTGGGCGCGGTCGTGTTCTGCTCGTTCACGCCCGTCACCCTATCGGGCACCGGGGCGAGGTCGTGGCCCACGGGCGGGTGCGCGCTCGCGGCCGGGCCACCGCACGGAGCACGCCGACGGCCGCCCTCCGGACGGAGGACGGCCGTCGGCGAGGAAGGACGGTCAGGCGCCGAAGGGGCCCACGCGTACGACCGACCGCGCTCGCGAGGCGAGCTCGTCGGCCAGCTTCTGCACGTCCTCGGCCGTCACGGAACGGATCGCGTCGAGCGATTCCTCGACGCTCAGGAGCTCGCCGTAGACGAGCTCGGCCTTGCCGAGCCGGCTCATGCGCGAACCCGAGTCCTCGAGCCCGAGGACCATGCCGCCCGAGAGCTGACCGATGCTGCGGTCGAGCTCGGCACCGGTGATGCCGTCGCCGGCGAGCCGGTCCAGCTCCTCGTGCAGGAGTGCGGTGACCTCGTCGACCTTCGCCGGGGCGCACCCGGCGTAGAGACCGAACGTCCCGATGCCGCCGTGGCCCGACGCGAAGGAGTACGTCGAGTACGCGAGGCCGCGCTTCTCGCGGATCTCCTGGAACAGTCGCGAGCTCATACCGCCGCCGAGGACGGCGCTGAGCACCGACAGCGTGAAGCGCCGGTCGTCCGTCGCGGACAGTCCCGTACCGCCGATGACGACGTTGGCCTGCTCGACGGCGCGGTGCACCGTGAGCTCGACGCCCGTCGTCCCGACGCCGGCGAGGGCCGGGTCGTCCGCGTCGCGACGCGCGCGGGGCACGCCGGCCGCGTCGAGCGACCAGCCGCCGTCGTGCAGCGCCCGGCCCACCTGGGCGACCAGCGTGTCGTGGTCGACGCCGCCCGCCGCCGCGACGACGAGCGTCTCGGGACGGTAGTGCCAGCGGTAGTGCTCCCAGACGGCCTCGCGCGGGACGGCGTTGATCGTGTCGGGGGTGCCGCCGATGGGGCGGCCGAGCGCGTGCCCGCCGAGGACGGCGGTCGCGAACTCCTCGTGGACGACGTCCGACGGGTCGTCGTCGTTCATCGCGAGCTCTTCGAGGATCACGCCGCGCTCGGTCTCGAGCTCGTCGGGATCCAGACGTGCGGACGTCACCATGTCGGTGATGACGTCGACCGCCATGGGCAGGTCGGCGTCGAGCACGCGCGCGTAGTAGCACGTGTGCTCCTTGCCGGTCGCGGCGTTGGCCTCGCCGCCGACGGCGTCGAACGCCTCGGCGATGTCCATCGCGGAGCGGCGCGCGGTGCCCTTGAACAGCAGGTGCTCGAGGAAGTGCGTCGAGCCGAAGTGGCCGTCGGTCTCGTCGCGCGAGCCGACGCCGACCCACGCACCCATCGTCGCCGAGCGCAGGCCCGGCATGGACTCGGTGAGCACGCGGACCCCGCCGGGCAGGACGGAGCGACGGATCGTCGCGCCGTCCTGCCCGGCGGTCAGCTCGGCCCCGGCACTGCCGGCCGGGACGAGCGGGAGGTCCCAGGGCACGTCAGGCGTCCGCACCCTCG
The DNA here is from genome assembly GCF_059159975.1 of Cellulosimicrobium sp. BMG9.22. NCBI lineage: Bacteria > Bacillati > Actinomycetota > Actinomycetes > Micrococcales > Promicromonosporaceae > Cellulosimicrobium > Cellulosimicrobium sp. BMG9.22. Next base: position 96,496 of record NZ_JBZGBY010000008.1, on the reverse strand, counting down.
GTCGCGGGTGCCTCGGCGTCCGCTGCGGCGTCCTCCTCGACCACGGCGTGCAGCGAGAGCTTGCCGCGCGGGTCGATCTCGCCGATCTCGACCTGGACCTTCTGGCCGATGGACAGCACGTCCTCGACGTTCTCGACGCGCTTGCCGCCCACGAGCTTGCGGATCTGGCTGATGTGCAGCAGACCGTCCTTGCCCGGGGAGAGCGAGATGAAGGCGCCGAACGACGTCGTCTTGACGACCGTGCCGACGAAGCGCTCGCCGATCTCCGGGACGTGCGGGTTGGCGATCGCGTTGATCGCCGCGCGGGCGGCCTCGGCCGACGGGCCGTCGGTGGCGCCGATGTACACGGTGCCGTCGTCCTCGATGGAGATGTCCGCGCCCGTCTCCTCCTGGATCTGGTTGATCATCTTGCCCTTCGGGCCGATGACCTCGCCGATCTTGTCGACCGGCACCTTCACGGAGATGACGCGCGGGGCGTTCGGGGACATCTCGTCCGGCACGTCGATGGCCTCGGCGAGGACGTCGAGGATCGTCAGGCGCGCGTCGCGCGCCTGGGTCAGCGCGCCGGCGAGCACCGAGGCGGGGATGCCGTCGAGCTTGGTGTCGAGCTGGATGGCCGTGACGAACTCACGGGTGCCGGCGACCTTGAAGTCCATGTCGCCGAACGCGTCCTCGGCCCCGAGGATGTCGGTGAGCGCCGCGTAGCGGGTCTCACCGTCCACCGTGTCGGAGATGAGGCCCATCGCGATGCCCGCGACGGGCGCGCGCAGCGGCACGCCCGCGTTGAGGAGCGAGAGCGTCGAGGCGCACACGGAGCCCATGGAGGTCGACCCGTTGGAGCCGAGCGCCTCGGACACCTGACGGATCGCGTACGGGAAGTCCTCGCGGCTCGGGAGCACCGGCACGAGCGCACGCTCGGCGAGCGCGCCGTGGCCGATCTCGCGGCGCTTCGGGCTGCCCACGCGGCCGGTCTCGCCGGTCGAGTAGGGCGGGAAGTTGTAGTTGTGCATGTAGCGCTTGCGCGTCTCCGGACCGAGCGAGTCGATCTGCTGCTCCATGCGGAGCATGTTCAGCGTCGTGACGCCGAGGATCTGCGTCTCGCCACGCTCGAACAGCGCGGAGCCGTGCACGCGCGGCAGGACCTCGACCTCGGCCGAGAGCGTGCGGATGTCCGCGAGCCCACGGCCGTCGATGCGCACGCCGTCGGTGAGCACGCGCTGGCGCACGAGCTTCTTCTGGAGCGAGCGGTACGCGGCGGAGAGCTCCTTCTCGCGGCCGTCGAAGCCGGCCTGGAGCTTGCCGACCATCTCGTTCTTGATCTCGTCGAGACGGTTCTCGCGGTCCTGCTTGTCCGCGATCGCGAGCGCGTCGCGCAGGTCGGCCGAGACCTCGGCCTCGACCGCGGCGAACGCGTCGTCCTGGTAGTCCAGGAAGACCGGGAACTCCCTGACCGGCTTCGCGGCCTGGGCGGCGAGCGCCGACTGCGCGTCGCACAGGGCCTTGATGAACGGCTTGGCCGCCTCGATGCCCTCGGCGACGACCTCCTCGGTCGGCGCGGCGACGCCCTCGTCCTTGACGAGGCCCCACGCACCGTCGGTGGCCTCGGCCTCGATCATGGCGATCGCCACGTCGGCCGTTCCGTCGTCACCAGTGACCACTCGTCCGGACACGACCATGTCGAAGACGGCGCGCTCCTTGTCGGAGTACTTGGGGAACGCGACCCACTGGCCGTCGACGAGCGCGATGCGCACGGCGCCGATCGGGCCGGAGAACGGCAGGCCCGAGATCTGCGTGGACAGCGACGCCGCGTTGATCGCGAGCGTGTCGTACGCGTCGTCCGGGTGCAGCGCGAGGACGGTCACGACGACCTGGACCTCGTTGCGCAGGCCCTTGACGAACAGCGGGCGCAGCGGGCGGTCGATGAGGCGGCACGCGAGGATCGCGTCCGTCGAGGGACGGCCCTCGCGGCGGAAGAACGAGCCGGGGATGCGGCCCGCGGCGTACATGCGCTCCTCGACGTCCACCGTGAGGGGGAAGAAGTCGAACTGCTCCTTGGGGTGCTTGCCGGCCGTGGTGGTCGACAGGAGCATGGTCTCGTCGTCGAGGTACGCGGCGACGGAGCCGGCGGCCTGACGGGCGAGGCGCCCGGTCTCGAACCGGACGGTGCGGGTGCCGAAGCGACCGTTGTCGATCGTGGCCTCGGCGAACTGGATCTCGGGACCCTCCACGGGTGCCCTCCCTTTCTCGAAGCGCCGCCCGGGTAGCCCTGTCGAGGGTTCCGGTCCGTGCCCTCGGCGCACGTGGCGCGAGGGCTCCGGTCGCACTCGACGCTCGGCGGTCTTCGATCGAGGTCCACGGCGGTTCCCGCACCGGGCCGTCCGAGGGACGGCGACCGAGGGGGTCCGTGAGCCACTACCGAGGACCGAACGAGAGGCCGGCGGCGCGGTGGTGAGTGGTATGCGGTTGTGGGTGTGACTGCTACATCACACCAGACCAGCCCGGTCCCTGCAGGGACCGGGCTGGCGCGGGTGTGTCAACGACGCAGACCGAGGCGCTCGATGAGGCTGCGGTAGCGGTTGATGTCGACCTTCTGCAGGTAGCCGAGGAGACGGCGACGCTGGCCGACGAGGAGGAGCAGACCACGACGGCTGTGGTGGTCGTGCTTGTGCTCCTTGAGGTGCTCGGTGAGGTCCTTGATGCGCTGCGTCAGCATCGCGATCTGGACCTCGGGCGAACCGGTGTCGCCCTCGCTCGTCGCGTACTCGGTCATGATGCGCTGCTTGGTGGCAGTGTCGAGGGGCACGGCTCTCCTTCGTAGGGTCGTTGCGCGGTGCGCCGGGACGTAGCTCCCGGGCTCTCTGGATCCGCGGCCGGTCAGACGGCGCACCCATCCTACCAGCGCGCGGCCCTGCTCCCTCCGGGCTCAGGGCTGCCCGTCGTGGCCTGCCGTGCCTCCGCCGCGGAACTCCCCCGCGTCGTCCGGCAGGACGCCCGCGAACCGCAGCACGTCGGGGAGCGTGAGGACGAGCGACCCGTCCTCGAAGTGCACGCCCTGTGCAGGCGTCCAGTGGTGGGTCGCGCGGAGGTACGACCGGTCGTCCTGGCGCAGCAGGTGGACGAAGGTCTCCGCGAGGACGCGGCTGCCGACGTCCCCCAGGAAGCTGCCGTCGCCCTGGAGCTCCGCCTCCTTCAGCACGTAGTACCACAGCGGGGTCCCACCGCCCACGGAGCGCACCTTGTCCATGGCGTCGACGACCGGCTGCGGCGCGTTCTCCACGAGCCGCTCCGGCGACAGGGGCTCGAGACCGAACGCACGGGCCACCGCCTCGCCGGTGGGCAGCCCGAGCATGTACCCGCGCAGCAGGTTGCGCTGCGCGAGCTGCTTCTGCAGCTCGCTCGCGATCGTCTGTTCGGTCGTCGGCGACCGGCCGGGCTCCAGCTCGATCTTCCCCTCCTTGATCATCGACCCGAGCGAGGGGGCGAGGAACGTGTCGATCTTCTCCGCGGAGTGGAACGGGTTGGCGTCGCCCTTGTCCACGAACTTCGACCAGTCGATCGGCCAGTTCGACGGGAGCACGGGGTTCGGCGGACCACCCTGGGTCAGGCCGCCACCGCCCGTGAACCGGAAGAGCTGCTCGAGCGTCGCGAGACCCGCCGGCCCGCCCGGTGTGAAGTTGACGTTGAAGTCGTACGTGTCGCGCACCATCGAGTGCCCGAAACGGAATGCGGCGACCGCGAACTCGAGCGGCATCGCGATCGGGTGCCGAGGCCGGAAGAACGGGGCGTCGCCGAGCAGGATCGCGTCGAGCACGCCCGGCTTGGTGAGGGTGCGCAGGTAGTCGTTGACGACGAGCCACTGGTAGTGCCACCGCACGAGCTGGTTCGCCCGCTCGTACAGCCCGCGCTCACCCGCAGCGCGTACCCACGGCTCGAGCTCCGCCACCCAGTCCACGACGGCGTTGTGGAACCGGATCATCGCGACGTGGAACTGTGCGACGACGAGGTTCTCGTCGTTGCGCCCGTCCGGGATCAGCGGACCTCGGTCGGCGTCGCGCGGGAGGTCGCGCTGCCGGTCGGGCTCCGGCGGGCAGAGCAGGAACGTGGGCCCCCCGCCGGGGACGGCGAACGGCTCGAGAGGGATCCGCCCGAGCCGCAGCTTCGCGGAGCCCTCGACGAACGCCGCCTCGCTCCGGGTCGTCCCGCGGTCGGGATCCCCCACGAACTTCGGGCCGCTGCCGTAGAGCGAGTCGAGGTCGAGAGCGGGGTGCCTCGCGTTCCGCAGGCTTCTGACGACGACCTTCGGGTCGAAGACCCGGAACGGCACCCGGTCGATGTCTCCGAGCGCCTGGTTGCCGTCCGCGTCCTCGTCCTCGTCCGGACCGTTGGTGTTCAGCGTGATGTCGTGGTCGATGAACTGGCCCCAGTACGTGTATACGGCGGGGACGTGCGAGTTGCGCACCGCCGGACCGCCGCCGGGCGGCGCCGCGGGTGAGCTCACCATCGCGGTGCCGAGGGCCTTGAGGTGCTCGACGACGGCGGCCGTCGTGCCGTTGCCGAACGCCAGGTGCGCGTTCGGGAACGTCGCGGCGAGCTCGGGGAAGAGGTAGTCGAAGGCGGTCGTCGAGTCGTAGCGGTGCTCGCGCAGGTCGCGGTAGACCGCGGCCTGAGCGGCGGGCAGGAGCGGCGCGTTCGACGTGGCGGGGTCGGTCGTCGCGCCGGGCGCGTCGTCGACGGCAGCGACGGTCGACCCGTGGCCGACGCTGCGCACCGTCCGGCCGATCGGGGTGGACGCCTGGTCGATCGAGTCGGGCGTGACGTCGTCGACCACGTCCTCGGCGACGGTCGCCGCCAGGTTCTGCTGAGCCTCCATGGCTCTGCCTCTCTGTACGAGGTGCGGGAAGCGACCCGACGAGCGGGCCGCGGCCGCCGTCGGCACGACGAGGCGTGCGAAGGGCGGCGAGTGCGACCCGACCGGGACCGATCACCTCGGCCGGCAGGGCCGCGACGGCACGCCGCACGGACACGACGCGCCTCACACGATGAGGGAGCGTGCGGCGGCGCGCCCGTGACACCGCGACGTCTCTGGGGCGCCTACGCGCGCAGGAGCCCTCGTCGTCGGGCTTCTGCCACGGCCGCGGTGCGGGACGACGCACCGAGCTTGTCGTAGACGTGCACGAGGTGGGTCTTGACCGTCGCGCGCGCTCCTCGGCCCGTCGGGCGCGGGCAAGTCGAGCGTGCTCGCGGTCGCCGCGACGCTCACCCGGCCGACCTCCGGCGTCGTCCGCATCGGCGCCGAGGTCGTCAACGCCCCGCTCCCGTCCGGGGACGGGCCCGCCGGACGCGGTGTCCGGCGCGCGGCTCGGCGCGCCGCGGAGCAGGCGGCGCAGCTGCGGCGCGACCGCATCGGCATCGTGTTCCAGCAGCCGCATCTCGTCCCGTCGCTCACGGTCCTCGAGCAGCTCGGGCTCATGACCCACGTCCGTGGCGGCTCCCCCTCGTCGCGGCGCGAGCACGCGCTCGCGCTGCTCGACGCCGTGGGCGTCGCGGACCGCGCCCACCGCCGACCCGAGCACCTGTCCGGCGGTCAGCGGCAGCGCGTCGCGATCGCGCGGGCGCTCATGAACGACCCGCAGGTCCTGCTCGTCGACGAGCCGACGTCGGCGCTCGACCACGACCGCGGCGTGCAGGTCGTCGCGCTCGTCGCGCGCCTCGCGCGCGACCTCGACGCGTCGGCGCTGCTCGTCACGCACGACGAGGCGACGCTCGACCCGGTGGACGCACGAGCCCACCTGGTCGACGGACGGCTCCGGGCGTCGTCGCCGGCCCGGTGACCCGCGCCGGTCGCGTCAGCGCGGTCCGCGCACGTGCGTCGCGACGGCGAGCGCGACGGCGGCCGCGAGCGCCTGGGCACCGACGGCGACCCAACCCGCGGTGCCGAGAAGGAGCGCGACGCCCAGCGGGACGGCGCCGAGGACGGCGAGATCGGGTCCCTTCCGGAACACCGCCGCGGCACCGGTGGGCAACCCTCCGACGGGCGTGGCGAGCAGCGGGCCCGCCCAGTTCGGCGGCTCGCGGTAGGCCGAGCGCACGGCCGCGGCGCCCTGGACGATGCCGGTGAGCACCGCGAGGGCGAGCCATCGCAGGTCGCCCGTCGCCGCGACCAGCGGTGCGAGTCCCACCGCGAGGCACACGGCCGCCGTGGCGGCGGGCACCGCGGTCCGGGCGAGCCGGGTCCAGCGTGCGCCGAGCGGCAGCAGAGCGTCCACGACCGGGGCCATCTCCGCCGTCCGGGCACCCTCCGCACCCAGGACCGCCGCGCCGAACCCGGCGGCGACGAGGACGACGAGGAGGCCGAACCCGGCTCCCAGCACGGGCACCTGCTGCGCGACGACGGTCAGGGCCGCGAGCCCGACGAGCTGCGCGAGGGCGGACGTGCTGCGCCGCAGGAGCGTGACGTCCGCCGCGACGATCGCGGCCGCCGGACCGCGGACCCCCGCGAACCCGGTGGGACGCCGGACCCGGAGCCGCGCGGCGGACGCGGACCGCAGCGCACGACCCAGCTCCCGGGTGTCGAACGAGAACACCGCGCCGCCCACCTGGTCGGCCACCGCGCTCTGCGACCGCAGGACCTGTGCCCCCAGCGTCTCGAGCCGACGCCACCACCACGCGACGAGCACCGCCGCGGCGGCCAGGACGACGAGCGCGACCGTCGGCGGGACGCCGAGCGCGGACGCCCCGGCGCGACCCGCGACCACGAGCGCGACGCCCACCACGGGGACCCCAGCCACGACGACGTCGCTCGCCCGCGCGAGCAGCACCGCGGTCCGGCCGCGCGACTGGACGAGGCCGGCGAGCGCGACGAGCAGCAGGCCGACCGCGCCACCGGAGAGCCCCGCACCCGCCGCATCGCCCGCGTCGACCCCGGAGGCGAACGACACCGCTCCTACCCCGACCGCGCCCACGACGCCACCGAGCAGCACCGCGCGCACGAACGACGGCGTGACGAGACCCCGGCGGTCGGCGGGCGTCGGGACCCACCACCGGACCCCCGCGCTCCCGGCGCCCACCGGTCCCAGACGTACCGCGGTGCCCACGAGGAACGCGAGGAACGCCGTCGCGCCGAGCGCCTGGACGGCACCCGGCCCGAGGACGACGTCGGCCGCGGTCGAGGCGGGTGCGGCGAGCGTCTCGCGCAGCATCGAGGCGAGCCCGACGACCCAGCCCACGGCCAGGGCGACGGACACCACGGCGTACGCGACGTCCACCACGACCTCGCCCGGACCGGCATCCGCGCGCGACGCCGCGACGCGTGCGGTCAGCCGGCGCAGCTCCCGGCCGGTGAGCTGCTCGTCGGGGTCCGTGCGCAGCCGCACTCAGCGCACCGCCGCGAGGGCGTCGCGCGCGGCGGCCGGCTCCAGGGCGACGCACGCGTCGTCCGCCACGAGGAGCCCGCGCGCCCCGGTCCGCGCGACGAGGTCGGGGTCGTGCGTCGCGAGCACCACCGCGACGCCGCTCGCGGCGTCGTCGACGAGCAGCCCGGCGAGCCGCTCGCGCATCCCGGGGTCGAGCCGCTGCTCGGGCTCGTCGAGGACGAGCAGCTCGCGCGGCCGGACGAACCCCGACGCGAGCAGGAACCGGCGCCGCTGGCCCGAGGACAGTGCCGACGGCAGCGAGGCCGCCTGGGCGGTGATCCCGAACCGCTCGAGGAGCTCGTCCGCGACCGTCCCCGCCCCGACCACGCCGTGCCCGCGCGCGACGAGGACGAGGTGCTCGCGCACCGTCAGGCCCGGGAAGTACGCGTCGTCGTCGAGGACTCCGGCCACGCGCGCCCGGAAGTCCCGCTCGCGCTCGTCGACCTCGCGGCCGAAGGCGCGCACCGAGCCCCCGAGCGGTGGCTGGAGACCGAGCAGGGTCCGCAGGAGCGTGGACTTGCCGCTGCCGTTGGCGCCGATGACGACGACGAGCTCGCCCGGGAGCACAGTGAGGTCGACGGGCGCGCACACGGGCACGTCCGCGTAGCCGACGCGCAGCGCGCGCGCCTCGAGGACCGGCACGTCGGCCACGGCTCAGGCCTTCGCCGCGACGGCACGCGCCGCGCCCGGATCGGCGAGGATCCCGCGGGCGCGGGCGACGTCGTCGTGCATCTGGGCGACGAGGGGCTCGATCCCGTCGAAGCGCAGCGTCGGGCGCAGCCGCTCGACGAGCTCGAGGACGACCTCCTCGTCGTAGAGGTCGAGGTCCGCACGGTCCAGGACGTACGCCTCCACGCGGCGCTCCACCCCGTCGAACGTCGGGTTGGTGCCGATGGAGATCGCGGCGGGCAGGCGCACGTCCGGGTGACCGGGATCGGCGTCCCGCAGGCCGGGGCGCACCAGCCACCCCGCGTACACGCCGTCCGCGGGGACCATCCCGGTGATGCCACCGAGGTTCGCCGTGGGGAACCCGAGGTCGCGCCCCCGCGCGTCGCCGTGCACGACCGTGCCGCGCACGCGGTGGGCGCGCCCGAGGATGCGCGCCGCCTCCCGCACGTCGCCGCTCCCGAGCAGGGCGCGCACCCCCGTGGACGACCAGCGGGCCTGGTGGTCGCCGCCGCCGGTCTCCTCGGTGACGGGCACTCCCTGGTGCTGGCCGACGTCGTCGATCGCCACCACCTCGAAGCCGTACCGGTCGCCGAGCCCGACCATCGTCGCGAGGGTCCCCGCGTTGTCGCGCCCGAAGCGCACGTCGTGCCCTACCACGACGGTGCCCGCGTGCAGGCCGTCGACGAGGTAGGCCCGGACGAACTCCTCGGGCGTCTGCCGCGCGAAGTCGAGCGTGTACTCGACCAGCAGGACGGCGTCGAGTCCGGTGCCGGCGAGGAGCTCGACGCGGTCGGCGATACCGGTGAGCAGCTCGGGGGCGCTCTCGGGCCGGTGCACGTGGGCGGGGTGCGGGTGGAACGTCACCGCGACCGCCTGCGCGTCACGAGCGCGCGCGAGCTCGACGATCCGGCCGAGCACCTGCGCATGACCGCGGTGCACGCCGTCGAAGTTGCCGATCGTCACGACCGACGGGCCGAACCCCGGCGGGACCTGGCTCAGGTCCGTCCACAGGTGCACGCGAGAACTCCTCCGTGAAAGGGGTGGTGTGCGCCGCCGGCGGGGGCGACGCGCTGGACAAGCCTGCCACGACGCGCCCGCGACGCCGAACCGGGGGTGGAGCCACGGGCGAGACGGGCGGGCGGGCGGTCAGGCCGGGGCGAGGACGAGCACCGGGCGCGCGAGGTCCTTGCCCCCGCGGCGCGTGTCCTCGACGAGGGCGACGAGCTCGCCCGTCGGGGCGATCGCCGCCGTCGTGCCCGGCGCGCCGCTCGCGTCGACCCACTGGCCGTACGAGAGCGCGGTGGCCTCGGCGGCCGTGAGCTCGCGCACCGGGAACGTCGCGCGGGCCGCCTGGGCGAGCGGCAGGGTCGCGAGGACGCCGTCCCGGTCGGCCTGCGCCTCGAGCTCGTCGAGCGTCGACGCGACGTCGAGCCCGTAGCCACCGACGCGCGTGCGGCGCAGCGCGGTGAGGTGCCCGCCCACGCCGAGGGACGCACCGAGGTCGCGCGCGAGCGCGCGCACGTAGGTCCCGGACGACACGGTCACCGCGACGTCGAGGTCGAAGGCCGGCGGGGCGTCGTCGGGCAGGCCGTGCTCCCCGGGGGCGACCGCGCGCGCGTCGAGGACCTCGAAGCGCGAGACGACGACGGGGCGCGCCGCGAGCGTGACGTCCTCCCCCGCGCGCGCGAGCGCGTACGCACGCTTCCCGTCGACCTTGATCGCGCTCACGCTGCTCGGCACCTGGAGGATCTCGCCCGTCAGCCGCGCGACCCCGGTGCGCAGCGCGTCCGGGCCGACGGCGGACGCGTCCGCCCGCGCGACGACCTCGCCCTCGGCGTCGTCGGTCGTGGTCGCGACCCCCAGCCGGATCGTCGCGTCGTAGTCCTTGTCCGCCCCGACGACGTACGTCAGGAGCTTGGTCGCGCGCCCGACGCCGAGCACGAGCACCCCCGTGGCCATCGGGTCCAGCGTCCCCGCGTGGCCCACCTTGCGCGTCCCGGCGAGGCGTCGCCCGCGGCCGACGACGTCGTGGCTCGTCCACCCGCCGGGCTTGTCGACGACGACGAGGCCGTCGGGCGCCGTCGGGCGCCGCGGCGGGGCGTCCCGGCGCGGCTGTGCCGTGCCGCTCATCGTGCCTCGCCCTCGCCGGTCGGCGCCGCGAGCGCGTCCGCCGAGCGCACGGTGCACTCCACGAGCGAGGCGATGGCCGGGTTCTCGTCGACGTGGGCCGGCGCCTGGACGGCGAAGAGCGTGTTGAGGAGCATGCCCTGGGCGACGAAGTCCCGCGCCTCCTCGTCGGTCGCACCCGTACGCGTCCGGTAGACGTCGAACGCCCGCCCGAGCACCTCGCGCGCCCGGGCGCCGAGGACCGGGTCGGAGCCGAGCACGAAGCCGTGCATCATGACGCGCAGCTGGTCCGGGTCCGCGATGAGGCGCGTGTACGCCTCCGCCATCCTCGCCTTCGCGTCGGGGCCGGGCTCGACGGCCTCGAACCGGGAGACGATCTCGCCGGCGATGCGGTCGAACGCCTCGCGGAACAGCTCCTCCTTCGTCCCGAAGAGGCGTACGACGTAGGGCTGGGAGACGCCTGCGGCCCGGGCGACCTGGTCCGTGCTGGTCCCCGCGTACCCGCCCTCCGCGAAGACGGCGGTGGCCGCGTCGAGGATCTGCTCGCGGCGCTCGTCACGGGTCAGGCGTCGGGCGGGAAGCTCTGAGTTCACGCTTGACAGGTTATCAGCCGATAACTAGCGTCACGTAGGTAGTAATCAATCCATACCTACCTCCCTGGAGCGCGCCATGACCACCTCGACGGACGTCGATCCCCTTGCCGGTGCCGCGGCGCCCACCGGCCGCCCGAGTCCGGGCGCGCCGGGCGTCGACCGGGCACGGCGGGTCCCCGTGGCGCTCGCCCTCGTCGCGGCGTCCCTGCCCATGTTCATGGCGACGCTCGACAACCTCGTCGTGACCGGGGCCCTGCCCGTGATCTCCGCCGAGCTGCGTCCGAGCGTCGAGCAGCTCCAGTGGTTCGTCAACGCCTACACCCTCGCGTTCGCGACCCTCATGCTCCCCGCGGCGGCGCTCGGCGACCGCTTCGGCCGACGGCGCGTGTTCGTCGGCGGGATCGCCGTCTTCACGCTCGCCTCGGTCGCGGCTGCGCTCGCCGGCACGGCGGAGGCGCTCGTCGCGGCGCGCGCCGTGCAGGGCGCCGGGGCCGCGGCGATCTTCCCCCTCTCGCTCACGCTTCTCGTCGCCGCCGTGCCCGCTTCCCGCCGGGCGCTCGCGATCGGCGTGTGGGGCGGCGTCTCCGGGCTCGGGATCGCGCTCGGCCCGCTCGTGGGCGGTGCGGTGGTCGAGGGAATGAGCTGGCAGGCCATCTTCTGGCTCAACGTCCCCGTCGCGCTCGTCGCCGTCCCGCTCGTGCTGCGCGCGCTGCGCGAGTCGTTCGGCCGACGCCAGCCCTTCGACGTCCCGGGTCTGGTGCTCGCGGGCGGCGGGGTCCTGCTCGGCGTGTGGGGCGTCGTCGACGCCGAGCGGCGCGGGTGGGGTTCCGTGGGCACGGTCGCGATGCTGACCGGGTCCGCGCTGCTCCTCGCGGCGTTCGTGCGGCACGAGTCGCGCGCACGCCACCCGCTCGTGCCGCTACGGCTCTTCCGCTCGCGCAGCTTCAGCGCCGCCAACGCCGCGAGCCTCGCGTTCGCCGTCGGCATGTTCGGCGCGGTGTTCCTGCTGACGCAGTTCCTCCAGGTCGGGCAGGGCTACTCGCCGCTCGAGGCCGGGGTCCGGACGCTCCCGTGGACCGCGGCCCCCATGGTCGTGGCTCCGATCGCGGGCATGCTCGCGTCCCGCACCGGGGTCCGGCCCCTGGTCGTCGGCGGACTGGCCCTGCAGACCGCTGCCCTGGCGTGGATGGCGTTCCTCGTGGACGCCGACCCCGCGGGCTACCCCGCGCTCGTCCCGGCGTTCGTCCTCGCGGGGGTCGGCATGGGACTGACGTTCGCGCCCGTGGCCACCGCCGTCCTGCACGGCGTCCCGGACGCCGACCACGCGACGGCGAGCAGCGTCAACGCGACCGTGCGCGAGATCGGCGTGGCGCTCGGCGTCGCCGTCCTCACCGCGGTCTTCCTCGCCGCGGGTGGCGCGCTGACCCCCGACGACTTCGCGACGGGGCTCGTGCCGGCCCTCGTGGTCGGGGCCGGTGTGCTCGGTCTCGCGACGCTCTCCGCGCTGTTCCTCCCGCGCGGATCCGGCCGCTGAACCCTCCCACCGGGCACGACGACGGCCGGCGTCGGACGCGTGGTGCGTCCGACAGCCGGCCGTCGAGGCGGTGGGAACTCAGGCCCGCGCGTCCCCCGTCGGGCCGTCGTCGCCCTCGGCAGCCGCGTCGTCGTCCGCCGTGCGGTAGGGGTCGGCGTCGCCCGCGTACGTCTTGCCCTCGCGCAGAGCAGCGAGCTCGGCATCGCGGCGCTGCGCCTCGAGGAGCGCCGCGTCCAGGTGCGCGGCGGTCTCGGGGACGGAGTCCAGGTGGAACTCGAGCGTGGGCGTGAGCCGGATCCCCGTCTGCTTGCCCACCTCGGACCGGATGACGCCCTTGGCGCTCTCGAGCGCCGCGGCGGTCCCGGCCCGCTCCTCGTCCGTCCCGTACACCGTGTAGAACACGGACGCGTTCTGCAGGTCACCGGTCACGCGCACGTCCGTCACCGTGACGAACCCGAGACGAGGGTCCTTGATCCGCGTGTCGAGCATCTGCGCGACGATGACCTTGATCCGGTCGGCGAGCTTCCTCGCCCGAGGGTGATCGACCATGGCTTCTTCCTTTCGTGCCGGGCGTACCGGCTTCGCTCCCCGACGACGGTACGCCGGACGCGACCTCCGCCGAGCGGGACGCCCTGAGAGGGCGACGCCAGGCGGGCCGCAGGCGAGATGGCAAGGGCGTGCCGCCGCGAGGGCGGCGGCGGGTCGTGGTGGGTCTGGCGGGAGCCGCGAGGAACGAGCGTCCGGATGGTAGACCCGCCGCCGCCCTCGCGGCGGTGCGCCCGTGGTGACCCCAGGGACGACGACCGGGGGCGAGCCGACAGGCCCGCCCCCGGTCACGTCACGTCAGGAACGCGGCTTCTCCCGCATCTCGAACGTCTCGATCGTGTCGCCGATCTCGAGGTCGTTGAACGACCCGAGGCCGATACCGCACTCGAAGCCCTCGCGGACCTCGGTGGCGTCGTCCTTGAAGCGCTTGAGCGACTCGACCGTGAGGTTGTCCCCCACGACCTTGCCACCGCGCAGGACGCGCGCCTTGGCGTTGCGACGGATCTCGCCCGAGCGGACGATCGTTCCGGCGATGTTGCCGAACTTCGAGGACCGGAAGATCTCGCGGATCTCCGCGGAGCCCAGCTGGGCCTCCTCGAACTCGGGCTTGAGCATGCCCTTGAGCGCGGCCTCCACGTCCTCGATCGCCTGGTAGATGATCGAGTAGAAGCGGACGTCGACGCCCTCGCGCTCGGCCAGGTCCTCGACGCGCTCGCCGTACTTCACGTTGAAGCCGATGATGATCGCGTTGTCGACCGTCGCGAGGTTGACGTCGTTCTGCGTGATCGCACCCACACCGCGGTGGATGACGCGCAGCTCGACCTCGTCGCCCACGTCGATCTTGAGCAGCGCGTCCTCGAGCGCCTCGACGGCACCCGACACGTCGCCCTTGAGGACCAGGTTGAGGGTCTCGACCTTGCCCTGCTGGAGCGCCTGCGTGAAGTCCTCGAGGCTGATGCGCTTGCGGCGCTTGGCCAGGAGTGCGGCACGCTCGGCGGCCTCGCGCTTCTCGGCGATCTGACGGGCGGTGCGCTCGTCCGGTGCCACGAGGAACGTGTCGCCGGCGCTCGGCACCGACGCGAGACCCAGGACGAGGACCGGGCGTGCCGGGCCTGCCTCGGTCACGGCGGCGCCGTGCTCGTCGAACATCGCCCGGACGCGGCCGTGGGCCGTGCCGGCGACGATCGCGTCACCGACGTGCAGCGTGCCGGACTGGACCAGGACGGTCGCGACGGCGCCGCGACCCTTGTCCAGGTTGGCCTCGATGGCGACGCCGCGGGCGTCCTTGTCGGGGTTGGCCCGCAGGTCGAGGGAGGCGTCCGCCGTGAGGAGGACGGCCTCGAGCAGGTCGTCGATGCCCATGTTCTGCTTCGCGGACACGTCCACGAACATGGTGTCGCCGCCGTACTCCTCGGCCACGAGGTTGTACTCCGTGAGCTGCTGGCGGATCTTGTCGGGGTTGGCCCCCTCCTTGTCCACCTTGTTCACCGCGACCACGATCGGCACGTTGGCCGCCTGGGCGTGGTTGAGCGCCTCGATGGTCTGCGGCATGACGCCGTCGTCGGCGGCCACGACGAGGATCGCGATGTCCGTCACCTGGGCACCACGGGCACGCATGGCGGTGAACGCCTCGTGACCCGGGGTGTCGATGAACGTGATGGCGCGGTCGTTGCCCTCGTGCTCGTGACGCACCTGGTAGGCGCCGATGTGCTGGGTGATGCCACCGGCCTCGCCCGCGACGACGTCCGTCTGGCGGATCGCGTCGAGGAGCTTGGTCTTTCCGTGGTCGACGTGACCCATGACGGTGACGACCGGCGGACGGGCCCGGAGCTCGTCGTCGCCCTCGCCCTCGAGCTCGGCGTCCAGGTCGATGTCGAAGGACCCGAGCAGCTCGCGGTCCTCCTCCTCGGCCGAGACCATCTCGATGATGTAGCCGAGCTCGGTCGCGAGCGTGCCGAACGTGTCCTCGTCGAGGGACTGCGTCGCGGTCGCCATCTCACCGAGGTGGAAGAGCACCGTGACGAGGCTCGCGGGGTTCGCGTCGATCTTGTCGGCGAAGTCGTTCAGGGACGAGCCGTGACGCAGCCGCACGACGGTCGAGCCGTTCCCGCGGGGAACCTGCACGCCGCCGAGCGACGGCGCCTGCATCTGCTCGAACTCCTGACGCTTCGCGCGCTTCGACTTGCGCCCCCGGACGGGACGACCGCCGGCGCGCCCGAAGGCACCCTGCGTCGAACCACGACCGGCGCCGCCACGGCCGCCGCCACCGGGACGACCGGCGAACCCGCCGCCGCCACCGGGCGCACCGCCGCCGCCACCGGGACGACCGGCGAACCCGCCGCCGCCACCACCGCGACCGCCGCCGCCACCAGGGCGACCGCCCGGGGCGGGACGCTCACCGGGACGACCGACCGAGGTACGGCCGGGCATCATGCCCGGGTTGGGGCGAGGCCCACCCGGACGCGGTGCCGGGCGCGGACCCCCGGGGCGAGGACCGCCCGGGCGCTCGCCCGACGCCGCCGCAGGGGCGCCGTCGGTGCGCTCGGGACGCGATCCTGGCCTGGGCATGCCCTGGCTCGGCGCGAACGGGTTGTTGCCGGGGCGCGGGGCGCCGGGACGAGGACCGCCCTGGCGCGGCATGCCCTGGCTCGGCGCGAACGGGTTGTTGCCCGGACGCGACGCGCCGGGACGTGCGCCCTGGCCACCGGGACGGGGCGCGGGCGCGTTGGTGCCACCGCTCGGCTTGGGCGAGGCGGTCGGCTTCTGCGTGGGTGCCGGCGCGGGCGCGGGCGCCTTCGGTGCCGGGGCCTTCGGTGCCGGTGCCTTCGGTGCGGGCGCCGCAGCCTTCGGTGCGGGTGCGGGTGCCTTCGGCTCGGCCGCGGGAGCGGCCGGCTCCGGGGTGGCCGGTGCCGCCTCGGCCGCCGGGGCGGCCGCGGTCTCCGGCTTGGGTGCCGGCTTCGGTGCTGCCGGCCGCGCGGCGCTCGGCGCCGCGGCAGGCTTGCTCGCGCCGCCGCCCCCGGCGGGGAAGGCGTCGCGCAGCTTACGGACCACCGGTGGCTCGATGGTCGAGGATGCCGAGCGGACGAACTCACCGAGCTCCGTCAGCTTGGTCATGATGGTCTTGCTTTCCACCCCGAGCTCCTTCGCGAGCTCGTAGACGCGGACCTTTGCCACAACTCTCCTGTCTCGGCCCGCCCCGGACAGGGAGGACCGTCGTTAGTGCTGGGTGCTCATCGCTGGGTACTCATCGGGTGCCCATCGGCTTCTAACCCGCTTCCTTGTCGACGTGTCGTGCGGTGCGACCCGTGCGAGCACGGTGTCGTGGTGCGTGGCTCATGCGTTCTCGTCCCGCCTGGCCTCGATCGCGGCGCGGACCCCGGCGAGGTCGAGCGGACCTGCGACGTGCAGGGCCCGCGGCAATGCCCGCCGGCGTTCCGCCGCCTCGAGGCACCGTGGCGCCGCGTGGAGCCATGCGCCGCGGCCCGGAAGCGACCGCCCGACGTCGAGCACGAGCCGCGGCTCGTCGGTGCTCGTGCCGGACCGGTCGACGACCAGACGGAGGAGGACGGACCTGAGGTCGCGCTCCCGGCACCCGACGCACGTGCGGACCGGACCCACGTCCGAGGATTCGGGGCGGGTCGTCATGTCCGGGGGCATGGTCGAGACGCGGGCTCGCGGCCCAGTCGGGGACAGTCTACCGTGCCGCCCCGTCGTCCGTGACCGTCCCACCTCCCCGCCTCAGCTCTCGGCAGGACGCCGACCTGCCGACGCGCCGTCGTCCTCGGGTCGCGAGACGGCGTCGCCGCCCTCGTCCGAGCGGATGTCGATGCGCCAGCCCGTGAGCTTGGCGGCGAGGCGGGCGTTCTGGCCCTCCTTGCCGATGGCGAGCGACAGCTGGAAGTCGGGGACCACGACCCGCGCGGCGCGCGCGTCGGGGTCCACGATCGTGACGGACGACACCCGGGCCGGAGAGAGCGCGTTGGCCACGAGACGCGCGGGGTCGTCGCTGTGGTCGACGATGTCGATCTTCTCCCCGTGCAGCTCGGCCATCACGGCCCGCACGCGCGAGCCCATCGGGCCGATGCACGCACCCTTCGCGCCGAGCCCCGGGACGGTCGAGCGGACCGCGACCTTCGAGCGGTGCCCGGCCTCGCGGGCGATCGCGGTGATCTCCACGGAGCCGTCCGCGACCTCGGGAACCTCGAGCTCGAAGAGCTTGCGCACGAGGTTGGGGTGCGTGCGGCTCAACGTGATCTGTGCGCCCTTCATCCCCCGGGCGACCTCGAGGACGTAGGCGCGCAGCCGCTCGCCGTGCAGATACTCCTCGGTGGGCACCTGCTCGTGGGGCGGGAGCACGGCCTCCGTACCGCCGACGTCGACGAGCACGACACGCGGGTCGCGGCCCTGCTGGATCACTCCGGCGAGCACCTCGCCCTCCTTGCCGCGGAACGTGCCGAGGATCTGGTCGTCCTCCGCGTCACGCAGGCGCTGGACGATGACCTGGCGCGCGGTCGAGGTCGCGATGCGCCCGAAGTCCGCGGGCGTGTGGTCGAACTCCGGGCCGTGCTCGACCGGGCCGCGCGGGGCGTCCTCGTCGTCCGTCTCCGGCGTCGGCAGCTCCTCGCGCGCCCAGACGGTGACGTGCCCCGTCTTGCGGTCAAGCTCGACGCGCGCCTTGGTGTACGCGTCCGGGGTGCGGTGGTAGGCGGAGAGCAGCGCCTGCTCGATCGCGGCGACGAGGACGTCGAGGCTGATGTCCTTCTCACGCTCCAGCAGCCGCAGCGCGCTCATGTCGACGTCCATCAGTCCTCCTCGTCGTGGGCGGTCGTGCCGCCGGTCCGGTCGTCGGTCGAACCTGATTCGTCGAGCTCGGGCAGGTCGGCCTCGAGCGCCCGCTTGAGCTCGACCTGCACCTGACCGCGCATCACCTCGGCGAGCGGGACGCTGCGCTCCTGCGTCGCGCCACGGGTCCCCTGGACGTCCAGGTGAAGCGCGTCGTCGACGGCGCGCAGACGCCCCTCGACGGTCCCGCCGTCGGCGAGCACGAGGCGCACGACACGGCCGCGGGCGCGCTTGAAGTGGCGTGGCTCGGTGAGCGGACGGTCCGTCCCCGGCGTCGAGACCTCGAGGGTGTAGGCGCCGTGCAGGGCGTCCACGGCGTCCAGCGCCGTCGACACCGACCGCGACGCGTCAGCCACCGTGTCGAGGTCGAGGCTGCCCTCGACGTCCTCCGGGAGGTCGAGCACGACCCGCACGACCGAGCGCGCCCCCGCGCGCGACACCGTGACGTCCTCGAGGTACAAGCCGGCGTCCCGGACGACGGGCTCGAGGCCCTGCCGGACGCTCTCCTGGAGCGCCCCCGTGCCGCCGGACTGACCGCCTGTCTGCCCTGCCATGACTCAGCTCCTGTCCGTATCCCACGCCGGGTACGGAGACGACCGGTGTGTTGTTGTGCTGGTGGACCCGACGATCTGGCCGTCGGGACGTTCGACCGAGGACCAGCCTAACGACTCGGGCGCCCCGGACGTGACATCATCGCCCCCGATGACTCCCCACGCGACCGCGGCCGCCTCCGCGACCCCCGCCTCGGCCCGCTCGGGCCGGGTCCGCGGGGTCGCCCTCGTGCTCGCCGCGTGCGCCGTCGCCGCCGGGTGCGGGGTCCGTCTCGAGTCGCCGCCTCCCACGGAACCCTCGCCCGACGCGGTGGAGGTCCTGCGATCGCGTGCCGTGGACGACGCGCTCCAGGTCGCCGGCCTCGTGACGGAGGTCACCCCGACGGTCACCGACCCGGCCACGCTCGCCGTGCTCGGCGAGGCCGGCACGTTCGCGGCCCGGCACGCCGAGGAGCTCGGCGGCACCTACGACTCCGGGCTCCCCGATCCGGCCGCCCCGGCCCCCGACGTCACGGTCACCACGCAACCCCCTGGGGAGGGCGCCATCACCGAGGACACCTCGGACGGGGTGGGCGAGCCCGCTGACGGCGACCCGACGACGGCGACCGGTACGGACGACCCGCTCGCCGACCCGTCGGCACCCGCGACGACCGACGACGTGGTCGCCGCTCTCGTCGCGGCGTCCCAGCGCACGAGCGCGTCGGCCGACGTCTCCCCCGACGCTGCCCTGGCCCGACTCCTCGCGTCCGTCGCCGCCTCCGAGAACCTCTCGGCACAGCGGCTCGCCGTAGCGACGGGCTCGAGCGCGGCCGCAGGTCTCACGACGACGGCCTCGCCGGTCGAGGAGGCGCCGTCCGGTGTCGGAGCGACCGACCTCGCGACGCTCGTCGAGGCCGAGGACGCCGCGGGCTACGCGCACGAGGTCCGGGCGGCGCAGTCCGAGGGCGACGTCCGCACGGCGGCGGTCGCGCGCGCCGCGCAGCACCGTGATCGCGCCCAGGCCTGGGCCCTCGCCGCCGGGACGGACGGCACGGGCCAGGATCCGCGCCGCGCAGCGTACGTCCTGCCGGACGACGCCGACACGCCGACGCTCGCGCGTCGCCTCGAGTCCGGGCTGGCCCAGTCGTACGCGAGCCTCGTCGCGACTGCCGCCGCGTCGTCGCGCGCCGCGGCGATCGCCCATCTCACGGACTCGTGGGCGAGCGCCGTCGCGTGGGGCGAGCCGCCCGTCGCGTTCCCCGGCCTTCCCGAGCAGGCGGGCTGATCGACCGGTCCGGCAGGGCGGACCCACCGGCTCAGCCCAGCAGGTCGGCGACCCGTCCTGCGACGTGCTCGACGGCGTCGGCCACGGGGACCTGGACCGCCTCGCCCACGCGCGGGCGCACCTCGACCACGCCGTCGGCCAGCCCGCGCCCGACCACGAGCAGCAGCGGCACGCCGAGCAGCTCGGCGTCCTTGAACTTCACGCCGGGCGACACCTTGGGGCGGTCGTCGTAGATCACCTCGATGCCGCGGGCGGCCAGCTCGGTCGCGAGACGCTCGGCCTCCTCGAACACCGCGGCGTCCTTGCCCGTCGCGACGACGTGCACGTGCGCGGGCGCGACGTGCGCGGGCCACGCGAGACCGGCGTCGTCGTGGTTGGCCTCCGCGAGCGCCGCGAGCACGCGCGTGACGCCGATACCGTAGGAGCCCATCGTCACGACGACCTGCTTGCCGTTCTCGTCGAGCACGGTGAGGCCGAGCGCCTGGGCGTACTTGCGGCCGAGCGCGAAGATGTGGCCGATCTCGATGCCGCGTGCGAGCTCGAGCGGGCCGGAGCCGTCGGGTGCGGGGTCGCCCGCGCGGACCTCGGCGGCCTCGATCGTCCCGTCGGCCGAGAAGTCGCGCTCGGCGACGAGGTCGAACACGTGCTTGCCCTGCTCGTTCGCGCCCGTGATCCAGCGCGTCCCGGCGACGACGCGCGGGTCCAGCAGGTAGCGCACCGAGTGCCGCTCGGGCTCGGGCGCGTCCTCCGCGGCCGGGTCGGCGGGCGCCTCCCGGCGCGCGTTCGGCCCGAGCACCTGCGGGCCGATGTACCCCTTGACGAGCTCGGGGTGCGCGGCGATGTCGGCCTCGGTCGCGGGCTCGACCTCGGCGGGCTCGAACGCGGCGCCGACGCGCTTGAGGTCGACCTCGCGGTCGCCCGGCAGACCGACGACGACGACCTCCCGGTGCCCGTCCGGGTGCGTGAGCGCGAGCACGACGTTCTTCAGCGTGTCGGCCGCGGTCCACGACCGGTCGGGCCGCGCGAACCGCGCGTTCGCGAGGTCGACGAGGGTCGCGATCGTCGGGGTGTCGGGGGTGTCCTCGACGTGCGCGGCCGGGACCTCGGCGTAGTCGAGCGCCTCGGGGACCGGCGTGACGACCGCCTCGACGTTGGCCGCGTACCCACCCGCTGAGCGGACGAACGTGTCCTCACCGATCGCCGTCGGGGTGAGGAACTCCTCCGAGCGCGACCCCCCCATGGCGCCTGACGTCGCGGCGACGATCACGTACTCGAGCCCGAGCCGGTCGAAGATGCGCCGGTAGGCGTCGCGCTGCGCCTCGTACGAGCGGGCGAGCCCCTCGTCGGTCGTGTCGAACGAGTAGGCGTCCTTCATGACGAACTCGCGACCGCGGATGAGCCCGGCACGCGGGCGCGCCTCGTCGCGGTACTTCGTCTGGATCTGGTAGATCGACAGCGGCAGGTCCTTGTACGACGAGTACAGGTCCTTCACGAGGAGGGTGAACATCTCCTCGTGGGTCGGCGCGAGCAGGTAGTCGCCATCCTTGCGGTCCTTGAGCCGGAAGATGTTGGGGCCGTACTCCGTCCAGCGGCCCGTCGCCTCGTACGGCTCCTTGGGCAGGAGCGCCGGGAAGTGCACCTCCTGCGCACCTGCGGCGGCCATCTCCTCGCGGACCACGGCCTCGACCTTGCGCAGCACGCGCAGGCCGAGCGGGAGCCACGTGTAGATGCCGGGTGCCGCGCGGCGGATGTACCCGGCCCGCACGAGGAGCCGGTGGCTCGCGACCTCGGCGTCGGCCGGGTCCTCGCGCAGCGTCCGGACGAACAGGGTGGACAGGCGCAGGAGGTCGGAAGACATGCGGCACACCTTACCGGCGGGGAGGATGTCCCCATGCCCGAGCTCCCCGAGGTCGAGGCCCTCGTCCGGTTCCTCGACGACCGCACGGCGGGCCGCACCGTCGTCGCCGCGGACGTGGCCCAGATCTCCGCGCTCAAGACGTTCGACCCGCCCGCCACGGCGCTCGTCGGCCGCGAGGTCGCGGGGGCACGACGCCACGGCAAGTGGCTCGACCTGGTGCTTGCCCGCCCGTCGGGCGCCGGCACGGACGCCGTGCCGGGCGGTCCCGACGACGCCGAGCTGCACCTCGTGTTCCACCTCGCCCGCGCGGGGTGGCTGCGGTGGTCGGAGAAGGCGCCGACGACGCCCGTCAAGCCGCGGCTCGGGGGCAGCGGCGGCGGGAGGATCGCCGTGCTCGGGCTGCGCGTCCGGTTCGACGACGGCTCCGGGTTCGACCTCACCGAGGCAGGGACGCGCAAGCGGCTCGCGGTGCACGTCGTGCGCGACCCCGCGGAGGTCCGGGCGATCGAGACCCTCGGCGTGGAACCGCTCGACCCCGCGTTCACGCCCGCGGTGCTCGCCGGCCTCATGGCCGCGCGCAACCAGCAGGTCAAGGGGCTCCTGCGCGACCAGTCGTCCATCGCGGGGATCGGCAACGCCTACTCGGACGAGATCCTGCACGCGGCCCGCACGAGCCCGTTCAAGCTCACGCGCTCGTTCACGCCGGACGAGGTCGCCCGGGTGCACGCCGCCGTCGGCGAGGTGCTCGCCGAGGCCGTGGCGGCGTCGTCGGGCCGGCCGGCCGCCGAGCTCAAGGATGCCAAGCGCTCGGGGATGCGCGTGCACGGCCGCACCGGCCTGCCGTGCCCCGTGTGCGGCGACACGGTGCGCGAGGTGAGCTTCGCCGACCGGAGCCTGCAGTACTGCGCGACGTGCCAGACGGGCGGGCAGGTCCTCGCCGACCGCCGGATGTCGCGCCTGCTCAAGTAGGCGGCACGCAGACTCAGAAGAGCACGGTCGCGTAGGTGCCGACCTGCTCGAACCCGACGCGTCGGTACGTCGCGAGCGCGCGGGTGTTGTAGTCGTTGACGTAGAGCGAGACGACGGGTGGCGCGGCCCGGCGCGAGGCCTCCGTGGGCACCCCTTCGCGGGCGAGCCGCACCACCGCGGCCATGCCCGGCGCGGCGAGACCGCGCCCGCGGTAGCGCGGGTCGACCCACACGCCCTGCACCTGCGCGACGAGGGGAGTCACCGCGCCGAGCTCGGCCTTGAAGACGACGTGCGGTGCGCCGTCGCGCTCCCCCGCCAGCCGGACGAAGGAACGGCCCGCCAGGACGAGGGACCGGACGCGCTCCTCGTAGGCGCGCCCTCCGCCCTCGACCGGCGAGTAGCCGACCTCCTCGGTGAACATGCGGACGCACGCGGGCAGGACGACCGGCACCTCGGCCGGGACGGAGCGCCGCACGGCGTGGTCCGGTGCGACGTCGGGATCCCGGCCGATCGCGAGCGACGGCTGGCTCGCGCGGATCTCCCGGGGCGCCGGCCAGTGCTCGGCGAGACGCTCCCAGAGGGCGAGGACGGCGTCGCGCTCCCCCACCACGGACGACGAGCGTCGACCCGCGTGCCGGGCGAGGTCCGCGAACGCGTCGACCGCGGCACGTCGGTCGGCCTCGTCGAGCGTCGACGGGACGACAGGCACGAGGTTCGCGCCCGCCCAGCACACCGCCACCAGCGGGCCCTGGGCGGGAAAGCCCCATGCCTGGCCGCCCGCACCGTGCAGACCCGCAGCCTGCGCGACGACGAGGCGGGACGCCGCGAGCGCCGAGGCGACCGGGTCGCCCGCACACACCGCGAGAGCCTCCGTCACGTCGGCGTCGCGCAGGACGCGTGCCCGCTCGGACGACTCGCCCCGTGCTCGCGGGCGCAGGGCGGGGACCGACGGGCGCCAGCGGGCCACGGGAGCGTCAGCCCACCGTGACGACCGGCGGACCGGCCTGCGAGTCGTTCTCCGGGGTCATGGTCTCGGCGATGCGCAGCGCCTCCTCGATGAGGGTCTCGACGATGAGCGACTCCGGGACGGTCTTGACGACCTCACCCTTGACGAAGATCTGTCCCTTGCCGTTGCCCGACGCGACGCCGAGGTCCGCCTCCCGCGCCTCGCCCGGGCCGTTGACGACGCAGCCCATCACCGCGACACGCAGCGGGACCTCCATGCCCTCGAGGCCCGCGGTCACCTTCTCGGCGAGCGTGTAGACGTCCACCTGGGCGCGACCGCACGACGGGCACGACACGATCTCGAGCTTGCGGGGCCGGAGGTTGAGCGCCTGGAGGATCTGGTTGCCGACCTTGACCTCCTCGACGGGAGGTGCGGACAGCGAGACCCGGATCGTGTCGCCGATGCCCTTGCTGAGCAGGGCGCCGAACGCCGTCGCCGACTTGATGGTGCCCTGGAAGGCTGGGCCGGCCTCGGTCACGCCGAGGTGCAGCGGCCAGTCGCCCGCCTCGGAGAGCAGCTCGTACGCGCGCACCATGACGACGGGGTCGTTGTGCTTGACCGAGATCTTGAAGTCGTGGAAGCCGTGCTCCTCGAACAGCGACGCCTCCCACACGGCCGACTCGACGAGCGCCTCGGGTGTCGCCTTGCCGTACTTCGCGAGCAGGCGCGGGTCGAGCGAACCTGCGTTCACGCCGATGCGCAGCGACACACCGGCGTCCGAGGCCGCCTTCGCGATCTCCTTGACCTGGTCGTCGAACTTGCGGATGTTGCCCGGGTTCACGCGCACCGCGGCGCAGCCCGCGTCGATCGCGGCGAACACGTACTTGGGCTGGAAGTGGATGTCCGCGATCACGGGGATCTGCGACTTCCTCGCGATCGCCGGCAGCGCGAGCGCGTCGTCCGCGCTGGGGACCGCGACGCGCACGATGTCGCAGCCCGAGGCCGTGAGCTCGGCGATCTGCTGGAGCGTCGCGTTGATGTCGGTCGTCGGCGTGGTCGTCATCGACTGGACGCTGATCGGCGCGTCGCCGCCGACCTCCACCTTGCCGACCTTGATCTTGCGGGTCTTGCGCCGTGGCGCGAGCACCGGGGGCGGCGCGGCGGGCATTCCGAGGCTGATGGGTACGCTCACGCCCCTAGTATCCCCCGCGCCGTGCCCGACGCCGCACCCCGGACCTGTCTGCGGCGTCACCTTCCCGCCGGGTCCGGCACATCTTCGCGGACCCTCCACGCGCTCGTGCGCTCGGTCGGGCTCGCGGTCGGGTCCGCGGTGGTGGTCGGGTCCACGGCCCGCGTGGTCGGGTCCGCGCTGGGGCCGGGCCCGCCGAGAAGTGAGTTCTCGCCCCCGAATCAGTCGAATCCGGGGCCGAAACTCACTTCTCGGTCGCGGACCGACCGCACGTCGGGCGCGAGGCGCCACGAGAGTGCGGACCGTGGTGCGGACCGTGGTGCGGACCGGTGCGTGGGACCAGGGTGAGACGGAGCCGGGTCGGGGTGGGTGGGGTGCGAAGGGCGTCAAGCCGCGCTCGAGAACGTGCGACGAACGGCCGAGGTGACGGCGCGGCAGCCCGAGCGCGCCACCCACCCCGGCCACCCGACGCGACCACGCGGGTCGTGAACCCGGCCCGAGCCCGTGCTACGCGAGGCGGACCGGGTCGATGATGTCCGCGACGATGAGCAGGCCGCCGACGCCGAGGAGCACGACGAACATCACGTACGCGACCGGCATCATGCGGGCGAGGTCGGCGGGGCCCGGTCGGGGCCGGCCGCGGACGCGGGCCACCGTGCGCTTGGCGCCCTCGTAGAGCGCGTTGACCACGTGCCCGCCGTCGAGCGGCAGGAGCGGGATGAGGTTGAAGACGAAGAGCGCGACGTTGAGCGCTGCGAGGAGGAAGAGCATGAGGACGACGCGGTCGAGGACCGGGTTGTCCGCGCCGGCCACGTCCACGGCCGCCCGGCCGACGCCGACGACGCTCATCACGGAGTCCTGGCCGCGCGGGGCGTCGGTGAACGCCGCCTCCGCCGCCTCGTAGACCTTCACGGGCAGGGTGACGATGATCGCGGCCGTGCCGCTGACCTGCTGCCACGTCGCGTCGAGCGCCGTCCCCACCCCGGCGCGCTCCCGCTCCTGGACGGGGACGAAGCCGACGGCGCCCGCGGGCTCGGTCACGGGCTCGCCGTCGTCGTCGACGACCGGCGTGCCGTCCTCGGCGATCACCTGCCGCTGGACCTCCGCGGGCGTGATCGTCAGGTCGACGCGTTCGCCGTCACGCTCGACCACCATCGGCACGGTCTCGTCGGCCGTCCCGCGGATGAGCCCGGAGAGCTGCTCCCATGACGTCACGTCCTGCCCGTCGTACTCGACGACGGCGTCGCCGGGCTGCAGGCCTGCCGCGGCTGCGGGCGACTCCGGGGCGTCCGCCGCGCACGCGGTCTGCTCGGTGGTGATGCTCGTGGCGAGGCACGGGTTGACGCTCGCGACCGTCGTCGTGACGGCGCCCCCCGGCAGACCGATGCCGACGAAGACGACGAGGAACAGCACGACGGCGATGAGGAGGTTCATGAAGGGACCGCCGAGCATGACGACGACCTTCTTGGGCGCGGAGAGGTTGTAGAACGCGCGGTGCTCCTCACCCGGGCGGATCTCCTCGGTGCTGGCGTCGCGCGCGTCGGCGATGACCTGCGCGAAGAAGCCTTGCCCGCGGGGGCGCGCGCCGGCGGGGGCCGGCGGGTACATGCCGACGAGGCGGACGTAGCCCCCCAGGGGGATCGCCTTGAGCCCGTACTCGGTCTCGCCCTTGGTGCGCGACCACAGGGTCGGCCCGAACCCGACCATGTACTGGCTCACACGGACGCCGAACTTCTTCGCCGGCACCATGTGCCCGACCTCGTGCAGCGCGATCGAGACGACGATCCCGACCACGATCACGAGGATGCCGATCAGCGTGGCCATCTCGTCCTCTGCTCCTTCTGGGCGTCCGCGCCGGTACCGGCGGCGGGGCGGTGCGGTGTCACCGGCGGTCCAGCAGCTCGTGGGCGCTGGCGCGCGCCCACGACTCGGCGTCCGCCACGTGGTCCAACGTCACGGCGTCCGCGGAGGTTCCGTCGTGCGCGGCGAGCACGCGCTCGACCGTCGTCACGATGTCACCGAAACCTGCACGTCCGCTGAGGAACGCCGCGACGGCCTCCTCGTTGGCCGCGTTGTAGACCGCGGGGTGGGTCGCGCTGGCCGCCACGGCGGCGCGCGCGAGGCCCACCGCCGGGAACGCGGCGTCGTCGAGCGGCTCGAACGTCCACGACGTCGCCGTCGACCAGTCGCACGGCGGGGTCACGGGGTCGAGACGGTCCGGCCACGACAGCCCGAGCGCGATCGGCAGGCGCATGTCGGGCGGCGAGGCCTGTGAGATCGTCGACCCGTCGACGAACTCGACCATCGAGTGCACGACGGACTGCGGGTGCACGACGACCGTGATGTCGTCGGCGGGCACGTCGAACAGCAGGTGCGCCTCGATGAGCTCGAGGCCCTTGTTCATGAGGCTCGCGGAGTTCACGGTGACGACGGGCCCCATGGCCCAGGTCGGGTGCGCGAGCGCCTGGTCGACCGTGGCGGCCTTGACGTCGTCGGCCGTCCAGCCACGGAACGGGCCGCCCGAGGCGGTCAGGACGAGCCGGCGCACCTCGGCGTGCGTCCCCGAGCGCAGGCACTGCGCGATCGCCGAGTGCTCCGAGTCGACCGGGACGATCTGGTCTCCGCGCTGCTGGGCCGCGCGCACGAGCGCGCCCCCGGCGACGAGCGACTCCTTGTTCGCGAGCGCGAGCGTCGAGCCGGCGCGCAGGGCCGCGAGCGTCGGCCCGAGCCCCACGGACCCGGTGACGCCGTTGAGGACGACGTCGCTCCCCCGGCCGGCGAGCTCCGACGCGGCGCCGGGACCGGCGAGCACCTCGGGGACGTCGCCACGACCGACGAACGCGTCCGCGAGCGCGGCCTCGAGCGCGGACGCGCGGCCCGCGTCCGCGACACCTACGGCGCGCACGCGGAGCTCGGCGGCCTGACGCGCGAGCAGATCCACGTCACCGCCGCCCGCGGACAGCGCCTCCACCCGGAAGCGGTCGGGATGCGTGCGGACCACGTTGATCGCCTGCGTGCCGATGGACCCGGTCGAGCCGAGGATCGTCACGGTGCGGCGGCCGGGCGCCTCGGGCGCGGCCGACGTGCCGTCGGAGGGGAGGGGTGCTGGGTCGTGCATGGTCACCATCCTCCCAGCACGCGGACGCTGCCCGGGTACGGCCCCGCCCGCACGGCGTCCGACGGCGCGGCGCCGCCGCCTCGTGCGCCAGTCAACGCGGGCGCGTCCACTCGAGCGTGTACCGGAAGAAGAGCCGACGGCGGCACCTCGCGCCCGGGAGCACGTCGTGCGCCGCGCGCGCGACCTCGGCGAACGTCATCTCCGGGTCCCGCACGGGCATCGCCGGCTCGTGCGGCGGCGCGGGCGTGCGCAGCGGGCGCGGGTGCCGCAGGAGACCGACCACCGGGTTGAGGAGCGCGGAGACGACGTCGATCGCGACGTCGGTCCGCGACGCAGGGCGTGCCAGGCCGACCACGAGCAGCCGGCCGCCGGGCGCGAGGAGCTCGCGGGCGTGCCCGAGCGCCGGTCCGAGCTCGAGGTGGTGGAGCGACGCGACCATGGTCACAGTGTCGTAGCGCTCCGCCACGTCGTCGAACGCGAGGCACCGCACCGTGACGTGCGGGTCGTCCGCGAAGCGCTTCGCTGCGCGGCGCGCCATGGTCGCGTCCACGTCGATGCCGTGCACCTCCGCGACGTTCGCCTTCGCACGCAGCACGGCGAGCAGGGTCCCCGTGCCGCATCCGACGTCGAGCACGCGCCGGGCTCCCGACGGCAGCCGGCGCACGATCCACCCGTGGAAGTGGTCGTTGTGGCTCCACGGGTGGCGGGCGTTGAACACGGCGAGCCCTTCGACGACGCTCCGCACCCACGGGTTCGTCGACGTCCGCGGGTTCATCCGGGCGCCGCCAACGGCGCGAGGGACGTCACTCGACCCCGAGCAGCACCTCGATGGCGCGGGCGAAGAACGCGTCGACCGGACCCTCCGCGTAGCCGTCGCGGCCGCGCGCGCGGCCGAACGTCGCCGACCGGATCTCCGCCGCGCTGACGGGGACCTGGCGGTCGAAGTAGGCGACGAGGCGGTCGCACAGGTCGTCGACGTCGTCGACGTCGTACGCCGGCTTGCCGCGCTCTGCGAGCGCGAACTTCTCGCCGTCCGGTCGCCCGAGCCGCCCGTACAGGGTGCGTGCGCGCTCCGCGAGCGCGTTCATCCAGGCTTGCTGGCCGTGCGCCGCGACGTACTCGGCCCGCTGACGCGCGATGAACGCCCCCTCGAGCCGGTCGAGCGCCGCGTCCACCTCGTGCGTGTCGTACCCGCCGCGGACGAGGTCGAACACCGAGGTCTGGATCTCGGTGCTCGTGAGCCGCTCCACCACCCGACCCTCGTACACGTCCCGGGCGTGCTCGAAGAAGTCGTCGACCTCCTCCGGGTCGTACCCGTTCCGGGTCTTGCCGACCGTGGTGAACAGCGAACTCACTCGTCCTCCTCTGCAGCGAGCTGCCCGCAGGCGCCGTCGATGTCGCTCCCGCGGGTGTCACGGATCGTCGTCGGGATCCCGTGCCCGCGCAATCGTGCCACGAACTCCGCCTCGACGGCAGGGTCGCTCGCGGTCCAGATGGACCCGGGGGTGGGGTTCAGCGGGATGGGGTTGACGTGCACCCAGCCGCGACCGCGGGCGTTGAGCTTCTCGCCCAGCAGGTCCGCGCGCCACGCGTGGTCGTTCATGTCCTTGATGAGCGCGTACTCGATGCTCACGCGCCGACCGGTCACCTCGAAGTAGTGCCGTGCGGCGTCGAGCGTCTCGTCGACGCTCCAGCGCGTGTTGATCGGCACGAGCTCGCTGCGCAGGTCGTCGTCCGGCGCGTGCAGCGAGAGAGCGAGCGTCACGGGGATGCCCTCGTCGGCGAGCTTGCGCATCGCCGGGACGAGACCGACCGTCGAGACCGTGATGTTGCGCGCCGACATGCCGAGGCCGTCGGGCGCGGGCGCGACCAGGCGGCGGACGGTGCCCATGACGGCCTTGTAGTTCGCGAGCGGCTCCCCCATGCCCATGAACACGAGGTTGTTCAAGCGGGCCGGGCCGCCCGGGATCTCACCGTCGGCGAGCGAACGGGCGGCGGACCGCACCTGCTCGACGATCTCCGCGACCGAGAGGTTGCGCGTGAGGCCGAGCTGGCCCGTCGCGCAGAACGGGCACGCCATGCCGCAGCCCGCCTGGCTCGAGACGCACAGCGTCGAGCGCTGCGGGTAGCGCATGAGGACGGACTCGACCTTGGCCCCGTCGAAGAGGTGCCAGAGCGTCTTGACCGTCGTGCCGCCGTCGGCCTCCATGCGTCGCGCCGCCGTGAGCAGCGGCGGGAAGAGCGCGTCCGCGAGCACGTCGCGCGTCGCCTTCGGCAGGTCCGTCATCGCCTCGGGGTCGCGTGTGAGGTGCGCGTAGTAGTGCGTCGCGAGCTGCTTGGCCCGGAACGGCTTCTCACCCAGCTCGACGACGGCGTCCCGCACCTCCTCCGGCGCGAGGTCGGCGAAGTGGCGCGGGGGCTTGCCGCGTCGAGGCGCCGACATGACGAGCGGCAGCGGCTTCGACTCCGCGGAGGGGCGGACGGAACGGACGGTCATGGGAGGGTCCAAGCGTGGGGGGCGGTCGAGCGGAGGGCGTGCGGTGCTGCCGTCAGACGGCCAGCGCGAGCAGCACGTACACGAACGGGGCGGTGAGGAGCATGGAGTCGAGCCGGTCCAGGATGCCTCCGTGACCGGGCAGGAGCGACCCCATGTCCTTCAATTCTAGGTCCCGTTTGATCATCGACTCGGCGAGGTCGCCCACGGTCGCCGTCAGCGGGGCGAGCACCCCGAGGGCGACGCCGAGCAACGGACTCGCGCCGAGCCCGAACACCACCCCCACGACACCGACGGCGGTCGCGAGGACGAAGGAACCCGCGAGGCCCTCCCAGGACTTCTTCGGGCTCACCGAGGGCGCCAGGGGGTGCCGCCCGAACAGGACCCCGGCCACGTACCCGCCCACGTCGTTGGCGACCGCGAGCAGGATGAAGAGCAGGACCCGGACACGCCCGTCCGGCTCGGCGAGCATGAGCATGACGAAGCCCGCCATGAACGGCAGGTACGCCGCCGCGAACGTCCCCGCAGCGGCGTCGCGCACCGCGGCCGTGCCCGACCCGTCGATGACACGCCACACGACGAGGCCCGCGACGGTGAGCATGAACGAGACGAGCAGCGCCTCGGGCCCCGAGTAGTACGAGGACACGAGGATGCCGACGGTACCGACGAGCAGCGGCAGGACCGGCACGTGCAGGTCGCGGCGCTTGAACGCCTGCGCCAGCTCCCACAGCGCCGCACCCACGGCCACGACCGCGAGCAGCACGAAGAACTCGGGTCGGAACGCGAGGCTCGCCGCGACGAGCGCGAGCAGGCCGAGGCCCACCCCGATCGCCACAGGGAGGTTCCGGCCCGCCTTCGGGGCACGCCGCGCGCCGGCGGAAGAGCCGTCGTCGGCGGCCGTCGAGGACGAATCTGTCATAGGTGGTGGAGCTCGCCGAGCGAGGTGCTCAGACCTCGAGCAGCTCGCTCTCCTTGCCCGCGAGCAGCGCGTCGACCTGGTCGACGTGCGCCTTGGTGAGCGCCTCGAGCTCCTTCTCCGCGCGGGCGACCTCGTCCTCGCCGGCCTCGCCGTCCTTGACGATGCGGTCCAGCTCCTCCTTGGCGCGACGGCGGACGTTGCGGATCGAGACGCGCGAGTCCTCCGCCTTCGACCTGGCGAGCTTGACGAAGTCGCGGCGACGCTCCTCGGTGAGAGCGGGCAGCACGATGCGGACCACGTTGCCGTCGCTGGACGGGTTGACGCCGAGGTCCGACTCGCGCAGCGACTTCTCGACCGCGGTGATCGAGCTCTTGTCGAAGGGGGAGACGAGGATCGTGCGCGCCTCCGTCACCGTGAACGACGCGAGCTGCTGCAGCGGTGTGGGCGCACCGTAGTAGTCGACCGTGATCTTGTTGAACATCGCGGCGTTCGCACGCCCGGTGCGGATCGCGGCGAAGTCCTCCTTGGCCACCTCGACCGCCTTGTCCATCTTCTCCTCGGCCTCGAGGAGGGTCTCGTCGATCACCAGTGCTCCTTCGTCGTTCGTCGGTCGTTCCGTCGGTGGGTCCGTCGGGCGGTGTCAGCGTCAGGCGGCCGTGACCAGTGTGCCAATATTCTCGCCGACCAGGGCGCGTGTGACGTTCCCCGGCTCTCCCATGCCGAAGACGCGCATGCGCACGTCGTTGTCGCGGCACAGGCTCATCGCCGTCGCGTCCATGACCCCGAGGTCGTTGACGAGCGCGTCGGTGTACGTCAGGTGGTCGAGCTTGACGGCGTCCGGGTCCTTGCGAGGATCCGCCGTGTAGACACCGTCCACGCCGTTCTTGCCCATGAGCACCATCTGGCAGTGCGTCTCGAGAGCGCGCTGCACGGAGACCGTGTCCGTGGAGAAGTACGGCATCCCGGCGCCGGCGCCGAAGATCACGACGCGGCCCTTCTCGAGGTGGCGGATGGCACGCAACGGGATGTAGGGCTCGGCGACCTGCCCCATGGTGATCGCGGTCTGCACGCGCGTTGTGACGCCCGCCTGCTCGAGGAAGTCCTGGAGAGCCAGGCAGTTCATCACGGTGCCGAGCATGCCCATGTAGTCGGCGCGCGCGCGGTCGAGGCCGCGCTGCGAGAGCTCGGCGCCGCGGAAGAAGTTACCCCCGCCGACCACGATCGCGACCTGGACGCCCTGCGCCACGGCGTCGGCGATCTCCTGCGCGACACGCTGGACGACGTCCGGCGCGAGCCCGATCTGACCGCCGCCGAACGTCTCGCCGGAGAGCTTGAGGAGGACCCGGCGAGGCGGGGCGCCCGCTCCGCCCTCGCGCGTCTGCTCGCTTGTCGTCACTGTGGCCACCTGTCCTCGAGTCGTCGCCCGCGCGGGCGGGTCGTGTGCCGTGGTCGCGGTGCTCGTCGGGTGCGCACGTCGTGCGCGTGCCCGGCGGCCGCGGTCGTCACGCGCCCGGGAAAGCCCCGGGTGCGCGGTGGCCCGGCCCGGCCGTCACGCGGACGACAGGGCCGGGCCAGGGGTGGCGTCAGGCGCCGACGCGGTACCGCACGAACTCGGTGATCGAGCCGCCGGCCTCGGAGACGACCTGGCCGACCGTCTTCTTCGGGTCCTTCGCGAGCGGCTGGTCGACGAGGACGACGTCCTTGAAGAAGCCGTTCAGGCGACCCTCGATGATCTTCGGCAGCGCAGCCTCGGGCTTGCCCTCGTTGCGCGAGGTCTCCTCGGCGATCCGACGCTCGTTCTCGACGGTGTCGGCCGGGACCTCGTCGCGCGAGAGGTACGTCGGCGACATCGCGGCGACGTGCTGCGCGACGTCCTTCGCGACGGCCTCGCCCGCGGCGTCGGTCGCGACGACGACGCCGATCGACGGCGGCAGGTCGCGCGCGGTGCGGTGGAGGTACGCGGTGACGCGCTCGCCCGCCACGCGGGTGACACGGCGCAGGACGATCTTCTCGCCGAGCGTCGCGGCCTGGTTGTCGATGACGACCTGGACGGTCTCGCCGTCCGCGTCGGCGGCAAGCGCCGCGTCGGCGTCGCGCGCACCGGCGTCGGCCGCGGCCTTGAGCACGCGGTCCGCCAGGGCGATGAACGTCTCGTTCTTCGCGACGAAGTCCGTCTCGGAGTTGAGCTCGATGAGCGTCGCGACCTGCCCGCCCTCGGTGTCGCGGATGTCGACGGCGATGAGGCCCTCGGAGGTCGAGCGGCCCTCGCGCTTGGCGACGCCCTTCAGACCCTTGACGCGGATGATCTCCAGCGCCTTGTCCGCGTCGCCGTCCGCCTCGTCGAGCGCCTTCTTCACGTCGAGCATGCCGGCACCGGTGCGCTCGCGCAGGGCCTTGATGTCAGCGGCGGTGTAGTTCGCCATGATGGTTCCTCACTCGTGGTTCGTCACGGGTACGTGCTGGTGGCACCTCGCGCGGTGCCGGTGCGACCGGACGGCGCGGGGCGCGCGACGGTCTCCCGTCGCGCGCCCCGGGTCGTCACTTGGTCTCGTCGGCCTCGGCGGCAGGCGTCTCGGCTGCGTCGGCCTCGACGGCCTCCGTCTCCACGGACTCCGTGGCCTCGGGCTCCGCCTCGGCGGTCTCCGTGGCCTCGACCTCGGCGGCCTCAGCAGCCGCCTCGACGGCCGGAGCGGCGTCCGCACCCGGCGCGACGGCCTCCTCGGCGCCGGAGGGGCCCTCGGTCGGCGCGGCGTCCGCGGCCGTCTCGTCGGTCGCGAGCTGCTGCTCGGCACCGGCGAGGAGCTCGCGCTCCCACTCGGCGAGCGGCTCGGCGTCCGCCTCGGTGCCGGCCTCGGCACCCGAGCGGCCGGAGTGACGCTGGAGCAGACCCTCCGCGACCGCGTCCGCGATCACGCGCGTGAGCAGCGTGACGGAGCGGATCGCGTCGTCGTTGCCGGGGATCTTGTAGTCCACGACGTCCGGGTCGCAGTTGGTGTCGAGGATCGCGACGATCGGGATGTGGAGCTTGCGCGCCTCGTCGACCGCGAGGTGCTCCTTGTTCGTGTCGACGATCCACACGGCGGAGGGGACCTTCGCCATGTCGCGGATGCCGCCGAGCGTGCGGGCGAGCTTGTCCTTCTCGCGACGCAGGACGAGGAGCTCCTTCTTGGTGAGCGACGAGCCGGCGACGTCGTCGAAGTCGATCTCCTCGAGCTCCTTGAGGCGCTGGAGACGCTTGTGCACCGTGGTGAAGTTGGTGAGCATGCCACCGAGCCAGCGGTGGTTCACGTACGGCATGCCGACGCGCGCGGCCTGCTCGGCGACGGGCTCCTGGGCCTGCTTCTTGGTGCCGACGAAGAGGATCGAGCCGCCGTGCGCGACCGTCTCCTTGACGAACTCGTACGCGCGGTCGATGTACGACAGCGACTGCTGCAGGTCGACGATGTAGATGCCGTTGCGCTCGGTGAAGATGAAGCGCTTCATCTTCGGGTTCCAACGGCGGGTCTGGTGCCCGAAGTGGACACCGCTCTCGAGGAGCTGGCGCATGGTCACGACGGCCATGACACGTCCTTTCGCCGTGCGGCCCGGGATCCACCCGGTACGCGCACGCTTCTGGCGGCCCTCCCCGTGAGGACGGGCCGCGGTGCGGTTGACGGTGCCGACCTGATGGTCCGCACCCCTGGCGCCACCCGTGCCGACACCTGCCCGCACACCGTCGAACAGGTGCGAGCAGGACCGACGTCGGACGCGGCCTCACCCGACGACCCGGCGGAACCGGGAGGATGAGCAAGGACGTGACGCGCGAAGTCGACCGACTCGCACCGCCTTCGTCGAGAATGACCCCGAACAAGGCAGACGAGCGTGCCGGTCGCGTCGGTCAGTCTACCCGACCGCCGGACCGTCCACAGCCCGCGCCCGCCGGTCCCCCTCCGGTGCGTCGTCCACAGACTGACGACGGCCGCACCCGCACGACCACCGTACGCGGCAGCCTGGCGTGATGGACCTCGACAGCCACCTCGACCCGGACCTTCTGCCGCACCGCTGGACGGGCCTCGACCGGTGCCCGCGTCCTGCTCGCCGGCCCGTGCTCGCGATCGCCGTCGGTGGGCTGCTCGCCGTCACCGGCCCCGGCGCGGTCGCCGGCCCGCACCCGGCGGTGCCGCTCGTCGGTGCACCGCCGGTGGGCGCGTCGTCCGTCACCCACGTGGACGTCGCCGATCCGTACGTCGACGACGGAACCGCAGGGCGGGCAGCGGGATGGGTCCCGCCGCTCGAGCGCGACCCGGACGACCTGGGCGTCCTCGCCCCGTTCGACCCACCGGAGCACGACTGGCTCCCCGGGCACCGCGGCGTCGACCTCGAGGCGTCGCCCGGGGAGACCGTCCGCTCCCCCGCGCCCGGAGTCGTCACGTTCGCCGGTCCGGTCGCCGGACGGGCCGTGCTCGTCGTCGCGCACGACGACGGGCTGCGGACGTCGCTCGAACCCGTCGTGGGCTCGGTGGCGCCGGGGACGCGGGTCGGGGCGGGGACCGCCGTCGGCACGGTCGAGGACGCCGTGGCCGACGGCGTCCACGGTGGCCACTGCGCCGCCGTCTGCGTGCACTGGGGCGTGCGCCGCGGCGAGCGCTACGTCGATCCGCTCGCGCTGCTCGGTGAGCGACCTCCGATCGTGCTGCTGCCCCTCGGCTAGTCCTCAGGCGCGCGGGAACGCCTGCTCGAACGAGCTGCGCAGCCGCTCGGCCGTCACGTGCGTGTAGCGCTGGGTGGTCGCGAGCGAGGAGTGGCCGAGGATCTCCTGCACGCTGCGCAGGTCCGAGCCTCCGGCGAGCAGGTGCGTGGCCGCGCTGTGGCGCAGGTCGTGGGGCGCGACGTCGTCGACGCCCGCAGCCTGGGCGAGACGGTGCACGGCGTCACGGACCTGCCTCTGTCCCCACCGGCCGCCGCGGTCCCCGAGGAGCAGCGCCGCCCCCGACCGCTCGGTCGCGAGCGCCGGGCGCCCGACGTCGAGCCACCGCCGCACCGCGCGGGCGGCCGGGAGGCCGAACGGGACGACGCGCTCCTTGTCGCCCTTGCCGACCACCCGCACGGTGCGCACGTCGAGGTCCAGGTCGTCGACGTCGGTCCCGGCGAGCTCGCCGACGCGGACGCCCGCGCCGTAGAGCAGCTCGGCAGCCGTCCACTCCCGCACGCGTGCGGGATCCCCGTCCGCGGCCGCGTCGCGAGCCACGTCGAGCAGACGCGCGGCGGCCTCCACGGCCAGCACGGTGGGCAGCGTGCGGGGAACGCGCGGGCTCGCGAGCCGCACGGCGGGATCGGTCGCGATCCGCCCCGACGTGCGCGCCCAGTCGAAGAACGCCCGGGCCGCCGCCCCGCGACGCGCGAGCGTCGCACGGGCGAGTCCGCGCTCCGACTGCTCCGTCAGCCACGACCGCAGGACCGCCAGGTCGACCGCGTCGACCGTCGTCGCGCCGCCGCGCGACGCGTGCCGCAGCAGCGTCTCGACGTCCCCCGCGTAGGCCCGGACCGTGTGCAGGGACGTCCCCCGGTCGACCTCGAGGTGCTCGCAGAAGGCGGAGAGTGCCGCGCGCAGAGTCCCCGGGAGGGGATCACGCTCGTCGCCCTCCCGATCGCGGCGCCCCTGCTCGTCCCGACCGTCCACGCGTCCCGACCTGTCCACGCCCTCAGTGTGGCCGGAGGCGTCGCGCCGGCCGGGGAGGCTCTCCGGAGGCGCCCGGACTCAGCCGCTCGCGAGCCGCCGCCAACCGCCCCTCGTGCGCTCGGCCAGCGTGCGGACCTCGAGCCGTCCGAGCGCGGCCAGCGCGTCCGGCACGGAGAGGCCGGCCGTGCGCGCGACGGACTCCGTGGACGCGTGCGTCCGCACGGGCAGCGCGTCCCACGCCTTGCGCTCGACCTCGTCGAGGCCGTCGTACGCAGCGGTCGGCCGGTCGGCGGCGGACCGCGGGACGGCCGGCGCCAGGTCGCGTGCGAGCTCCCCGGCGAGCTCGGCCACCTCTGCGGCGTCGGTGACGCACACGGCCGCGCCGTCGCGCAGGAGGCGGTGGCAGCCCGACGACGCCATGGACGTCACCGGGCCGGGCACCGCGCCGACGGGGCGCGAGAGCTCCACCGCCCGGGCCGCGGTGCTGAGCGAGCCGGACCGCCACGCCGCCTCCACGACGACGGTCGCGCACGCGAGCGCGGCGATGAGCCGGTTGCGCTGCAGGAACCGCACGCGGCTCGGCACGGACCCTGGCGGCACCTCCGAGACGACCGCACCACCCGACTCGAGGACCGCACGCAGCAGGTCGGTGTTCCCCGTCGGATACAGGCGGTCGACCCCGCCCGCGAGGAAGGCGACGGTCGGGCCGCCGGCGACCAGCGCCGCGCGGTGCGCCGCCGCGTCGATCCCGTAGGCGCCACCGGACACGACGGTGAAGCCGCGCGCGGCCAGCCCGGCGCCCATCTCCCCCGTCACGTGCCGCCCGTAGTCGGTGCAGGCGCGCGCCCCGACGAGCGCGACGGAGCGGTCGGCGAGGCGGTCCAGGTCGCGCGCGCCTCGGACCCACAACGCGTGCGGGCGCGTCGGCCCGAGGACGTCCAGCGCAGCGGGCCATCCCGTGTCCTCCGGCACGACCAGCGACCCTCCCAGGCGTTCGAGCACGCGCAGCTCCCGGCGCGGGTCGAGCCCGTCGAGCCGAGGTGCCCAGCGGGCCAGACCCCGCAGCAGGCGGGGAACGGGTCCGCCGCGACCGCCCGCACCGGCGCCCGCACCGGCGCTCGGGCCGGCCCCCGGACCGGAGCCTGGACTGGCGCTCGGCAGGAGCTCGCCGAGCCCGGCGACGCGCAGAGGGTCGGTCGGCACGGCGACACCGGGGTCCGCAAGCTCGACGAGCGCGCGGCGTGCCTCGGCCGGGTCGTTCACGGCCTCGTGGACCCAGGCCAGTGCCGGTCCCGCGCCGAGATGCTCGACGAGGACGACGGCGACGTCGTCACCGGGCTCGGCGATCCGCGACCACGCGGCCCGCGCGAGCCGGTCGTCCGTCACGTCGAACAGCGGCCGCACGGGAGTCACGACCCCTTCCGCCCGCTCAGCCACGGTAGCCCCGCGTGCGCAGCGCGAGCCCGGCCCCGACGTCCGACCGGGTGGGTGCGTCCCGCCCCGCGAGGTCGGCGACGGTCCACGCGAGCCGGAGCACCCGGTCCGCGCCGCGCAGGCTCAGCGTGCCGCGGTCGAGCGCGGTGTCGACGTCCGTGAGGAGACCCGGGTCCGCGCCGAGGCGGTCGCGCAACCAGGTGCCGGGCACCTCGGCGTTGGTCCGCCAGCCCGTCCCCGCGAGCCGGTGCTGCGCGGCCTCGCGCGCCGCCCGCACGCGTGCCGCGACCACCGCGCTGGACTCCGGGACGACGTCACCCGCGCGCTCGACCCGCGAGACGGGCCGCACCTCGACCTGGACGTCGACCCGGTCGAGCAGCGGGCCCGACAGCCTGCCGAAGTAGCGCCGCTGCGCCACCGGCGAGCACGTGCAGTCCAGCCCCTTGCCCACACCCTTGCCGCACGGGCACGGGTTCGCGGCGAGCGCGAGCTGGAACCGGGCCGGGTAGCGCGCCGTGCCGCCCGCGCGGTGGATGACGAGCTCGCCGTGCTCGAGCGGCTGGCGCAGCGTCTGCAGCACGCGCGCGCCGAACTCGGGCGCCTCGTCCAGGAAGAGGACCCCGCGGTGCGCGCGGGAGGCCGCGCCGGGTCGCGGCATGCCCGTCCCGCCCCCGACGATCGCGGCGGGTGTCGCGGTGTGGTGCGGGTCCTCGTACGGCGGGCGGCGCACGAGCCCGCCGCCCGGGTCGAAGACTCCCGCGACGGAGTGCACCGCGGTCACCTCGACGGCCTCGCTCTCGGTGAGGTCCGGCAGGATGCCGGGCAGCCGCGACGCGAGCATCGTCTTGCCCGCGCCCGGTGCCCCGACGAGCAGCAGATGGTGCCCGCCCGCGGCCGCGACCTCGAGCGCGTGCCGCGCCTCGCCCTGCCCGACGACGTCCGCGAGGTCGCCGGTCGGGGGCCGCTCGACGACCGGGCGGGCCGGTGCCACCGGCGCGACGGGCGTGTCGGGCTCGTCGAGCGTCGCGCCGTGGAGGCGTGCGACGTCGGCGAGGTTCGTGGCCCCGACGACGCGTGCTCCGGGGACCAGTCGCGCCTCGGCGACGTCGGCCGCGGGCACGACGACGTCGCGGTATCCGGCGGCGACTGCCGCAGCGACGGCGGGCAGGATGCCGCGGACCGGTTGGAGCCGCCCGTCGAGCCCCAGCTCGCCCAGGTGCACGACGCCCTCGACGGCGCTGGGCGGCAGCACTCCCGCCCCGCCGAGCGTCGCGACGGCGATCGCGAGGTCGAAGCCGGTGCCCGACTTCGGGAGCGCGGCGGGCGAGAGGTTCACGGTGATCTTGCGCTGCGGCCACGAGATGCCCGACGACGCCACCGCCGCTCGCACCCGGTCGCGCGACTCGCTGAGCGCCGTGTCCGGCAGGCCGACGAGCACGAACCCGGGAACGGACGCCGCGAGGTGCGCCTGGACCTCGACGACGTACCCCGTGAGCCCGACGAGCGCGACGGCGCGCGTGGTCCCGAGGCCCATCAGGCGCTCACCCCGACGAGGTGCTCGACCTGCGCCGCGCCGGCGCGTGCCACGACGACCGCCACCACGTCGATGCGGACCGATCGCGCGCGGACCTCGTGCGTGGCGAGCCACTCCCCCGTCAGGCGCCGCAGCCGCGCGATCTTGTCGGCCGTGACGGCCTGGGCGGGGTGACCGAAGCCGGTCCCCCGCCGCGTCTTGACCTCGACCGCGACGAGCACGTCGTCGTCCAGCGCGACCACGTCGAGCTCTCCGCGCGTCCCGCGCCAGTTGCGGTCGAGCACGGTCCAGCCGGCCTCGACCAGGTAGGCCGCGGCCACCTTCTCCCCGTACCGCCCGACGGCGTCCTTCGCTCTCATGAGCTCACCTCCGCGACCCACCGTGGGGCCGCAGCACGGTTCGGCGCCAGGAGCCCGCGAGGGGTGTGGACGGAGGGTCAGAGGTCGGGCCTGTGCACGGCCAGGACCGCTGTCAGAGCTGGAGCTCGGCCTTGGCGAGCTCTTCGACGTTGACGTCCTTGAACGTCACGACGCGCACGGACTTCACGAAGCGCGCGGAGCGGTAGACGTCCCAGACCCACGCGTCGGCGAGCCGCAGCTCGAAGTACACCTCGCCGGCGGCCGACCGCACCTGCAGGTCCACCTGGTTCGCCAGGTAGAAGCGGCGTTCGGTCTCCACCACGTACGAGAACAGGCCCACCACGTCGCGGTACTCGCGGTAGAGGGCGAGCTCCATCTCGGTCTCGTAGTTCTCGAGGTCTTCGGCGCTC
Source organism: Cellulosimicrobium sp. BMG9.22 (assembly GCF_059159975.1). Classification (NCBI taxonomy): domain Bacteria; kingdom Bacillati; phylum Actinomycetota; class Actinomycetes; order Micrococcales; family Promicromonosporaceae; genus Cellulosimicrobium; species Cellulosimicrobium sp. BMG9.22. Next base: position 56,069 of record NZ_JBZGBY010000008.1, on the reverse strand, counting down.
ACGTGTCCATCATGGACCATCACGGCCCGCGGGCCTGCCTCAGCTCGTGGGCAGGACCGCCGCCGGGTCGAGCTCGAGCACGTCGACGAGCTCCTCGTAGGCCGCCACGTCCAGGCCCGTCTCGCCGCGCCGGGGCAGCCGCCACGACCGGCGGTGCTGCGGCGTCGGGCCGTGCTCGCGCAGCGCCTCGACGTGCGCCGTCGCCCCGTAGCCCTTGTTCTGGTCCCAGCCGAACGCCGGGTACTGCCGCGCGAGGCTCGTCATGAGCGCGTCGCGCTCGGTCTTCGCCAGGACGCTCGCCGCGGCCACGGACGCGCACTGCAGGTCGGCCTTGACCAGGGTCCGCACGCGGGGGTCGACGATCCGGTCCTCGTCGACGGGTTCGAGCTCGAACGCCTCGAACAGGTCGACCGCGGACGGACGGCTGAGCCAGTCGTGCTTGCCGTCGAGCAGGACGGCGTCGACGTCCCCGACGCTCCGCCGCACCTGGGCGAGCGCCCGCCGCCCCGCGAGGCGCAGGGCGCCGACGATGCCGTGCGCGTCGATCTCGGCCGGCCCGGCGTGGCCGACGGCCCAGGCGAGGCACCACGCGCGGGCGAGCGGGACGAGCGCCTCTCGCGCCGCCGCCGTGAGGAGCTTCGAGTCGGTCAGACCGGGCGGGCACGGCTTGGTCCCGAGGTCGACGACCACGACGCCCACGGAGACAGGGCCCGCGAGGGCTCCGCGCCCGACCTCGTCCATGCCGGCGACGAGCCGCGCGCCGTCGCGCAGCATCGTGCGCTCCTGGCGCAGGTCCGGTCGCCGCCGCATGGTGCCCCGTGCGGCCGCCGCGCGGGGCGACGACGGCCGGACGGGCCGGGCAACCTCGCCCAGGGTCACGGCTCCACCTCGGGCACGCCGGCGAACACGTCGCCGGGGTTGCGCAGGAGCCCCACGTGCGAGAGCGGCCAGACCTTGACGAACGCCGTCCCGACGACGTTGCCCATCGGCACGAACCCACCCCCGGGCTTGCCCGTGTTGTAGCGCGAGTCTGCCGAGCTCGACCGGTTGTCCCCCATGACGAAGAGCATGTCGGCGGGCACGGTCGTGTCGAAGGCGAGCTCGCTGGCGGCCGCACCGGCCTTGATGTAGGAGGACTCGTCGATCGACTCGCCGTTGACGCTCACGCGCCCCTCGGCGTCACAGCACACGACGTGGTCACCGGGCGTCCCGATGACGCGCTTGATGAGGTGCTCGCCCGTGTCCTGGGGCAGCAGGCCGACGAACGTCAGGGCCGCTCGGACCGCCTCGCCGACCACGCTCTCGTCCTGCGGGGCCGGCGGCGGGAGCCAGCCGCCCGGGTCCTTGAAGACGACGACGTCGCCGCGGTGCACGTCGAAGGCGCCCGGCACGAGGCGCGACACCATGACCCGGTCGCCCTCCGTGAGCGTGTCCTCCATGGACGCGCTCGGGATGAAGAACGCCTGCACGAGGAAGGTCTTGATGAGGAGCGAGAGCACGAGCGCGCTGACGACGATGATCGCCGTCTCGCGCAGGAGCGACGACTTCCGCGGTGCCGGGGCGTCGTGCCTGGTCGTCGCTTCCTCAGGATCGTCCGGGACGCGGCCCGCCGGCTCCTGGGTGGGCCCGACGTCGTTCCTCGCCTCGTGGGGGTCGCGCGCCGCGCGCTCGGTGCTGGCGTCGGGTCGCGGGCCTCGGGGCGGGGCGCTGTCGGTCACGCGTTCACAATGCCACCTCGGGAGGTGATCCGGGAAACGGGGCCGTCCCGCGGACCGCGTGTCGACCCGTGCGGGAACGCGAACGGGCGGCCGCCCCGGAAGGACGGCCGCCCGTCGTGTCGAACGGGTCGATCAGCGAGTGTGCGCGGTGTCGCGCTTCTCCTTGATCTTCGCCTTCTTGCCGCGCAGCGCGCGGAGGTAGTACAGCTTGGCGCGACGCACGTCACCGCGCGTCACGACCTCGGCCGACTCGATGGAGGGCGAGTGCACGGGGAACGTGCGCTCGACACCCACGCCGAAGCTGATCTTGCGGACCGTGAACGTCTCGCGGACGCCGCTGCCCTGGCGCGCGATGACGACGCCCTGGAACGCCTGGACGCGGGAGCGGGTGCCCTCCACGACCTTGACGTTGACCTTGAGGGTGTCACCGGGACGGAAGTCCGGGACGTCGCTGCGCAGCGATGCTGCGTCGACGCTGTCCAGCGTGTGCATGATGCTCTCCTCGCCCGCCACAGGTCGGACGCGCTCGTGGCCGGGCGGCAAGCCTGGCCGTTCTCGTCAGGAAGGTGGGCGGCGCCGTGCGGGTCGCGTCGCGAGTCGCACGTCCCGATGCGTCCCCTGTGGCAGAGACCGGGAGTGAGCGCACACCGATCGACCATTCTGCCACACGGACGCGCTCAGCGTTCCCCGGGCGGGCTCCCGAGCAGGAGACGACCCTCCTCGACGAGCCAGCCCGCCTCCGCGAGGACCTCGAGGTCGTGCCGGTCGAGCGCGTCCGCGTCGAGCGCGCGCACCATGTCGGGCCGGCGGGCCGCCGTCCGGCGCAGCGCCTGGTCTCGCCGCCAGCGGTGGATGCGGGCGTGGTGACCCGAGAGGAGCACGTCGGGCACCTCGAGCCCGTCCCAGGCCGGCGGCTTCGTGTACACGGGGTACTCCAGCAACCCCGCGGCGCCGTGGGACTCCTCGACGAGCGACTCGGGGTTGCCGACGACCCCGGGCAGCAGCCGTGCCACGGCCTCGACCATGACGAGCGCGGCGACCTCCCCGCCGTTGAGCACGTAGTCGCCGATCGACAGCTCGCTCACCCGCAGCCCCGCCGCGCGGTAGTGCTCCGCGACACGCGCGTCGATGCCCTCGTACCGGCCGCACGCCACCACGAGGTGCTCCTCCTCGGCCAGCGCCTCGGCGGTGCGCTGGGTGAACGTCGCACCCGACGGCGTCGGGACGACCAGGTGCGCGGGAGCATCCGGGCGGGGGATACCGGCGGTCGCGGAGGACGTCGGCGCGGCCGACCCGAGCCCGGACACCTCGTCGATCGCGCGGCCCCATACGTCCGGACGCATGACCATGCCCGCCCCGCCGCCGAACGGGGTGTCGTCGACGGTGCGGTGGCGGTCGGTCGTCCAGTCGCGCAGGTCGTGGACCCGGAGGTCGAGGATCCCCGCGGTCCGCGCCTTGCCCACGAGCGACAGGTCGAGCGCGGCGAGGTAGTCGGGGAAGATCGTGACGACGTCGATCCGCACGTCAGGCCTCGTCCTCGTCCGTCGCCCGCGCGGCCTCGTCCTCGGGCACGGGGCCCGGGAGCGCGACCTCGAGGTGCTCGGCGTCGGAGGCGAGCAGCCCGCCCGGCGGGTCGAGCACGACACGACCCCCGGCCACGTCCACGACGGGCACGATCTGGCGAACGAACGGGACGAGCGTGCGTGTCCCGTCGGGCTCACGCAGCACGAGGGCGTCGTGCGCGGGCAGGTGCTCGAGGCCCTCGACACGGCCGAGGTCGCGCCCGTCGGTGTCCTCGGCGCGCAGCCCTGCGAGCTCGTGCGGGTACCAGGCGTCCTCCTCGGCGGAGGCCTCGGCCTCCACGACGAGCTCGACACCGCGCAGCGCCTCGGCGTCGGTGCGGTCCCGCACCCCCTCGAAGGCGACGAGCCAGCGGCCCTGGTGCACGCGGACCCCGCCCACGGTGAGCGGCCCGGCACCGACGGGACGCGTCTCGAGACGCGTCCCGACGGCGAGGCGCGCCTCGGGGTCGTCGGTGCGCAGGTCGAGCGCGACCTCGCCGCGCAGCCCGTGCGGCTTGCCGACACGGGCGACGGTCAGCTCCATCGTCGTGACTCCTCCGGTGGTCGTCTCGTCCCGCCCCGGCCGGGGCGGGACGCAGGAAGGCCCGGTCCGCCGGTCGGCGGGCCGGGCCTTGCCCGTCGCCCCACGAGGGGGCGGGGTCGGTGCGGGCGTCAGCGGCGGTCGACGTCCACGACGTCGACGCGCACGGGCCCGTCGGTCGCGAGAGCGCCGATCACCGTGCGCAGCGCGCGCGCCGTGCGCCCACCGCGGCCGATCACACGGCCGAGGTCGTCCGGGTGGACCCGGACCTCGAGCAGGTCACCGCGCCGGAGCGACTTCGCGTTCACCCGGACGTCGTCCGGGTTGTCCACGATGCCGCGCACGAGGTGCTCGAGGGCCTCGGCGATCATCAGGCCTGCTCGTCGCCGGCGGCTGCGTCGTCAGCAGCGTCCGCGGCGGCCGGGGCCTCGGACTTCTTCTGCGCGGCGTTCGCCTTGACCTTCTCGGCGTCCGCGGCGGCTGCCTCGATCGCAACGGCCGGGTCGGCCTTCTCGCCCTTGACCCGGAGGGTGCCCTCGGTGCCGGGCAGACCCTTGAACTTCTGCCAGTCACCCGTGATCTTGAGGAGCGCGAGCACCTGCTCGGACGGCTGTGCGCCGACGCCGAGCCAGTACTGGGCGCGGTCCGAGGTGATCTCGATGAACGAGGGCTCCTCGGTCGGGTGGTACTTGCCGATCTCCTCGATGACGCGACCGTCACGCTTGGTGCGCGAGTCCGCGACGACGACACGGTAGTACGGCGCTCGGATCTTGCCGAGACGCTTCAGACGAATCTTGACGGCCACTGTGGTGGTCTCTCCTGGTTCTGGTATGGGTGAACCCGGTCGCATCCCGTGGGGACAGGACGAGGTGGGGTTCAGGACACGGCACGCGCCGGAGAGAGGGGCCGGGGCACACCGAGTACCGGGTCATTGTGCCAGACCCGTGGGTCACCGACCAACCCGGCTCAGGACGCCGGGGCCACGATCTCGCCGCGCAGGACGACCGCCGTCGGCGCGCGCAGGACGCCCACGTCCTCGCGGGGGTCCTGGGGGTAGACGACGAAGTCGGCGGACGCGCCCTCGACGAGCGACGTGTAGCCGAGGTACTCGCGCCCCTGCCAGCTCGCCGCCGCGACGACGGCCGCCGTCGGGATTCCCGCCGCGACGAGCTCCGCGCACTCGTCCGCGAGGCGCCCGTGGCCGATCGTCCCGCCCGCGTCGGTGCCGACGAGTATCTGGATCCCCGCCTCGTACAGCGCACGGGCCTGGTCGTAGCGGCGGGCGTGCAGGCGACGCATGCGGTCGGCGAAGACGGGGTACTTCCCGTCGGCCTGCTGCGCGATCGCCTCGAACTGGCCCACCTGCAGGAGCGTCGGGGTCACCGCGACCCCCCGCTCGGAGATCTCGTACATGAGGTCGGGATGGATGCCCGTGCCGTGCTCGATGCCGTCCACGCCGGCGGCGAGCAGCGAGGGGATCACCTCGTCCGAGAAGGCGTGGACCGTCACCCGGGCGGCCTCCGCGTGGGCGGCGGCGACCGCCTCGGCGAGCACGTCGTCGGGCCACAGGGGGCGCAGGTCGGCGTCCGCGCCGAGGTCCCGGTCGATCCAGTCCCCCACGAGCTTGACCCAGCCGTCGCCGTGGCGCGCCTCGCGGCGCACGGCCTCGGGGAGCTGCGCGACGTCGTCGAGCTCGAGACCGTAGTGCCGCAGGTAGCGCTTCGGGCGGGCGAGGTGCCGGCCCGCGCGGACGAGGCGCGGCAGGTCGCGGCGCCCGTGGACCCACCGCGTGTCGAGCGGGGAACCCGCGTCGCGCACCAGCAGGACGCCGCTGTCGCGGTCCGCGGTGGCCTGCGCCTGCGCCGTCGCCGCGTCGACCGCGCCCTGGGCGCCGAGGCCGACGTGGCAGTGCACGTCGACGAGTCCCGGCAGCACCCAGCCCTCGAGCTCGACCATGTTGGTGCCCTGGGCCGACGGGCGGGTGAGGCTGATCCGCCCGTCCTTGACCCAGAGATCGCCGACCTCGCGGTCGTCGCCGACGACGACGCGGCCGCGGACGTGCAGCGAGGGGCCTTCCAGCGCGGACATGCGGCTCCTGGGTGAGGTCGGGCAGGACGAGCCCGCTCGCGGGCGTAGTGCGGCACCGGGTCGGTACCACGGACACAACCTAGCGTCCGGGCGGCTGCGGGTCGCACCCGTGGCGGGGCACGGGCGCCGCTCCGGACGGCCCCGAGGTCAGCGACCGAGCAGCTTCTCGAACCCGGGAGGGAGCTGCAGGTCGTCCGGCGTCGAGGGCGCGGGTCCGTCCGTCCTGCCCACCCCGAACGCCGAGCCGGCGGATGCCGGCGGCCCCGTGACCTCGCCCGCCGCCCGCGCCGCGGCAGCACGCTCCTGCGCCGCCCGCTTCGCCGGGTTGCCGGACTTGCCCTTGACCTTGCGCTGCGGCGCCTGGCGAGCCCGGGCCTTCTTACCGCCCATGCCCGGCAGGTTGCCCATGCCCGGCATCCCGGGCACGCCGCCGCCGCGGCTCATCTGCCGCATCATCTTCTGCGCGCCGGCGAAGCGCTCGAGGAGCTGGTTGACGTCGCTCGTCCTGACGCCGGACCCCCGCGCGATGCGTGCGCGGCGCGAGCCGTTGAGGATCTTCGGGTTGTCGCGCTCGGCGGGCGTCATCGAGCGGATGATCGCCTCGATACGGTCGACCTCGCGCTCGTCGAAGTTGTCCAGGGCCTCCCGCATCTGGCCCATGCCCGGCAGCATGCCGAGCATCTTCTTCATCGAGCCCATGTTCTTCATCTGCTGCATCTGCACCAGGAAGTCCGCGAGCGTGAAGTCCTCGCCGGAGGCGACCTTCTCCGCCATCTTGGCGGCCTCTTCGGCGTCGAACGCCTTCTCGGCCTGCTCGATGAGGGTCAGGACGTCGCCCATGTCGAGGATGCGCGAGGCCATGCGGTCCGGGTGGAACGCCTCGAAGTCCGTGAGCTTCTCACCGGTCGACGCGAAGAGGATCGGCCGTCCCGTGACGCCGCGGACCGACAGCGCGGCACCACCGCGCGCGTCGCCGTCGAGCTTGGTGAGCACGACGCCCGTGAAGTCGACGCCCTCCTCGAACGCCTTCGCGGTCGTGACGGCGTCCTGGCCGATCATCGCGTCGATGACGAACAGGACCTCGTCCGGCCGGACCGCGTCGCGGATGTCCGAGGCCTGCTGCATGAGCACGGCGTCGAGACCGAGGCGGCCTGCGGTGTCCACGATGACGACGTCGTGCTGGCGCTGGCGGGCGGCGTCGACGCCGTCGCGCGCGACCGAGACGGGGTCGCCGATGACGTCGTCGACCTCGACGCTGCTCTGGTTGCCGGGGTGCGGCGCGAACACCGGCACGCCGGCACGCTCCGCGACGACGGTGAGCTGCGTGACAGCGTTCGGGCGCTGGAGGTCGGCCGCCACGAGCAGCGGCGTGTGGCCCTGCTCGCGCAGGTGCAGCGCGAGCTTGCCTGCGAGAGTCGTCTTTCCCGCGCCCTGGAGGCCCGCGAGCATGATCACCGTCGGCGGGTTCTTCGAGAACCGCAGCCCGCGGCTCTCGCCGCCGAGGATGCCCACGAGCTCCTCGTTGACGATCTTGACGACCTGCTGCGCCGGGTTGAGCGCGCCGGAGACCTCGGAGGAGAGCGCCCGCTCGCGCACGGTGGCGCTGAACTCTCGGACGACGGGCACCGCGACGTCGGCGTCGAGCAGCGCACGCCGGATCTCCCGGATCGTCGCGTCGATGTCCGCCTCGGACAGCCGACCCTTCGCACGGAGGTTCTTGAAGGTCGAAGTCAGTCGGTCCGACAGCGTGTTGAACACCGCGTCATCCTCACCAGTCGCCGGAAGTCTCGTCCGCGGGGCCTGCGCGCCCGAGGGCGCGGCACGGACCGTCCGCGAGGGTCCAGCCTACCCGGCTGCGTGCGGGTCCTTCAGCACGCGCAGCGTCTCGCCCACGAGGTCGTCGACGAGCCGTGCACGCCACGCGGTCCACGCGCTCGGACCGAGCGACGACGCGTCGGCCTCGGTGAGCGCGCGCAGCACCTCCAGCAGGTCGGCCCGGTGGTCGACCGCCTCGGCGAGCTCCGCGACCGTCGCCGGGTCGTCCGGGTCCTCGCTCACCGCGAGCCGCGAGAGGGTGAGGTGGTGGCGGACGAGCCGCTCGACGTCGGACACGACGTCCGGGTCGAAGCCCATGCGCCCGAGGATCACGGGCACCAGGCGCGCGCCCTCGACGGAGTGGTCGGCGGCACCCGCGCGCTTGCCGATGTCGTGGAGGACCGCCGCGAGCAGGAGCAGGTCGCCCCGGTCGACGTCCTTGCGGTCGCGGGCCGCGCGCGCCACGACCTCGACGAGGTGGCGGTCCACCGTGTGGCGGTGCACCGCGGCGCGCTGCGGCCGGTTGCGCACGCCCGCCCACTCGGGGATCCAGGTCGTGACCACGCCCGCCAGGTCGAGCGCCTCCCACACCGCGACCTGGGCCTGGCCGGACCCGAGCAGGGAGAGGAGCGCCGTCCGGGCGGCCTTGGGCCACGGCTCGGGCAGCGGCGGGCACTGGGCGAGGCTCGTGACGGAGACCGGCGAGAGCGTGAGTCCCGTGCGGGCGGCGGTCGCGGCGGCGCGCAGCGAGAGCAGCGGGTCGGTGGCCGGGTGGGCGTCGACCGCGAGCACGAGCTCACCGTCGTGCTCCACGAGACCGTCCCCGACGGACCGGAGCCGGGGTGCGGCCCGGCGCCCGCGGATGAGGACCGGACGGCGCGAGACCGACGGGCGCTGGAGCGCCTGGCGTGCACGGCGGACCGTCGTGTCGAGCGCGTAGGAGATCTCGCGTCCGGCCTCGGCGAGGCTCGCGAGCAGCTCGTCGGGGTCGTCGAACCCGGAGAGCGCGGCGACCTCGTCGAGGTCGGCGAGCAGGAGCCGGCTCGTGTGCCGGCCGGTGACCACCTGGAGCGAGTCCCGCACGTCCAGGAGGTGCGCGTGGGCGCGGTCGACCGACCCGTGCGGGCGGTCGGTGAGCCAGGTCGCGGCCAGCGCGGACAGCACGACCGCGTCCCGGATCCCGCCGCGCGACTCCTTGAGGTCCGGCTCGATGAGGTAGGCGAGCTCGCCCGAGCGCTCGGCGCGCTCCCGGGTCGAGGAGAGCAGGTCGGGCAGCCGGCGTCGCGACGCCGAGCGCCAGTCGGTCAGCACGGCGGAGGACGCCCGGTGGACGACGAGCGCGTCCCCGGCCACGGCGCGGACGTCGAGCCAGCCCACCGCGGCCGGGACGTCCTTCGACGCCACCTGTCGGCACTGCGAGAGCGACCGCACGGAGTGGTCGAGGTCGACGCCGGCGTCCCACAGGGGGTACCAGAGCCGCTCGGCGACCCGCGCGACCTCCTCCGTGGAGTGGCTCCGGCCGTCGTGCACGAGGACGAGGTCGAGGTCGCTCGCGGGACCCATGTCGCCCCGGCCCAGGCTGCCGACCGCGGCGAGCGCGATCCCGTCGGGGGCGACGTCGTCGGTCGCGTCCGTCCAGAGGTGCTGGAGCGCCGTGGTGACGAGGTCGACGACGGCTGCGCGGCGGGCGACCCCGCTGCGGCCCGGTCCGCTCATGGACCGGGCGAGCTCGAGCATGCGCGCGCGGAGGCCCCGCACCCCCTCGGGGTGCGGGACCTGCACGCTCTGCTCGACCGCGAGCCGGTCCGAGCCCTCCGCCGATCCCCCCGCGACCCCGTCCGTGGCCGGGGTGTCGACGTGCTCGGTCATCCGGGGTACCGCCTCCTCAGAGCGCGCCCGGGCCGTGCTCGCCCGTGCGCACCCGGGCGACGTCGTCCACCGTGACGGTCCAGACCTTGCCGTCGCCGATCTTGCCGGTCTGCGCGGCCTTGACGATGACCTCGGTGACGGCCGTCGAGTCGGCGTCGTCGACGAGGACCTCGATGCGGACCTTGGGGACCAGGTCGACCGTGTACTCGGCGCCGCGGTAGACCTCGGTGTGGCCCTTCTGGCGGCCGTACCCGCTGGCCTCGCTGACCGTCATGCCCCGCACGCCCGCGGCCTCGAGGGCCGACTTCACGTCGTCGAGACGGTGCGGCTGGATGATTCCCGTGACGAGCTTCATGCTCGCACCTCCTTGATGACGCTGCCCTGGGGGATGTTCTCGTAGCCGGTCTCGCCGTGCACCGCGAGGTCGATGCCGCCGACCTCGGCGTCCTCGCTGACCCGCCAGCCGACGACCGCCTTGAGGGCGATCGCGATGACGAACGTGACGACGAAGGAGAAGGCGAGGGCCACGACCGCGACGATCACCTGTGTGACGAGCTGCGTGACACCGCCTCCGTAGAAGAGGCCGTTGAGCGCGCCGTCCGGGTACCACGCCGAGTTCTGGTCCGTGGCGAAGAAGCCGATGAGGACCGTGCCCACCAGGCCACCGACGAGGTGCACACCGACGACGTCGAGCGAGTCGTCGAAGCCGAAGCGGTACTTCAGGCCGACGGCGAGGGCGCACAGCGCGCCGGCGACCAGGCCGATCGCGATCGCGCCGAAGGTGTCGACCGCCGCTGCCGCTGGCGTGATGGCGACGAGTCCTGCGACGACACCCGACGCGGCACCGAGCGAGGTCGCGTGACCGTCGCGGAGCTTCTCCGTGACGAGCCACGCGAGCATCGCCACGCCGGTCGCGACGAGGGTGTTGAGCCAGGCCCGGCCGGAGACGCCGTCGGCGCCGAACTCGGAGCCCGCGTTGAAGCCGAACCAGCCGAACCACAGCAGCGCGGCGCCCAGCATGACGAACGGGAGGTTGTGGGGTCGCATGGGCTCACGACCGAAGCCCTTGCGCTTGCCGACCACCAGAGCCAGGGCGAGGCCGGCGATGCCGGCGTTGATGTGGACGACCGTGCCGCCGGCGAAGTCGATCGGCGTCGAGAGCCCGCTCGTGATGCCGTCGGCGCCGAGCAGCCCACCGCCCCAGACCATGTGCGCGACGGGGATGTAGACGAGCGTGACCCAGATCGCGGTGAATGCGATCCACGTGCCGAACTTCACGCGGTCGGCGATCGCGCCGGAGATGAGGGCGACGGTGATGATCGCGAAGGTCGCCTGGTATCCGACCGCGACGAGGGCGGGGACGCCGGTCGCCGCCATGAGGCTGTCCTCGTCCGTCATCCCGGCGAGCCCGAAGTACTCGGTGGGGTTGCCGATGATGCCGCCGAGGTCGCTCCCGAACACACCGGAGTAGCCGTAGAGGACCCACACGAGCCCGGTGACCCCGATGGCACCGAAGCTCATCATCATCATGTTGAGGACGCTCTTGCCGCGCACCATGCCGCCGTAGAAGAACGCCAGCCCCGGCGTCATCAGCAGCACGAGCGACGCGGACGTGAGCATCCACGCCGTGTTCCCAGTATCCAGCTCGAACATCGAACCGCCCTCTCTCCTCGCACTCCGACCCCTCCGGCCGGCCGAGGTCAACGTTCGAGGTCGGGCGTTTCCGGCGGACGGTCGTCGTGTTACGTCCACGTGACACGACGCGGGCGCCGGTAAACGTTGCGTTACCGACGCCCGCAGGGTGAGACGACGGGCGCTTCCGTGACCTGCCCGTGATCCGCCGCTCAGGCTCCCAGGAGCCCGTCGACGAACTGCTCGGGGTCGAACGGCGCGAGGTCGTCGGGACCCTCGCCGAGCCCGACGAGCTTCACCGGGACGCCGAGCTCGCGCTGCACGGCGACGACGATCCCCCCGCGCGCCGTCCCGTCGAGCTTCGTGAGCACGATGCCCGTGACGCCCGCGACCTCGCCGAAGACGCGCGCCTGGTTGAGGCCGTTCTGACCCGTCGTCGCGTCGAGCACGAGGAGCACCTCGGACAGCGGTGCCTCCTTGGTGATGACGCGCCGGATCTTGCCGAGCTCGTCCATGAGGCCCTGCTTGTTCTGCAGCCGCCCTGCGGTGTCGACCAGCACGACGTCCACGCCCTCGGTGCGGCCTCGGCGCACGGCGTCGAACGCGACCGCCGCCGGGTCCGCCCCGTCGCGGTCGGAGCGCACGGTCGGCACGCCGACCCGCGACCCCCAGGTCTCGAGCTGGTCCGCGGCCGCGGCACGGAACGTGTCGGCCGCGCCGAGCACGACGCTGCGGTCCTCCGCGACGAGCACGCGCGCGAGCTTGCCGACGGTCGTCGTCTTGCCCGTGCCGTTCACGCCGACCACCAGGACGACGGCCGGGACCGGCCCGTCCTCCCCGGCGACCGGGGTCGTCGCGAGGCTCCGGTCGAGCGACGGGTCGACGAGCTCGACGAGCTCGGTGCGCAGCAGCGCGCGCACGCTCGCCGCGTCCCGCACGCCCAGCACGCGCACCTTCGTACGCAGCGACTCGATGAGCTCCCCCGCGGGACCGGCACCGACGTCGGCGAGCAGGAGCGTCTCCTCGAGCTCGTCCCAGTCGTCCTCCGACAGGTGGTCGCGCGAGAGCACCGACAGCAGGCGCGCCCCGAACGGCGAGCCGGACCGCGCGAGGCGGTCGCGCAGGCGGACGAGACGCCCCCCGACCGGCTCGGGCCGCTCGACGGTGGGCGCGGCGGCGTCCGGCACGACGTCGGGCGCGGTCTCAGGAAGGACGGGCGGTGCGGTCTCGACCGACGTCGCCGCCTCCACGTCGACCGGTGCGCTGCCGCGCGGGACGGTCGCACGCGGGGCGGGCGGGGTGGGCCCACCCCGCCCGCGCCGTCGGACGGAGACGGTCCCTGCGACGACGAGGCCGAGGAGGATGACGCCGAGGACGATCCAGAGCGGGAGGAGGTCGTTCACGCGGGCAGTCTCTCAGACGAGGGCCCCGGTGGCCGCCCGGCGACGGCAGCGCCGACAGCCGGTCAGGCGTCGCGGGACCGGCCGCCGCCGGTGTGGAACGGGCGCGAGGCCCGCTCGCGCGCGTGGTGCAGGACGTCGGTGAGCTCCTCGGCGTCGACGTAGGCGCGTGAGCTCACCTCGGTCGCCGTGAAGAACTCCTCGATGCCGGTGTCCACGGGCTTCGGCATCCGCACCGTCCCGACGTGATGGCCCTCGATACGACCCCGCGGACGCCCGCGCCGCATGCCCGAGCGGAAGTTGCGCCAGAACCCCCGCAGCCCCTGGTCGTCGGACGCACTGCCCGCAGCGGGCGCGTCCGATCGCGCGACGACGCTCGCGAAGAGGAACACGACGGCGGCGACGCCGAGCGTGATCAGCAACCACACGAACATCCAGACCATGCAGCCAGTATCCGGGCACGAGGAGCGTCCGCGAGCCGAGCCACGCCGGGCCGTCCGATCAGCACCACATCTTCACAAGGCCCGGAATTGCAACGATCCTCGGCCATCGGCCCACGTCAGGGCAGGTGCCGGGAAGGGCGTGAGACGGCTCACACCGGGGCGTCCTCCAGGACCTCGCGCATCCGCTGGCTGATCACCGTCGTCACCCCGTCGCCGCGCATCGTCACGCCGTAGAGCGCGTCGGCGATCTCCATCGTGCGCTTCTGGTGGGTCACGACGATGAGCTGCGAGTCCTCCTGCAGCTCGCGGAAGATCTCCAGGAGGCGACCGAGGTTCACGTCGTCGAGCGCGGCCTCGACCTCGTCCATGACGTAGAACGGCGACGGCCGCGCCTTGAAGATCGCGACGAGCAGCGCGACCGCGGTCAGCGAGCGCTCGCCGCCGGACAGGAGCGAGAGCCGCTTGACCTTCTTGCCCGCCGGCCGCGCCTCGACCTCGATCCCCGTCGTGAGCATGTCGTCCGGGTCGGTGAGGACGAGGCGTCCCTCGCCGCCGGGAAACATGCGGGCGAACACGCGCTCGAACTGCTCGGCGGTGTCGCGGTAGGCATCGGTGAACACGCGCTCGACGCGCTCGTCGATCTCCTTGACGATCTCGAGCAGGTCGGACCGCGACTTCTTGAGGTCGGCGAGCTGGTCGGCGAGGAACTTGTGCCGCTCCTCGAGCGCCGCGAACTCCTCCAGGGCGAGCGGGTTCACCTTCCCGAGGCGCCCGAGGTCGCGTTCCGCGGCCTTGAACCGCTTCTCCTGCTGCGACCGGTCGTAGGGCACCGCGCGGGGCTCGTCGTCGTCCGGCCCCGGGCCCACAGGGACGTCGCGGTGGGGACCGAACTCCTCCACGAGCGCGTCCGGGTCGATACCGAGCTCGTCGACGCTGCGCGCCTGGAGCTGCTCGATGCGCAGCTGCTGCTGGGTCCGTGCGACCTCGTCGCGGTGCGCGACGTCGGTCAGGTCGCGCAGGCGCCCCGCGAGCGCGTCCACCTCGGCCCGCGCGGCGGTGATCGCGGCGTCGCGCTCCGCGCGGGCCGCCTCGGCCGCGTCACGCTCACCGCCGGCACGGACGAGCGACCGCTCGAGCACCGCGAGGGCGCGCGCCGCGCCGTCGCGCACGGTCGAGGAACGCTGCGCCTGACGGACCCTGACCGCCTCGCGCCGGGCCGCGCGCTCGCGCGCCTCGCGCTCAGCCGCGGCCGCGCGGGCGAGCGACTGGGCACGCCCGGCGACGGCGCGCGAGCGCTCTTCGCTCGTGCGCAGCGCGAGCCGTGCCTCCGTCTCGCGCGCCCGTGCGGCGGACGCGTGCGCGGCGAGCCGGTCGCGGTCCGCCGTCGCGTCCGAGACCGCGTCCTCCGTCTGCTCGGGGGTGGTCTCCGCGGCGTCGAGGCGCTCGACGAGCGCTGCGAGCGCCGCGCGCGCCTCGTCCAGCCCCTGCGACGCCCGCTCGAGCGTCGAGCGCGCCCGCTCGGCCTCCGCGGCGGCGGACCGCGCGGACGCGCCGAGGTGCCCGAGCTGCTCGGCCACCGCCGCGAGCCGGGCGTCGGACTCGTTGAGCCGGTCGAGCGTCTCGTCGTAGCGGGCCCGGGTCTCCTCCTGCGCCTCGCGTGCCCCGACGAGCCCGAAGCGTGCCCGCTCGGCGCGCGCGACGGCGTCGGCATGCCCCGCTCGCGCCTCGTCGAGCGCCGACTGCAGGTGCAGGACGCTCGGGGCCGACGCCGAGCCGCCCCACGCCCGCGCGGCGGCGAGCAGGTCTCCCCCGCGCGTCACGACGGCGACCCGCGGGTGCGCGGCGACGACGGCACGCGCCTGGGCGAGGTCGTCGACCACGGCGACGTCGGACAGCAGGTCGCGCACGGTGTCCCCGACGCCGCCGGCCGCCGTGACGACGTCGACGGCCCACCGCGCGCCGTCGGGCAGCGCGACCTCGGACCGCGCGCTCGCGTCCGTCGCCGTGCCCGTGCCGTCAGCGCCGTCAGTGACGAGCAGGCCCGCGCGCCCGGCGTCCTCCGTGCGCAGGTACCGCAGCGCGTCGACCGCCGCGTCGACCGACTCGACCGCCACGGCGTCCGCAGCGGGGCCGAGCGCGGCGGCGATCGCGTCCTCGTAGCCGGCCTCGATGCCCAGCAGCGCGGCGAGCGACCCGACGATGCCGATCCCGTCCGCCGCGAGGAGCGCTCCGGCGCCGTCCTTGCGGTCGAGGCTCAGCTCGAGCGCCTCGATCCGCGCCGCCCGGGCCGCGCGCTCCTGCTCCGCCGCCGCGGCCTCCTCCTGCAGGGCCGTCACGGCGGCCGTCGTCCGCTCGACCTCGTCAGCCGCGGCCTCGTGCTCGGCGTCGAGCCCCTCCTCGCCCTCCTCGACGCCGACGACCTGCGTCTCGAGGACCGCGAACTCGGTGCTCGCCTGCGACCCGCGCCGCTCGGCCTCCGCGAGCGACTCGCGCAGGCGCCCGATCTCGGCCTCGGCCGCCTCGACGCGGCTGCGCTGCGCGGCGACCTGGCCAGCGAGCCGCGCGAGACCTTCGCGACGGTCGGCGGCGCCACGCAGGAGCGTCGCCACCGCCCGCTCGGCCTCGCCCGCGTCGCGCTCGGCGTCCTCGCGCTCGCTCACGACCGCGGCGAGAGCCGTCCGCGCGCGCTCGACCTCCGCCTCGAGCTCTGCCTCCGTCACGCGCACGCGCTCGGCCTGGGCCTCGAGCTCGTCCGGGTCCTGGCCGCGCTGCGCGGGCTCGGGGCTCCCGAGGAGCCGTACGCGCTCCTCGGCGAGCGTCTGGGTGCCGCGCAGCCGCTCGCGCAGCGAGGACAGCCGGTACCAGACGTCGGTCGCGGCCCCGAGCGCCGGGGCCGCCTCCGCGGCCTCCCGCTCCAGTGCACCGAGGCGGTCGCGCGCCGCGGCGAGGTCACGCTCGGCGTCCGCCTGCTTCGCGCGCAGCGCGGCCTCGTCCGCGATCTCCTGCTCCAGCGTGGCGGTCAGCTGGGCGAGGTCGTCCGCGAGGAGGCGTGCCTTCGCATCACGCAGGTCGGACTGGATCGTCGCGGCCTTGCGCGCGATCTCCGCCTGCCGCCCGAGCGGCCCGAGCTGTCGCCGGATCTCCGTCGTGAGGTCGGCGAGGCGGGTGAGGTTGGCCTGCATCGCGTCGAGCTTGCGGAGCGCCTTCTCCTTGCGCTTGCGGTGCTTGAGCACCCCGGCGGCCTCCTCGACGAAGCCGCGCCGGTCCTCCGGCGTCGCGCGCAGGACGGCGTCGAGCTGCCCCTGCCCGACGATCACGTGCATCTCGCGGCCGAGTCCCGAGTCGGACAGCAGGTCCTGGATGTCGAGCAGCCGGCACGGCGACCCGTTGATCGCGTACTCCGACCCGCCGTTGCGGAACAGCGTCCGCGAGATCGTCACCTCGGTGTACTCGATCGGCAGCGCGCCGTCGGTGTTGTCGATCGTCAGCGCCACCTCGGCACGGCCGAGCGGAGGCCGCCCCGACGTCCCGGCGAAGATGACGTCCTCCATCTTCCCGCCGCGCAGCGTCTTGGCGCCCTGCTCCCCCATGACCCACGCGAGCGCGTCGACGACGTTCGACTTGCCCGACCCGTTCGGCCCGACGACGCAGGTCACCCCGGGCTCGAAGCTCAACGTCGTCGCCGAGGCGAACGACTTGAAGCCCCGGAGCGTCAGCGTCTTGAGGTGCACGGGCCCGAGCCTAGTGCGCGCTCCCCACGAAGCCGCGGACCCACGCCCCGCGCGGCCGCACGCGGGCCACCCGCACGACGGAACCCCTGGTTTCATGCCAGGACAGTCTCGAACTACCCCGCATGCCCGGGTTCGGCGGGTGGAGAGCCATCACCGGATTGAGGGGTGACGCGGGCGGGGCGACACGACGGGGAGCCGACGCCCGAGCGGGGGTGGGGCGGACCGTGGCGGGTCGTGGTGGGTCTGGCGGGAGCCCGCGAGGAACGAGCGGGCGGATGGTAGACCCGCCACGGTCCGCCCCACCCTCGCGCAGGCGTCGGCGGAGGAGAGGCGAAAGCGGCGAGGTGTCAGCCGAGCTCGGGGAACCAGAGCGCGATCTCGCGCGCGGCGGACTCGGGCGAGTCGGAGCCGTGGACGAGGTTCTGCTGGACCTTCAGACCCCAGTCGCGGCCGAGGTCGCCGCGGATCGTGCCGGGCAGCGCCTCGGTCGGGTTGGTCGCGCCGGCGAGGGACCGGAAGCCGGGGATGACGCCCTGGCCTTCGGCGACGACCGCGAGGATCTTGCCCGAGAGCATGAAGTCGACGAGCGGCTGGTAGAACGGCTTGCCCTCGTGCTCGGCGTAGTGCGCGGCGAGGGTCTCCGGGGAGGCGTCGAGGAGCCGGACGGCGGCGAGGGTGTACCCCTTGGCCTCGACGCGCCGCAGGATCTCGCCGGACAGGCCGCGGCGGACGCCGTCGGGCTTGACGAGGATGAGGGTGCGCTCGATGGTCTCGGTCAGTGCGGGTGCGACGTCGGTCATGGTCGCCGAGCCTACCGGCCGCGCTGCCCTGGTCCGGGAGCCGGTCTCAGCCGGCGTTGGGCGCGGTGTCGGGGTGCTCGGCGTCGTACGCAGCGCGCTCGCGGTCGATGCGCCCGCCGAGCCGGATCGCCACGATCCACAGCACGACGAAGATCCCGCCGACGACGAACATCATGGGCACCACCAGCCCGAACGCGAGCACCGGCACCTGCACGACCGAACCGGCGACGTACCCGCCGGGCGTGCCGACCATGCGGGAGAGCACGAGGAGGACGAGCGCGAGCGCCCCGCCCACGACCCAGATCGCCGTCGCGCTGGGCAGCTCGAGGGGGCCCCGTGAGTACGGGACGTCGCGCAGCCCGTAGGCGGCGAGGGTGGCGAACACCACGACGAACGCCTCGAGCACGAGGGTCGTCGAGGCGAACTGGACCTTCGCGGGCTTCTTGGGCTTGATCCGGTCGCCCGGGGACGGGCGCACCGGGCCCGCCGCGCGTCCGTAGCGGGACGGCTGCGCGGCGGGCTGCGACGGTGGGGTGCTCACCCCGTCAGGATACCGGCGCGTCGTCGCGCGCCCGGTCGCGAGACGCCCCGCCGTCGGGGGCCGTCGCCTGCGCCGTGGCCCCGTCCGACGCGGGTGCCGAGGACGCCGCCACGGCGACGGTCCCGCCCTCGACGAGGTCTCCGTGGTCGGCGACGGCCTCGCCGCGCGCGACCATCCCCGCGACGTCGGAGAGCTTGACCTCACGCAGGAACAGCGCGAGGACGAAGCCGACCAGCACGAGCGGCACGAGGTACCAGAACGCCGGGGCGAGGGCGTCCGTGAACGCGTCGACGACCCCGGTGTGGATCGGCTCCGGGAGCTGCTGGACCATCTCGGGGGTGAGGGACGAGCCCTCCGCGCCGGCGGGCACCGATCCGGCAGGCAGTCCTGCGAAGACGCCCTCGAGGTTGTCGGCGAGGCGCGACGTGAAGATGGTGCTGAACAGCGCCGTGCCGACGGCGGCGCCGATCTCGCGGAAGAAGTTGTTCGCGCTCGTGGCGGTGCCGAGCTCGTGCGGGTCGACGGAGTTCTGCACGGCGAGGACGATCGTCTGCATCACGAGGCCCATGCCGGCGCCCATGACGAAGATCATCGCTCCGAACAGCAGCATCGACATGTCGCCGGTGATCCGGGTGAGCCACATCATGCCGGCGGCGGTGATCGCGAGGCCGAGCACGGGGTAGATCTTGTAGCGGCCGGTCTTCGTAATCGCGATACCGGAGCCGATGGCGGTGAGCATGACGCCGACCATCATCGGGAGCATGAGGAAGCCGGACTCGGTGACCCCGGCGCCCGTCGACATCTGCAGGAACGTCGGGAGGAACGCGAGGGCGGAGAACATGCCCATGCCGAGCACGAGGCCGATGAGGGTCGCGATCGTGAAGGTGCGGTTCTTGAACAGGTGCAGCGGGAGCAGCGGTTCCTCGGCGCGGTTCTCCACGAGGATGAACGCGGCGACCGACACGACGACGGCGGCGACGAGGCCGATCAGCCACGGGTCGGACCAGTCGTAGCCGGCGGAGGTGGTGAGGGACTCCCAGCTCGTGACGAGGACGATGCCGGACGTGGCAACGACGAGGAAGAAGATGCCGGCGACGTCGATCTTGCGGCCCGAGCGGTGCGACGGGAGCTTGAGCGCGACCCACGCGACGACGAACGCGGCGACGCCGATGGGGACGTTGATCCAGAACGCCCAGCGCCAGCCCGGGCCCTCGGTGAACCAGCCGCCGAGGAGCGGGCCGATGACGGCGGCGATACCGAACAGGGCGCCCATGGGGCCCATGTACTTCCCGCGGTCCTTCGCGGGGACGATGTCGGCGATGATCGCCTGCGACAGGATCATGAGGCCGCCGCCGCCGAGACCCTGCACGCCGCGCCAGGCGACGAGCTCGGGGAACGACTGCGCGAAGCCAGCGCCCGCGGACGCGATCGTGAAGAGCCCGATCGCGACGAGGAACGGCCAGCGCCGCCCCCACAGGTCGCCGAACTTGCCGTAGAGCGGCATGACGATCGCGATCGCGAGGATGTAGGCCGTGATGACCCAGCCCTGGTGCTCGACGCCGTGGAGCTCGCCGACGATCGTCGGCATCGCGGTGCCGACGATCGACTGGTCGAGCGAGGACAGGAACATCGACGCCATGAGCGCGCCGAAGATCACCCACACGGTGCGCGGGGTCAGGACGATGAGCGGCTTGCCGCTCTCGGTCGGCGCCGGGGGCGACGCCGTGGTGGGGGAGGCCATGGGGTTCCGCTTCGGTTCGGGACGGTCCGGTGCGCGCCGCGACGGGCGCGAGCCGGGCCCGTCGTCGGGTGGGAGGTGCTGGACGAGGCCGGACCGTGGGGCCGCCTCGACGATTCGTGCGCGACGCCGGAGCGTCGCGCGGATACCGGCTCAGGTCCGGGCGGTGTCCTGCAGGAGCGCTCGGAGCTGGTCGACGACGTTCCGGAGGTGGGCGACCATCGCGGCGTCCTGGTCCTTGTGCCACTCGCGCGTGCTCGCGTGGAGCAGGCTCATGACGACCAGCGCGAGGAGCTCGGGGTCGGGGACGAACGGGTGCGCGTGACGACGTGCCTCGAACAGCTCGATGAGCTGCGCACGGTGGCCGTCCATCCAGGTCATGTGGTGCGTGAGGAGCCGAGGTTCGCGCTGCAGGAGCTCGAGCGTGCGGGCCATCCGCTCGGGCGTCAGGGGCTGGTGCACGAGCAGGTCGGCGACGACGACCTCGAGATCGTCGAGCAGCGCGCCGGTCGGCCCGCCCGCGACGAACGCGGCCGCGGTCTCCGGTCGCACGGCGACGTCCTCCGCGCCCAGCACGGCGTCGTCCTTCGACGAGAAGTAGTTGAAGAACGTCCGCGGCGAGACCCCGACCTGGGCGCAGATGTCCTCGACCGTCACGGCGTCGAGCCCGCGTTCGAGGACGAGCTCCTGCGCGGCGTCGACGAGCGCCTCGTGACGCTGCTGCTTCTTGCGCGCGCGCAGCCCGCCGGGCGCGGGCGCCAGGCAGGCTGCGGCGCGCTCCGTCAGCGCGGCCACCGGGCCGCGCGCAAGCGCGGGCGCGGCGGAAGAGGTCGTCTGCACGTCCACTATTCTTGCATCCCGTGCAAATTTGCATCAACTGCAATACCGCGTGACGACCGTCACACGGTCAGGCCTCTCCGAAGCCTCCGTCGACCGCCTCGACGACGGCTCGCACCGCCTCGACCGCCTGCGCGCCCTCCCCCGACACGACGAGCTCCTGCCCGCCGGTCGCGCCCAGCTTCATGAGCTCGAGCACGCTCGCGCCGTTGACACCGTTGATCGACACGCTCGCGTCGAACCCCGCGGCGAGACGGGCGAGCACCGCGGCCGGTCGCGCGTGCAGACCGAGCGGGTTGCGCAGGGTCACGGTCGCACGGGCCGCGCCGTCGCCGTGCGGCGACTCCGTCCCGACGGCGGTCGCGGCCTCGTCGACCGCGGCGACCGCGAACGTGCTCCCTGCGTGCTCGGCGGACGCGTGCACAGCGGCGACGTCCCCGCCGCCGTGGGCCGTGACCGCCGCGGCGACCGCCCCCTCGACGAACGGCGCGTCGGCGAGCCGGACGCGGCCGTCGTAGCCGTCCTCCAGGTCGAGGACCGACTCGACCGTCATGACCGCCGACCCGAGGTCCGCCAGCAGGACCACGCCGTCGGCGGCGGCGAGCGCTTCCCCGATCGCGCCGGAGACCCGGTCGTAGCTCGTCCCGAGTCCGCCGTCGTCGGTCCCGCCCGCGGCGAGCAGCAGGACGCCCGGTGCCATCTGGGCCGACAGCTCGACCGCTCCCTGCGCGAGACGCTGCGAGTGGGAGACGAGGACGAGCGCCACCCGGGCGCGCCCGACCGGGGCGATCGCGGGACCTTCCGTCACGCCGACCGCTCCGGGGCTCACGCCGCCGCCGCGTCGCGCGCGGCCTCGAGAAGGATCGCGGTGGACGTCGCACCAGGATCCTGGTGACCCGCGCTGCGCTCCCCCAGGTAGCTCGCGCGGCCCTTCGTCGCGACGAGAGGGACCGTCGCCTCGGCACCCGCACGCGCTGCCGTCGCCGCAGCGGCGAGCACCTCGGCCGTGGTGGCGCCCGCGTCGGCGGCCGACTCCGCGGCGTCGACGGCGGGCTGCCACGCGTCGACCATCGTCTTCTCGCCGACCTGGGCCTTGCCGCGGGCGGTGATGCCCTCGAGCGCCCCCTCGAGCAGCGCGACCGCCCCGTGGGCGTCGAGCTCGGCGAGCCCGGTCACCTTGGCCGCACGCAGGTACGCCGTGCCGTAGAGCGGTCCTGACGCGCCACCCACCGACGACATCAGCGTGGTGGCCACGAGCTTCAGGAGGTCGCCGATCTGGTCCGGGGACTCGGCACCGTCGAGCTTGGCGACCACCGCTCGGAACCCCCGGTCGAGGTTCTCGCCATGGTCTCCGTCACCGATCTGCCGGTCGAGCTCCGTCAGCTCGCCGCGTGCCGCGGCGATGCGCTCCGCGCTCAGCCGAGTCCATCGGTCCGCCCAGGCCACGTCCAGCGTCATGCCCCACCTCTCTCGCCGTCGAGCCGGTTGTACCACCGGCTCCGGAGACCACCCGAACAGGTCCCCCGACCCGTCACCAGCGCATCGCGGCCGTGTGGACGGGAGCGTCCCACAGAGCGGTGAGCTCGTCGTCCAGGCGCAGCACGGTGACCGAGGCACCCTGCATCTCCAGCGACGTGACGTAGTTGCCGACGAGCGAGCGCGTCACCCGTACGCCGCGCCCCTCGAGCAGCCTCCTCGCCTGACGATAGACGACGTACAGCTCGGACGACGGCGTACCGCCCATTCCGTTAACGAACAGCAACACGTCCTCGCCGTCCGTGAGACCGAGGTCGTCCGCGACGGGGTCGACGAGGCGCTGGGTGATCTCGTCGGCGGTCGCGAGCGGGATCCGGTGCCGGCCCGGCTCGCCGTGGATGCCGATGCCGATCTCGACCTCGTCGTCGCCGAGGTCGAAGCTCGGCTTGCCGACGTGCGGCACCGTGCACGCGGTGAGCGCGACGCCCATGGAGCGCACGTTCGCCACCACGCGCCCCGCGATCTCGGTGACCGCCCCCAGGTCGTCACCGCGCTCGGCGGCCGCGCCGGCGATCTTCTCGACCGCCACCGTCCCGGCGACGCCGCGGCGCCCCGCGGTGTACAGCGAGTCCTCGACCGCGACGTCGTCGTTGACGAGGATGCTCGTGACCTGCGTCCCCTCCGCCTCGACGAGCTCGACGGCCGTCTCGAAGTTGAGGACGTCGCCCGTGTAGTTCTTGACGATCACGAGGACGCCCGCGCCCGAGTCCGCGCCGAGGACCGCCGGGGCGATCTGGTCGGGCGTGGGCGAGGTGAACACCGCACCCGGGACGGCGGCGTCGAGCATGCCGAGCCCGACGAAGCCCGCGTGCAACGGCTCGTGGCCTGAGCCCCCGCCCGAGACGAGCCCGACCTTGCCCGGGACCGCACCCCCGGCGCGCGACACGTACGGTGGCGCGAGGTGCACCTCGACGAGGTCGGCGTGCGCCTGACCGAAGCCCTCGAGGGACTCCGTCACCGCGTCCTGGGGGTCGTTCAGCAGCTTCTTCACCGGTCATCCCTCCGTCGGTCCGGTCCTCCGGCGCTCCGGAGCGCCGGTGTCCCCCCGCGCGACCCGGCCGTCCTGCGGCCTCGTCGAGACCATCAAACAACACCCCGGCGGCGCGCGCCGCACGGCACGCGTCACCGGGGCACCGTACGACGGTCGGCGCGAGGTCAGCCCCGCCCGAGGAGGATCCGCGCGTCCGCGACGGTCACGACGGACCCCGTGACGAGGACGCCCGAGCCCACACCGACGCCGACGGTGTCGCCGCGCTCCGCGAGGTCGACCGCCATCTGGAGGGCCGCGTCGAGGCGCTCGGTGCTGTGCACGCGGTCCTCGCCGAAGATGTCGGCGGCGAGCTCCGCGAGCTCCGTCGGGTCGGCGGAGCGGTCGGAGCTGTTGCGGGTCACGACGACCTCCGCGAGCACCGGCTCGAGCGCGGCGAGGAGAGCCTCCGCGTCCTTGTCCCCCATGATCGCCACCACGCCCACGAGGCGGTCCAGGTCGAACGCCTCGTCGAGAGCGGCCACGAGCGCCTCGGCGCCCGCGGCGTTGTGCGCGGCGTCGACCAGCACGGTCGGGCTGGACCGCACGACCTCGAGCCGGCCTGGGGACGTCACGTCGGCGAACGCCGTCTCGACGATCTGGCCGTCGAGGGAACGCCCGCCGAGCAGCGCCTCGACGGCGGCGAGACCCAGCAGCGCGTTGTGCGCCTGGTGCGCACCGTGCAGCGGGAGGAAGATCTCGGTGTAGAGCGCAGCAGGGGTGCGCAGGTCGAGCAGCTGCCCGCCCACGGCCACGTGACGCTGCGCGACCTCGAGGTCCACGCCCTCGCGGAGCAGGTGCGCGCCCACACGCTCGGCGCGGGACCGCAGCACCTCCTCGACCTCCGGGCGCTGCTCCGCCGAGACGACGGTCGCGCCGTCCTTGACGATCCCCGCCTTGACGGTGGCGATCTCCTCGAGCGTGCTGCCCAGCCACCGTTCGTGGTCGAGCGCGACGGGCGTCACGACGGCGACCTCGGCGTCGACCACGTTGGTCGAGTCCCACTCGCCGCCCATGCCGACCTCGACGATCGCGACGTCGACGGGCGTGTCGGCGAACGCCGCGAAGGCGACGCCCGTGAGCACCTCGAAGAAGCTGAGCTGCGACTGCCCCACCGCGGCGAGCTCCGCGTCGACCACCTGCACGTAGGGGTACACGTCGTCCCACACCTCGACGAATCGCCGGGGTGAGAGCGGCTCCCCGTCCACGACGATGCGCTCGGTGACGCTCGTCAGGTGCGGGCTCGTGAACAGTCCGGTCCGCAGGCCGTGCTCGCGCACCAGCCGCTCCGCGACGCGCGCGGTGCTCGTCTTGCCGTTGGTGCCCGTGAGGTGGATGGACCGGAACGAGTGCTGCGGGTCGCCGAGCAGCTCGAAGAGCCTGCGCACCCGGTCGATCGTCGGGTCGAAGTCGTGCTCGGGCGCGCGGGCGAGGATGTGCCCGTAGACCCGGTCCAGGTCCGCCTGCGCGGCGGCATCCTCCGCTGCCGCGCGGGCGTCCCGGCGTGCGGACCCCGCGTCCTGCCGGCGCCCCGCGCCACCGCGAGCCGCGCTCACAGGTTCGCCCCCTCGACCATGTCGAAGTCCTGCGCGGTTCCCGTCGACGTGCCGTCGACCTTCTCCACGCGGACCGCGCGCGCGTCCGTCGGCGACGTCTCGACGACGACCTCGACAGCGAGAGTCTCGCGGGCGACGAGCTCCCGGTGCTCGTCGACCGCGACGAGCCACTCGCCCGGCACGTCGAGCGCGAGGCGGATGCGGTCCGCGACGTCGAGACCGGCGGCCTTGCGCGCGTCCTGCACGTCACGGATGACGTCGCGCGCGTAGCCCTCGGCGAGCAGGACGTCGTCGAGCACGAGGTCGAGCACGACGAACCCTCCGCCCGCGAGCACCGCGGCCGCGACGCCCGGCGCCTCGGCGCTGGCCGCGCCCGCGGCCGCGACGACGGTCGTCAGCTCGTACTCGGCGGGCAGCAGCGCGACGTCGCCGTCGTCCGTCGTCACGACGACGACGTCCGAGTCGTCCACGCGCCACGCGCCGGCCTTCGACGCCTTGATGACGGCCTGGACGCCGCGACCGAGCCGCGGACCCGCCGCACGGGCGTTGACCGCGAGGCGCTGCGTGACGCCGAACCGCTCCGCGGCGTCGGAGTCGGTCGACTCGAGCTCGACGGCCTTGACGTTGAGCTCGCGCGCCAGCAGGTCCGTGTACGGCGCGAGCGCCTCGGGGTCGTCGACGACGACGGTCAGCCGCGCGAGCGGCTGGCGCACCCGGAGCTGGTGGGCCTTGCGCAGACCGAGCGCTGCCGACGCGACGGCGCGCACCTCGTCCATCGCGGCGACGAGCGCGTCGTCCGCCGCGAGGGCCGCGTCTGCCCCCTCGCCGGGGGTGGCCCAGTCGGTGAGGTGCACCGACCGCCCGCCCGTCAGGCCGCGCCACACCTCCTCCGTGAGCAGCGGGGCGAGCGGCGCCATGACGCGCGTGAGCGTCTCGAGCGCGGTGTAGAGCGTGTCGAACGCGTCGGCGTCCTCGGCCCAGAACCGGTCGCGCTGCGTGCGCACGTACCAGTTGGTCAGGACGTCGAGGTGCTCGCGCACGCTCTCGCACGCGCCCGCGATGTCGTACGCGTCGAGCTGCTCGGTCACGCGCACCACGAGGTCGTGGGTGCGCGCGAGCAGGTAGCGGTCGAGCGCCGGGAGCCCGGCCACGCGCTCGGGCGACACCTTCCGCGCGACGTACCCGCCGCCGTCGGGCACCGCGCCGCCGCTCCGCGCCTGCGACTTCGAGCTGTTCGCGTACAGGGTGAAGAAGTAGTACGTGCTCCACAGCGGGAGCAGCACCTGGCGCACGGCGTCGCGGATCCCGTCCTCGGTGACGACGAGGTTGCCGCCGCGCAGGATGGGCGAGCTCATGAGGAACCAGCGCATCGCGTCGGAGCCGTCGCGGTCGAAGACCTCGTTGACGTCCGGGTAGTTGCGCAGCGACTTGCTCATCTTGCGGCCGTCGGAGCCGAGCACGATCCCGTGCGAGACGGCCGAGCGGAACGCGGGGCGGTCGAACAGCGCCGTGGCGAGCACGTGGAGCGTGTAGAACCACCCGCGCGTCTGGCCGATGTACTCGACGATGAAGTCGCCGGGGTTGTGGTGCTCGAACCAGTCGGTGTTCTCGAACGGGTAGTGCACCTGCGCGTACGGCATCGACCCCGAGTCGAACCAGACGTCGAGGACGTCCTCGACGCGGCGCATGGTCGCCCGGCCCGTCGGGTCGTCCGGGTTCGGCCGCGTGAGGCGGTCGACGAACGGGCGGTGCAGGTCCGGCCGGCCGTGCTCGTCGCGCGGGAGCGTGCCGAAGTCGCGCTCGATCTCGTCGAAGGACCCGTAGACGTCGACGCGCGGGTACGCGGGGTCGTCCGACTTCCACACCGGGACGGGGCTGCCCCAGAAGCGGTTGCGCGTGATCGACCAGTCGCGCGCGTTCTCGAGCCACTTGCCGAACTGGCCGTGCTGGATGTGCTCGGGCGTCCAGGAGATCTGCTCGTTGAGCTCGACCATCCGGTCCTTGAACGTGGAGACCGCCACGAACCACGACGACACGCCCATGTAGATGAGCGGCTGCCGGCAGCGCCAGCAGTGCGGGTAGGAGTGCGCGTACGACTCGCGGCGCAGCAGCACCGTGCCCGGGCTCGTGGCGCCCAGCGCGACGTCGGGCACCTCCTCGCTCTCGCGACCGTGCTGCGCGACGACGGCGTCGTACCGCGTGCGCCCCTTGAGGTGGTCGATGATGAGCGCGTTCGCGTCGAAGACCTGCAGGCTCTCGTAGTCGACGACCGGGAACGTGAACCTCCCGTCCGGCCCGACGGGCAGCACCGGCTCGATGCCCTCGCGGTCCGAGACGACCTTGTCGTCCTCGCCGAACGCTCCGGCGCCGTGCACGAGGCCCGTGCCGTCCGTCGTCGTGACGAAGTCGGCCTCGACGACGCGGTGCGCGTTCGTGTGGCCCGCGTAGTACGAGAACGGCGGGGTGTAGGAGCGCCCGAGGAGGTCGGAACCCTTGAGCCGCTCGACGACCTGCGTGCTCACGTCCTCGACGCCCTCGTCGGCGAGCTCGCGCGCGTACGCCGCGAGGCGCTCGGCGGCGAGGACGTACCGCTCCTTCGTGCCTGTCGCCGACGACTCGACGACGACGTAGTCGATGTCCGGGCCGACCATGACGACGAGGTTCGAGGGCAGGGTCCAGGGCGTCGTCGTCCAGACGAGCGCGAGCTCGCCCGTCTCGAGCCGCAGGCCGACCGTCACGGCCGGGTCCTGGCGGGCCTGGTAGACGTCCTCGTCCATGCGCAGCTCGTGGTTCGACAGCGGCGTCTGGTCGTTCCAGCAGTAGGGCAGCACGCGGAAGCCCTCGTACACGAGGCCCTTCTCGTGGAGCTGCTTGAACGCCCACAGCACCGACTCCATGAAGCGGGGGTCGAGCGTCTTGTAGTCGTTGTCGAAGTCCACCCAGCGCGCCTGGCGGGTCACGTAGTCGCGCCACTCGCTCGTGTACTTGAGCACCGACGCGCGGCACGCGTCGTTGAACCGCTCGATCCCCAGCTCGAGGATCTCCTCCTTGGTCTTGATCCCGAGCTGGTCCATCGCCTCGAGCTCCGCGGGCAGGCCGTGCGTGTCCCAGCCGAAGCGGCGCTCGACGTGCCTGCCGCGCATCGTCTGGTAGCGCGGGACGACGTCCTTCGCGTACCCCGTGAGCAGGTGCCCGTAGTGGGGCAGCCCGTTGGCGAACGGCGGGCCGTCGTAGAAGACGAACTCGTTGTCGCCGTTCTCCCCGGCAGGGTTGCGCTCGACCGAGGCGCGGAACGTGTCGTCCGTGTCCCAGTACGAGAGCACCTCGCGCTCGAGCGCGGGAAGGTCCGGTGAGGCGGGGATGCCGAACGCGGCGCCCGGGGTCTGAGTCTTCTCGGGTGCGCGGTGCAGCGGGTAGGCCATGGGTCTCATGCTCCGATGAGTAGCGGTCGGCGTCCGGGACGCCGCGGTGGTACGGGTCGGTCGTGCTCTCCTGCGAGGACGACTCCCCCACCCAGGGGCGGGCTCGCCGCGGTACCACCTCGCTTGCCGACGTCCGCGCCCGGCTGCCCGACGACGTCGGGCACCACGGGCGGTCGCCGACCGCTCGTCGCAGGCTGTGACGGGCCCACCCGTCCGGTTCTAGTGAGGACCTGGCCGCGGGCCGTCAGGCCTGCCCGACGGCGCGGGTCCCGTTCTTCCGGAGGCTCACCGGTGATGGCCGGGTCGACGCCTGTGCGTCCATGGTAACCAGTCCGGCGGGCGGCGCGCCCCGGTCAGGACTGGTCCCACTCCTCCACCCGGACGGTCGTGCCGGGCGGCAGAGCGACGAGAGCCCGCACGAGCGCCTCGGCGTCGATCGGCGCATCAGTGAGCGAGCACTCGCGGAGCTCCCCGGCGGCCGGGGAGCGGAGGAGGTCGACGAGAGCACTCACGTGCACGTCATAGACGCTCGGGTAGCCCTGCCCGGTCATCGCGAGGACCCCTCGGAGGGTGACGAGCCCGAACCACGACCCGTCGTCCCGTTCGCCCCCCACGCACCCGCGCGACGTCCAGCCCGGCAGGCGGTGCACCTCGCCCGCCCCGTCACGCCACGTGAGGGAAGCCGTGAACCCGATCACCGGGCAGCGCCGTCATCGATGCCGCGGTACGGCTCGGACCGGGACAGGAAGGCGCCGACGCTCTCGGGGTGGTCGGACGGCACGGGGCGCAGGCGGTCGGGGAGCGGGACGAGCGGCGGCGCGCCACCCGGGTCGAGAGGACGCCCGACCTCGTCGCTCCGATACGCCCGCACGAGGTCGTCCGCCGTGAGGATGCCGCGGGCGATCTCGGTCAGACGTTGGATCCGGTCCCGACCTGGCCATGGCCCGCCCTCGTACATCCGGCACACCGTCTGCGTCACCTCCCACCGCTGCTCGCGGGTCAAGGGTGCGAACAGGTCCGCGCACCAGACGTCCAGGTACTCCTCGAGGTCGGTCGGCAGTCCGTCGGGTGTCGGCACAAGGCTCCGTTCGTCCGGGAGTCCCGAGCGTCTCACGAACCACCGACACCCTCGGTGCTCAGCGCCGCACCCGCGACCAGCGGCGCGCCGTGTACGCGTCGATGTCACGCGCCACGAGCCACTCGAGGGTGAGGGGCGGCGTGGACGCCCCGGTGGGGAGCGCCGTCTGGTCGGCATCGGGCCGGGCCACGGCAGTGGCAGTCGCCGCGCGCGCGACGACCATGCCCGGTGTCGCCGATGTGGCCGGCCGGTGGCGGGGGAAGTGCTCGGGAACGTACATCGTGGTCTCGCGTCCTGTGCTCGTCGGGCGTCCGTGGTGCAGACCCGGGCGACGTGCGGGACTCATCGATGAGCCCGTGGCACGAGACCGGCGACCGTCACGCCCCTGTGCGAGGAGGGAGGGGCGGGAGGCTGCTCGCGGACACCAGGTCGAGGCTGCGCAGGGCGCCGCGAGCCCTCAACAACAGGAGACGGCGTGGACCCGCGGGCGCGCGAGGACGAGCGTGCTGCTCGTGGGGCGCGCGGTGGAGGTCACGCGGACATGGTGCCAGGGCGCCCTCGACCGGACAACCCCGGTCCCACGCACCGGACGGCTGCGCCCGCTCACGCCACGCTGACGGTCACCTCGTGCCACCCCGACGCGCCGTCGGGCGCCGGCCGCGCGACGTCGGACGTCTGGACCTGCCCGTCGGCGTCGGTCGCGCGGACGGAGAGCCGGTGCTCGCCCGCGCCCGCCGCCGCGGTGTCCCACGCGAACGACCACTGGCGCCACGTGTCCGCGCCGACCGTCTCGGCGAGGGTCGCCGGCTCCCACGGGCCGTCGTCGACCCGGATCTCGACCGCCTCGATCCCGGTGTGCTGCGCCCAGGCGACGCCCGCGACGACCGCCTCGCCGGGTTCGAGCGACGTGCCCGCGCGCGGGGTGTCGATGCGGGACGCGAGCTTGATCGGGCCGCGCTCGGACCAGCCGCGGGGCGTCCAGTACGCGACGTCGTCGGCGAACGTCGTGACCTTGAGCTCGGTGACCCACTTGGTCGCCGACACGTACCCGTAGAGACCCGGCACGACCATCCGCACCGGGAACCCGTGCGCGGGCGGGAGCGGCTGCCCGTTCATGCCGACGGCCAGCAGGCACGCGCGGTCCGGGTCCTGGAGGACGTCGAGCGGCGTGCTCGCGGTCCAGCCGTCGGCGCTGGTCGACAGGACCATGTCCGCGCCCTCCTGGACACCTGCGCGGGCGAGGAGCTCGCGCACCGGGTAGCCCAGCCAGAGCGCGTTGCCCACGAGGTCGCCTCCGACCCCGTTCGACACGCACGTGAGCGTCAGGTGGTGCTCGACGAGCGGCAGCGCGAGCAGCTCGTCGAACGTGATCTCCACCTCGGAGTCGACGAGGCCCGTGATCCGCAGCGTCCACGCGTCCGGGTCGACCTGCGGGACGCGCAGCGCGGTGTCGATCCGGTAGAAGTCGCCGTTCGGGGTGACGTAGGGCGCGAGCCCGGGAACGCCGAGGTCGGCGCCCGCCGGCACGGCGGGCGCCGGGGCGGCGGCGGCCGGGAGCCGCAGCGCGTCGCGCGCCGCCGTCACGACGCGCGTCCCCGTCGACACGGCGCGCGACGCCGCGAGGGCGACGACGCCTGCCGCGACGGCGAGGCCGGTCACGAGGAGGAACCGGCGGCGGTCGATCCGGTCACCGCCCGGCCGCCCGCCGGGGACCGCTGCACCGTCCAGGACCGGCACGTCGCCCGACAGCTCGGCCGGCCTCCGCACCCGCAGCGTGCCGACCGCCGCGCGCAGCAGGAGGATCGCCACGGCGACGCCCACGAGCGACGGCAGCGCCCACGCGAGGCTCCCACCGGGACGGGCCACCGCGACGACGGCGCCGACGACACCTACGACACCGAGCAGCACCGAGCCCGCCGGCGCGCGGCGCAGCTCGAGCCGGCCCGCGAGCGCCGCCCCGGCCGCGAGCACGACGGCCATCCCGCCGAGCAGCACCGCCTTGTCGGCAGTCCCGAACGTCGCGATCGCCCAGTCCTTGACCGGTGCGGGCACCGAGTCGACGACGCCCGCGCCCGCGGCGAACAGGGGGCTGGAGCCGGGCGCGACGAACGCGGCGACGAGCTCCGCGACCGCGAACCCCGAGGCCGCCGCGGCGACGCCCGCGAGCGCCGCCCACAGGCCGGCGCGAGGTCGGGCGGCCGGGCGCGGTGAGGTCACACCCCAGGGTGCGCCTCCGGCGGGCACCGACGCCACCTCCGACCCGCTCGCGACGGCACCCGTCAGGCAGCCGTCAGGTCGGTCGCGGGACGCGCGCGAGGTCGGACCGGCCGATCCACCCCGGCACGGCCCGCCGGACCGCCGTCGCGCCGTCGAGCACGACGGTGCCCGACCGGAGCGCGTGCTCCCACGTCGTGTCGCCGCGCCACAGCCGGGTGAGCGCGCGCAGGCCCGAGCGCACCACGACGACCGACTCGATCCCCGGGTCCACGTCGCACAGGTCCGCCTCGCCGTCGCGCACGACGAGCCACCAGCGTGCGACCGCGGGCTCGACGTCGTCGAGCCAGAACTCGACGGATGTCGGCTCGTGCGGCCACGCGGCGACCGGGACCGTCCGCCGCACGTCCCAGAACAGCAGGTGCGGGTCGAGGTCCTCCTCGCCCAGGTCGGCGATCCACCGCACTCCCCACGCCCCGAGCGACTCGACGACGGGCCGCAGCTCCTCCCCGGCCCGCGTCAGGCCGTACGCGGGCCGGCCGCCGTCGTCGTGGCGCCGCACGACGCCGGCACGCTCGAGCGAGCGGAGGCGCTTCGCGAGGAGCGCGGGCGACATGCGCGGATTCCCGCGCCGCAGCTCGTTGAACCGGGTGCTGCCTGCGAGCAGCTCGCGGACGACGAGGAGCGTCCAGCGCTCGTCGAGGATCTCCATCGCCTTGGCCACCGGGCAGAACTGGCCGTAGGTCGCCATGGTCGTCTCCCTCGCGCGCTACAGATCCGGTACTGGATCCCACCGGGAGGGAGGGCGAGCCTGGACGGACGTGACCCCACCGCAGGCCCGTGATCGCGGGCCGGACAGCAGGAGACGAACATGACTGAGACCGTGGTCCTCTCGGACCTCAAGGCCAGGCACCGCGCGATGTGGGCGTCCGGGGACTACCCGGCCGTCGCGGCCGACGTGGTGGCCGAGCTCGGCGAGACGCTCGTGGACGCGGTGGGGGTGCACGCCGGCCAGCGGGTCCTGGACGTCGCCGCCGGCACCGGCAACGCCGCGATCGCGGCCGCGCTGCGGGGCGCGGACGTCGTCGCGTCGGACCTCACGCCCGAGCTGCTCGACGTCGGGCGGCGCCTCGCGAGGGAGCGCGGCGCCGAGCTCGCGTGGGAGCAGGCGGACGCGGAGGACCTGCCGTACACCGACGCGTCGTTCGACGTCGTGCTCTCCTGCATCGGGGCGATGTTCGCGCCGCAGCACCAGCGCACCGCCGACGAGCTCGCGCGCGTGCTGCGCCCGGGCGGCACGCTCGGGCTCGCGAGCTGGACGCCCGGCGGCTTCATCGGGCAGATGTTCGCGACGATGAAGCCGTACGCGCCCGCGCCCCCGCCCGGCGCGCAGCCGCCACCGCTGTGGGGCGACGAGGAGCAGGTGCGCGCGCTGCTCGGCGACCGCGTGACCGACGTCCGCACCGAGGTGCGGAGCCTGCCGGTGTCGCTCTTCACGGACGGCGAGGCGTTCCGCGCGTACTTCGCGGACCGCTACGGGCCCACGATCGCGGTGCGCCGGAGCCTCGCCGACGACCCCGACCGCCTCGCCGCGCTCGACACCGCGCTGCGCGACCTGGGCGACCGCCACCTCGACGACGGCGTCATGGGCTGGGAGTACCTGGTCCTCGTGGGGACGCGCGTCTGACGCCCCCGCGCTCAGCCACCGTCGACGAGTCGCACGTAACCGGCTCGCGCGGGGTCGGGTTCCAGGACGGCGTCGGCCGGGAGGAGTGCCTCGTACTCCCCCGTGAAGACGTCGGGGGACGTGACGAGGAGGCGTACCACCTTCCCGTCGTCACGGAAGACGAAGAGGTCCGTGGGATCCGTGAACCGCGTCGCGTCGAGCCCGGTATCACCCACGACGAGCTCGATGTCGTCGACCTTCGCCCCCTGGTGGAAGAGCGCCACCTCGTCCCAGTCGAAGTCGGTCCGGTCCGCGAGGGGGACGGTGGTCCCGGTGTCGGCGACCTCCAGGATCGCCTCGTCCAGCGAGGGCGCTGCCTTGGGGGACGGCACATCGGCTCCCTTCCCGCTGCAGCCTGCAGCGACGAGGACGAGCGCAGGGACGAGCAGTGACGCGGCCTGGGGGCGCCTCACGACTCCCAGCTCTCGTCGTTGAACTGCGGATCCTGGCCGGGGAGCGGTTCCGCGCGCGGCGCCTCTCCCGTCTCGCCGACCGCGACCTGGTCGGAGTGTGCGAGGTTGCCCTCGCGATCGACGACGACGGTCTCGCCGTCGCGGACGGCCTTCTCGACGAGGTCGGCGAGCTGGTGGACGTCCGCGTGCGGGTTCTCGGCAGCGATCCGTCGCCCCACCTCGTTGTTGTACAGGTCCATCGCCTCGCGCGCAGGCGGGTTCCCAGGGAGCTGCTCGTGCGCCGTGGCGTAGTCCTCCGCCCAGGCCTCGCCGTACTTGCGCGTCATCAGTGCGTTCCAGTAGGCGTGGCGGAAGGCGTCGAGCACGTTCTCCCCCTCCGACGTGACCTCGGTCGCTCAACCTACCGGCGCGAGAGCGCCCGCAGGCAGGTCAGCGCACACCCATGGGCTCCAGGGGCGCGCGCCACAGCGAGTACGTCGACGCCTGCGCGACCGGGCGCAGGATGAGCGAGTCGATGTTCACGTGGTGCGGTCGCGTGACGGCGAACGTCACGACGTCGGCCACGTCGTCCGCGGTGAGCGGGTCCTCGACGCCCGCGTACACGGCGTCGGCCCCGGCCTGGTCGCCGTGGTAGCGGTTGAGCGAGAACTCGGGCGTGTGCACGAGGCCGGGCGCGATCTCGATGACGCGGATCGGCTCGCCGACGAGCTCGAGCCGCAGCGTCTTCGCGACGCCGAGCAGCGCGTGCTTCGACGCGACGTAGCCAGAGCCGCCGACGTACGTGTCGTGCCCCGCCGTCGAGGTCATGAGCACGATGTCGCCGCGACGCGACGCCCGCAGCAGCGGGAGGAACGCCTTCGTCACCCGGACGGTGCCGAGCACGTTCGTCTCGTACATGTCGCGCCACTCGTCGACCTTCGCCTCGTCGACGTGGTCGACGCCGAGACCGTACCCGGCGATGTTGAGCAGGGCGTTCACCGGCCCCCGGGCGCCCGCCTCCGCGACGAGCCGCGAGACGTCGTCGTCGGACGTCACGTCGCCGACGACCGGGTGCGCGCCGGTGCGCGCCGCGAGGTCGGCCAGCCGGTCGGCACGGCGCGCGAACGCGACGACGTCCCAGCCGCGGGCGCGCAGGAACCGCACGCACGCCTCGCCGATGCCCGACGACGCGCCGGTCACGACCGCGCGCAGCGGCCCGTCCGCGCCGGGCCGGGCGCGCCCCGCGCCGTGGTCAGTGCTGGGTTGGTCCTTGCTCGGGGTGGTGTCGAGGTCGCTCACGAGCGCCACTGTGCCACCTCGCCGCACGCGATCGCCTCACGCGTCCCATCCGCTGGGACGTCGCGACGGCGACGCGTCCGCCGAACCCTCCGCCGAACCCCGGATCTCTCCTCACGGCGAGCGCCGGCTGGGGGAAGACCCCGGGTTCGGCGCCGGACCGGGAGGTGGACGCGTCGTCGTACTAGGCTGGACGAGGATCGCGAGCCCTCCCTGGCTCGTCGGGCGGCACCGGATCTGTGCCGCGGGTCCGTGCGACGCGAGATGACGCGTCGGTCCCGGTCGGGGACCTCCCGGCGGGCATCGAGAACGCACCGTGGCACCGGCGCGCCCCAGGGCGTCCGGGCCGCGCCCGGACCCCGGAGATCCCACCCGTGCCTGAACCCCGTACCGCTGCGCCCTCCTCTCTGCACGACCGCCGGTCCGCCCGCCGACGCGCCCTGGTCCTGCCGACGGCGGTCCTCGCCCTCGTGCTCGGCGCGTGCTCCTCCAGCACGGCGCCGGGAGGCGACGCGACCTCCACGGTCGACGCCCCGCCGTCGGGCACCGCGGCGAGCACGACGTACCCCCTCACGCTCGACGACTGCGGCTTCGAGGTGACGTTCGACGCGGCGCCCGAGCGGGTCGTGACGATCAAGTCGAGCACCACGGAGATGCTGCTCGCGCTCGGGCTCGGCGACCGGATCGTCGCGACGGCGTTCGCTGACGGCCCGGTGCCGGAGTCCCTCGCGGACGCCGCCGACGACGTCCCGGCCGTCGCGGAGCCGATGTCCGACAAGGTCCCCGGGGCCGAGGCCGTGCTCGAGACGGAGCCGGACCTCGTCTACGCCGGGTGGGAGTCCAACCTCACCGCCGAGGGGGCGGGGGATCGCGAGACCCTGGCCGCGCTCGGCGTCGCGACGTACGTCTCCCCCGCCGCGTGCAAGGCACCGGGGTACATGCCCGACCCCCTGACGTTCGACGACGTGTTCGCCGAGATCACCGAGGTCGGCGCGATCTTCGACGCGCAGGAGGCAGCGGCGGACCTCGTCGCGGAGCAGCGCGCGACGCTCGACGGCGTGACCGCGGACGACCGCGGGCTCACTGCCCTGTGGTACTCGTCGGGCGACGACATCCCGTACGTCGGCGCCGGGATCGGCGCGCCGCAGATGATCATGGACGCGGTCGGGCTCGAGAACGTCGCGGGCGACGTGCACGACACGTGGACCGCGTTCGCGTGGGAGGAGGCGATCGCCGCCGACCCCGACGTGCTGGTGCTCGTCGACGCCGCGTGGAACACCGCCGAGTCGAAGATCGAGCGGCTCGAGTCGAACCCTGCGACCGCCGAGATGACGGCCGTGCGCGAGGGCCGCTACCTGACGATCCCGTTCCCGGCGAGCGAGGCGGGCGTGCGCAACGTCGACGCCGTCGTGGACCTCGCGGCGCAGCTGGAGGCGCTCGACCTGTGACCGCCGTCGACCGTGCGACCGGCACCGCGCCGCACGCGAGCCCGCCGAGAAGTGGGCTTCCGCCCCGAGAACACTCGGATCCGGGGCGGAAGCCCACTTCTCGGCGCGCGCGGCGCGGGGCCGCGTGGTGGGTGCCCGTCGGGGTGGGCGCGCTCGTCGTGACCGTTCTCGTCGCGGTGACGATCGGCCCCGCGGACCTCGCTGTCGGGGACGTGTGGCGCTCGATCGCGACGCACCTCGGGCTGGGCGGGCTGCTCGGTCTCGAGCCGCTCGGCACGCTCCAGGACGGGATGGTGTGGCAGCTGCGGCTCCCGCGCGTGCTCACCGCCGCTGCGGTCGGCGCCGGGCTCGCGGTGTGCGGCGTCGTCATGCAGTCCCTCACGCGCAACCCGCTCGCGGATCCCTACCTGCTCGGGCTGTCGTCGGGCGCGTCGCTCGGTGCCGTGCTCGTGCTCGTCGCCGGCCTGACCGTGCTGTTGCCCGTCGCGGCGTTCGGCGGCGCGGTGCTCGCGCTCGCGGCGGCGCTCGGGCTCGCGGGCGCGCTCGGCTCGATCACCCCGACGCGCACCGTGCTCGCCGGTCTCGCGGTGAGCCAGCTCGCGGCCGCCGCGACGAGCTTCGTCATCTTCTGGTCCGCGACCGGCGACTCGTACCGCGAGATCCTCTCGTGGCTCATGGGGTCCGTCGCCGGGGCGACGTGGACGTCGATCGCCGTCGCGGGCATCGCGACCCTCGTGCTCGGGACGCTGCTCGCGTCGACCGGCTCGGTGCTCGACGCGTTCACGTTCGGCGACACCGCGGCGTCCGCGCTCGGGGTGAACGTGGCCCGCGTGCGCTGGACGCTGCTGATCGGCGTCGCGTTGCTCACCGGCGCGCTCGTGTCCCAGTCCGGGTCGATCGGGTTCGTCGGGCTGATCCTCCCGCACGCCGTCCGCCTGCTCACGGGCGCGCGGCACCGGCTGCTCCTGCCGCTGTCCGCGCTCTTCGGCGCGACGTTCCTCGTCTGGGCGGACACGCTCGCGCGCACGGTGTTCGCGCCGCGCGAGCTGCCCGTCGGGATCGTCACCGCGGCGATCGGCGCGCCCGTGTTCGCGCTGCTCCTGTGGCGCGGGAGGAGGATCGCGTGACCGAGACGCTCCGCACGACGCCGGACCTGCACGACGCCCGGCAGGACGGCGACGCCCGCACCGACGCTCCGGCGGCCGGCGGGCTCGGCGGCGGGCTGGAGGTGTCGCGCGTGTCGTGGTCCGTCGACGGGCGGCTGATCCTCGACGGCGTCGACTGCACCGCGCCCCCCGGCGCCGTGAGCGGCCTGCTCGGCCCGAACGGGTCGGGGAAGTCGACGCTCCTGCGCGTTCTCGCCGGTGTCACGGCCCCGAGCGCGGTGCGCGCGACCGTCCAGTTCGGCGACGTCGACCTGCTCGGTCTCCCCCGCCGCCGTCGCGCCCGAATCCTCGCGCTCGTGGAGCAGGACGCGACCACCGACCTGCCGCTCACGGTCCGCGACGCGGTGCTGCTCGGCCGCATCCCCCACCGCTCGTTGCTGGCGGGCGACTCCGACGCCGACCGCGCCGCGGCGCTCGCTGCGCTCTCCCGTGTCGGGATGGCCGAGTTCGCGGAGCGCGAGGTCGCGACGCTCTCGGGCGGAGAGCGCCAGCGCGTGCACATGGCTCGCGCACTCGCCCAGGAGCCCGCGCTGATCCTGCTCGACGAGCCGACGAACCACCTCGACATCGCCGCCCAGCTCGACGCGATGCGCGTCCTGGGTGAGCTCGCCGACGAGGGCGTGACCGTCCTCGCCGCGCTGCACGACCTCAACCTCGCGGCCCAGACGTGCGACCACGTCGTGGTGCTGTCCGCCGGCCGCGTCGTCGCGGCGGGCGCCGCGCGCGACGTGCTGGTGCCCGAGGTGCTCGACCCCGTCTACGGCGTGCGGTGCGAGGTGCTCACGCACCCGCGCACGGGACGGCCCGTCCTCACCTTCGCGCCGCGGGACTGACCGCGACCACTCGCGTAGCCTCGGCGGGTGCACTGCTCCCTGGTTCCCCACGCTCTTCGGACGGTCGTTGCGGTCGGTCTCGCCGTCACCTGTGTCGTGTCCGTCTCCGGCTGCGCCGTGCTCGACGGGCGGTCCCCGTTCGACACCTCGGACGTCTCGTACGCCGACGTCGAGCAGGCCCTGCCCGCCGTCCAGGACGCCCTGGACGAGGCGAACCTCCCGGTCGAGGTCACCTCGTACACCGGCGCGAGCAACTGCGAGGGAGCCTGCGACCTGGGCGTCGGGGTGGCGCTGCACCCCACCGAGAGCAATCGTCCAGAGCTGGACCCGGACGTGCTGGCCGAGGTGCTGGTGGTGGTCCTGCCCACGGTGTCGGGCATGCCCGTCTACGTCGGGGGCGACGTCGACCACGGTGACGGAATCGACCTGGAACCTGCAGCGAGGGCGCTCGGGCTTGACGAAGAAACCTTCTCGGTGTCGCTCGGCGAGCTGCACATCCCCGAGGACGAGATCGACACGGCACTCGACCAGGCGACCGCCCGCCTCGACCGTTGAGCCCGGCAGCGACGGTTCACGCAGTCGGCGCTCAGAAGCCGCGCAGACGGTCGAGATGGATCCGGAGCGTGACGGCGTAGTCGGCGTGGAAACCGTCGGGCGTCATGCCGAGGCCGCCGATACCGGCGTCGTACTTCGCGTCGTAGCCGGCGCGCTCGTCGGCGGCGGTGCCGTCGTCGTCGATCGTCGCGGTCCCGGTGAGGACGACGACGTCGCCGCCCGACCGCGTGCTGTTGAGGTGGACGGCGACGCGCGGGTTCCCGCGGACGTTGCGGAGCTTCGCAGTGCGGGGCTGGCTCTTGACGACGACGCCGTCCGCGCCGTCCCACCAGAACCACACGGGCGTCGGCTGCGGTGTGCCGTGCGGGTCGACGGTGACGAGCCAGAGGACCTGCTCGTCGGCGAGGCGCTTGGCCGCGCGAGCACCGAGGTCGGTCGAGGTGTCGATCACGAGCATGGTCATGCCTCCTTGGTCGTCGCGGCGAGCCGCGGGAGCTCGATCGCCGGGCACCGGTCCATGACCATGTCGAGCCCGGCGTCGCGCACGCGCCGCGCCGCATCCTCGTCGATCACGTCGAGCTGGAACCACACGGCCCGCGCGCCGATCGCGACGGCCTGGTCCGCGACGTCGCCCGCGAGCTCGGAGCGCACGAACACGTCGACGACGTCGACGGGGAACGGCACGTCCGCGAGGCTCGCGTACCCCTGCTCGCCGTGCACGGTCTCGGCGGACGGGTGCACCGGCACGACGCGCTTGCCGTGCTGCTGCAGCACGCGCGCGACGCCGTAGGCGGCGCGCGCGGTGTTGTTCGACAGGCCGACGACGGCCCAGGTCTCGGTGTCCTCGAGGACCCGACGGATGGTGTCCTGCTCGCCGGTCCCGGACTCGGCGGGTGCGTCATCGCTCATGACGGCGGCAACAGGGCCTCGACCAGCGCTATTCCGATCCGAGCCGCCCGGGGTGTCAGATCCCCAGGTCACCCGGGCGTCACGTGATCCTGAAACCGGCCGGGTACGGCGTCCATGGCAGGACGTGGTGACGCCCGGGTGACCTGTCGACCTGACAGTGCTCTGGCGCCGTCAGACCAGGGCGAGCGCCAGGAGCGCGGTGGCGACCGCACCGGCAGCGGTCCGCACGTGGTTCCACGCGAGCCAGCGCGGCACGAACGTCTGCCACTCGGACGCCGGGTCGGCGGCCCGGTCGAGCCGCTCGTTGAGCGGGACGTTGCCGACGCCCGTGACGCCGAGGACGCCGACGAGCGAGACGACGGCGCCCGCGAGCGCCCACCCCGCCCCGTCCTCGCCGCCCACGAGCCCGACGACGGTCGCCGCCGCGGGAACGAGCACCGACGCGAGGAGCAGGAGCATGAGCGGGGGGCGCAGCGCGTCGCGGTTGATCGCGATCATCGCGGCGGCGCCGTCGGCAGCGGGCAAGCGCCGCAGGCCTGCCATGACGAAGGCCGAGAAGGCGTACAGCACCCCGCCGGCGAGCCCGGTCGCGACCGCCCCGGCGACGACGAGCACCGTGAACGCGTCGAGCCCGCTCACGCGGTCGCCCCTGCCTCGTCCGCGGCGCGCCAGGCCGCGGCCTCGCGCGCCGCGTACGCTCCGAAGCTGCGGGGCTCGCGGCCGAGCGCACGCTGCACGCCGTCCGTCACGGGCGTCCCGCGGCCGTCGAGCACCTCGGTGAACAGGTAGCGCATGAGGCCGACGACGTCCTCGGGCAGACCGGCGGCGAGCAGACCCCCGGTGAACTCGTCCATCGTGATCGGGACGAACCGCACGTCCCGGCCGCTCGCGGCGGTGATCTCGGAGACCGCCTCCGCAAAGGTCAGCGCGCGCGGGCCGGTGAGCTCGTAGACCTGGCCGGCGTGGGAGTCGTCGGTGAGCGCGGTGACCACGACATCGGCGACGTCCTCGAGGTCGACGAACGGCTCCGCGACGTCGCTGACGGGGAGCGCGAGCACGCCGTTGAGCACGGGCTCGTACAGGAAGCTCTCGCTGAAGTTCTGGGCGAAGAACGCGCACCGGACGACCGTGCGGGCGGGGAACGCCTCGGCGACCAGCGCCTCGGCCCGCTGCGCCTCCTCCTCGCCGCGACCCGAGAGCAGGACGAGCCGCCGCACGCCCGCCTCCCGCGCGACCGCCGCGAACCGCATGACGGTCTCGGGCGACCCGGGGATAGCGAGGTCGGGGACGTACACGACGTACACCGCCTCGGCGCCCTCGACCGCCGGCGCCCACGTCGCGTCGTCCTCCCAGTCGAAGCGGACGTCGCCCGAGCGCGACGCGCGGCGGACGGGTACCCCGAGCGCGTCGAGGCGGTCCGCGACCCGCCGGCCCGTCTTGCCGGTCGCGCCGAGGACGAGGACCGTCCCCGGCACCGGGTCGGACGTGGTCTTTGCGTCGTGACCCGTGGTGGTGGTTGCCGTCGTCGTCATGGTGAGCTCCTGTCGAGGTCGGTCGGTGGTGATGCTCAGAGTCAACCGGGGTCGCACGAGACGTTCCATGGCTCAGACGCTCGTCTGCATGCGTGATCGTCTCGCCGTCGCGAACGCGCGGGTCTACCCTGGCGGGATGGACGTCGTCGCCGGACTGCTCGACGGACCTCGCGCGCGCGGGGCCTTCCTCCTGCGGAGCCATCTCCGTGCGCCCTGGGGCATGCGGATCGAGGACGAGGCGCCGCTGACGATCGTGCCCGTCCTGCGCGGGTCGGGCTGGGTCGGGCCGGCCTCGGGCCCCGACCGTGCGGACGGGCCCGGCCGCACCGACGGGGGCACGCGCGTCGAGGCGGGGGACGTCGTCCTGCTCCGCGGCCCGGACCACTACGTCGTCGCCGACTCCCCGACCACCGCGCCGCAGGTGGTCATCGGCCCGGAGTCGGACATGTGCCGCGCCGTCGACGGCGGCCCCTCGCCCATGACGGTGCTCGGCGTCCGCTCGTGGGGCAACGACCCCGACGGCGAGACCGTGATCATCACGGGGACGTACCCGCTCGACGGCGAGGTCGGGCGTCGTGTCCTGCGGGTCCTGCCCCGACGCGTCGTCCTGCGGCGCGACGAGGTCGACTCCACGCTCGTCGAGATGCTCGCGCGCGAGGTCGTGCAGGACCTGCCCGGGCAGGAGGCCGTGCTCGACCGTCTGCTCGACCTGCTCCTCATCTCGTGCCTGCGCACCTGGCTGTCCCGCGACGACGCGCCCGGCTGGTACCGGGCCGACGCCGACGCCGTCGTGGGCGCGGCGCTGCGGCTCATCCACCACGACCCGGCGCGGGCGTGGACCGTCGACTCGCTCGCGCGCGAGGTTGGGCTCTCGCGCGCCGCGTTCTCGCGCCGGTTCACGACGCTCGTCGGCGAGCCGCCCATGAGCTATCTCACGGGCTGGCGCCTCGACCTCGCAGCCGACCTGCTGCTCGAGCCCGACGCGACGCTCACGTCGGTCGCACGCGCTGTCGGGTACGCGTCGCCGTTCGCGCTCAGCGCCGCGTTCAAGCGCGTGCGCGGCGTGAGCCCGGCCGCGCACCGTCAGCGCGTGGGCGCGGCCTGACGCCCGCCGGACGCCCGGTGCCTCCGCCCGTCAGCGCTCGACCGGGACGAGCACGACGTCGCGCAGCGCGCCGTCGTCGACCGTCGCCGTGAGGAACGTGCCGACCGGCTGACGCCGCCGGTCGCTCGGCGACCCGGGGTTGAGCAGGCGCATCCCGCTCGGCGCGGTGGTGTCCCACGGGATGTGGCTGTGCCCGAAGACGAGGAGGTCGGTGTCGGGGAACGCGACGTCGGCGCGGCGTTCGCGCCCGTCCTTGCCGCCCGTCTCATGCACGACGGCGATGCGCAGCCCGTCGATCGTCGTCCGGGCCACCTCGGGGAGCCGGTCGTGGAGCTCGGGACCGTCGTTGTTGCCCGCGACGCCGACGAGCCGCTGCGCCCGTGACTCGAACGCGTCCAGCAGATCGACGCTCACCCAGTCGCCCGCGTGGACGACCACGTCCGCCGCGTCGACCGCGCGCCACACCTGTTCCGGGAGTCCGCGCGCCCGCACTGGCACGTGCGTGTCGCTGAGGAGGAGCAGTCGCGTCGGCACGGGCCCACGATAGGCCGCGGGGACCCGGTCGCGAAGGAGCACCCACCGCGCGACGATGGGGCATGCCGATGCCGCACTGGGTCACCCAGAGCAACAAGCGCTTCCTCAACCCGGTCATGCTGCGCGTCGCGACGGGCACCGGGCCGATGGCCGTCGTCCGCCACGTCGGGCGGCGCAGCGGACGCGAGTACCGCACTCCCGTCTTCGCGTTCGCGTACCGCGACGGACCCGACGTGCGGGTGGTGCTGGCGCTCACGTACGGGCCCGACGTCGACTGGTTGCGCAACGTCGAGGCCGCCGGCTCGTTCGTGCTCGAGCGGCGCGACGAGGAGTTCGTCGTCGACGACCTGCGCCGCGTCACCGGGGAGGACGGCCTGCGCCTGCTGCCCGGCTGGACGAGCGCCGTGCTGCGCCGCACGGGCGTGGACGAGTTCCGCACCGGACGGCTGCGCCGCGCCCTGCCATGATGGACGGCATGGCAGACCAGCTGTGGATCACCGGTGACCCCGAGAGCGACGCCCTGCTGAGCGACGACGCGTTCGCGCTCCTCGTCGGGATGCTTCTCGACCAGCAGTACCCGATGGAGCACGCGTTCGCCGGGCCGCGCAAGATCCGCGACCGGCTCGGCTCGATCGACCCGCGCGCCGTCGCCGACGCCGACCCGGACGCGTTCGTGACGCTCGCGACGACGCCGCCCGCGATCCACCGGTACGGGCGGTCGATGGCCGGGCGCATCCAGGACCTGGCGCAGGTCGTCGTCGACGAGTACGACGGCGACACGAGCGGCATCT
This sequence comes from Cellulosimicrobium sp. BMG9.22, assembly GCF_059159975.1. NCBI lineage: Bacteria > Bacillati > Actinomycetota > Actinomycetes > Micrococcales > Promicromonosporaceae > Cellulosimicrobium > Cellulosimicrobium sp. BMG9.22. The sequence continues at coordinate 12,234 of NZ_JBZGBY010000008.1, read as the reverse complement.
GGACGGTGCCGGGCGCCGCCGGAGCCCCGACCGGCTCCGAGGTCCTCGCCCGGCTGCGGGCGCTCCCCGGCTTCGGGGAGCAGAAGGCGAAGATCTTCCTCGCCCTCCTCGGCAAGCAGCGCGGCGTGCAGCCCGCCGGGTGGCGCGACGCCGCGGGCCACTACGGCGACGACGGCTCCCGCCGATCCATCGCCGACGTCACGAACCCCGAGTCCCTCGCCGAGGTGCGCGCCTTCAAGAAGGAGCAGAAGGCCGCCGCGAAGGCAGCCAAGGGCTGACCCGAGCAGGCCCCGGGGTTCGCTAGGGTCGGCGCGTGACCACGACGACGCCCCGCGCCTCGGCGCTGCCGCCCGCCACACGCACGCTCCTCGCCCTGGCTGCGAGCGTGGTCGTGCTCGCGGGGGTGCACACGGCCCGCGAGGTGCTCGCGCCGATCCTCCTCGCCGCGGTGATCATCATCATCTGCCACCCGGTGCGCTTCCCGCTCGAGCGTCGCGGCTGGCCGCGCTGGGCCGCGACGACGGCCGTCGTCGTCCTCGCCTACCTCATCCTCGCGGCGCTCGTGGCGATGCTGGTCTTCGCGGGGTTCCGGTTCGCGGACCTGGTCCGGGAGTACCTCCCGGCGCTCGTGCGCTCGGTCGAGGACGTCGTCGAGCAGCTCGCGGCGGCGGGCATCGACACGGACATCGCGGAGGCTGCGACGTCATGGCTCGAGCCCGGCCGCGTGCTGAGCCTCGCCGGCGACGTCTCCGGGATCGTCCTCGGCATCGCGACGGCGTTCTTCTTCGTCCTCGCGTACGCGATCTTCATGGCCGCGGACGCCGCGCGGTACTCGACGGCCGGCGCGGTCTTCGGGTCGGGGCGCGCCGCCACGATCGACCGGGCGTCGCGGTTCTCGGGCGGCGTGCGGCGCTACTACGTGGTCAACGCGTCCTTCGGCGCGGTCGTCGCGATCGTGGACGGCGCGGCGCTCGCCCTGCTCGGGGTGCCGGCCCCGGTGGTGTGGGCGATCCTCGCCTTCGTCACCAACTTCATCCCGAACATCGGCTTCGTCCTCGGACTCGTGCCGCCGGTGATCATGGCGTTCGTCGTCGGCGGGTGGCAGCTCGCCCTCGCCGTCGTCGCGGTCTACTGCGTCGTGAACGTCGTGCTGCAGGTGCTCGTCCAGCCGAAGTTCGTCGCCGACGCGGTGAACCTCAGCCTCACCCTGAGCTTCGTCTCCGTCGTGTTCTGGACGTTCGTCATCGGCCCGCTCGGCGCGATCCTCGCGATCCCGCTCACGCTCCTCGTGCGCGCGCTCGTCCTGGAGCCCGACCCCGGCTCGGGCTGGCTGCGCTGGCTCTCGGGCGACGAGGTCGGGTCGAGCGCGACGGAAGCCGGCGACGCGCCGTCAGCCGCTGCAGAGCCAGATGACGCGCCGTCGGACGTGACGACGCCCGTGGCACCGGAGGTCGGGACGGCAACTCGCGCAACGGACTGACACAGCCGGAGCTCCTACAGTCCGAGGCGCCTCGCGAGGTCGGGGATCCGCCTCTCGAGGGCAGCGAAGACGAGCCGGTCGTCGACCTTGTCGTAGTGGTGCGCGATGAGGCTGCGCATGCGGGCGATCGCGACCCACTCGACGTCGTCGTGCGCGTCCTTGAAGGACTGCGGCAGCTTCTCGACCACCGTCGCCACCTGGACGAGGACGTGCCGTCCGCTGTTGCGCAGCACGCGTCCCTGAGGGGTGTCCTCAAGGTAGGCGTCGAGGCCGAGACCGACCGTGTACGACGCGTCAGCGGCGAACTCCGCGAGATCGCCGAGGCGGCGTCGGAGCCGGTCGGCGTCCCTGTTCTCGTCGATCGTCACAGCGGAACCGCCTCGGACGCAGCTCGCCGGGACACCTCTGAGTCGGAGCGGGCATCCACGATGTCGACGTGCACCGTGAGCAGCTCCTCGAGCTCTACCTCGAGCGTCAGCAGATCGACGATGTCGTGCTGGTCCCCGAACTCGACGAGCAGGTCGACGTCGGACGTCAGGTCGTCCTCATCGCGAGCCACCGAACCGAAGACGCGCGGCTCGGCCAGCCCGGCCCGAGCGAACAGGGCTCGGACCTCGTTCCTGCGGGCGGCGAGCGCCGTCGAGGGCCTCAGGGCCAGCGCGTGGTCCAGGGCGGCACGCGCCGCGTCGGACGGCTGGCGCCTACCCGTCTCGATCGCGGCGACAAGAGGCTGCTTCACCTGCGCACGTCCGGCGAGCTCGCGCTGGGAGAGCCCGAGGATCCTGCGACGAGCCCGGAGGACGTCCCCGTACGATCTGGTCACGGCCCGATGATAACTCGAGCCGTTATCGCCCTGCCGGCAGTCCGCCGATCATCATGCCCCGGCCCAGCACTGGTGATCCTGACCTTGCCGCCTTAGCGTGAGAGCGGCGGGCGGACCGCCCGCCCAGGACGTCCTGGAGGAAGCCATGGCGCACGGAGACATCACGCACACCGACATCCCGGTGAGCGACAGCGGCCGGGCCACGCAGTTCTACGGCCAGCTGTTCGGGTGGCAGATCGCCGAGGTGCCCGGGTTCGAGGGCTACCCGATGTGGCGAGCGCCGAACCAGGTCAGCGGCGGCGGCCTCGCGCCCCGGTCGGAGGGATTCACGAGCCCGCGCAGCTACGTCGAGGTCGACTCGATCGACGAGACGCTCGCCAAGGTCCGCGAGCTCGGGGGGACGGTCGTCATGGAGCGTTCCGAGATCAGCCCGACCTCCTGGTGGGCGATCTTCGAGGACGACGACGGCAACCAGATCGGTCTGTACGAGGGCACGACGGACGCCGGCTGACGGCCTGGCGTGAACCGAGGGCGTGGGTTCCGACCGACCTCACGCCCTCAGTCCCGGCGCCCGGGCCAGACCCGCCCGTCGGGGTCGTCCGGTCGTCGCGGACGCAGCGTCGCGGGCGGCGGCCACGACAGCGAGAACCGCTCGACCGGGACGTCGATCGCGCCGAAGTCGTCGGTCTGCACGACGACGCCGTCCGGCGTGACCTCGACGAGCCGGACGCGCAGCGGCTCGCCGCCGTCCTGCTCGAGCATCCAGACGTCGGCGAACCAGGCGAGCGAGGCGGCGTCGAGCGCCTCCTCGGCCGCGAGCCAGTCGACAGGCTCCGTGAGCTCGCGCCCGAGCAGGTTCACCGCGACCCAGCCGTCGCCCGCCGGGCGGATCCACCCGACGTGCTCGCGGTCGTCCGGGCGGCGGTGCGGGATCCAGTCGGCGGGCAGCATCCCGGCAGGCTAGCCGTCAACGGGGAGCCGGGCCAGAAGAATGCCGGGAAGGTCCCGTCCGGCCCACGTCGTTCCCCGCGCCCGCCGGTTCAGCCGCGCACGGGCTCGTTGCCCGAGCCCTCGCGGTACCCCTCGGCGAACCCCGCCCGGTAGCCGTCGGCGTACGCGGCGTCGGGCGCCGGCTCGACGTGGGCCTGCCCCGCCCGCCCGTCCACGAGGCCGCGCGCGTACGCCTCGGCGCTGCCCTCGCGGAACAGGTCGTCCGCGGAAGGCCGGACGAGCGTGCGCGCCCCCGGGCCGTCGTCGGTCACCACGTACCGGTCGAGCCCGCGGACGACCGCCACCGGCCGACCGGCCGTCTTGCCGCGGACGAGCTCGCTCGCGGCGGCGACCTCGTCCGCGACAGCGGTGACCGTCACCGAGATCGGGCGCCCGTGCGCGTCCACACCCCCGCGCAGGTCCTCGGCGACGACGATCCCCGCCGCCCCGATCGCGACGTCGACGAGACCGTCGCGCCACGCGCGCCCCATGGTGTCGGTCACGACGACCCCCAGTCGGTCGACCCCGAACCGGTCGCGCAGCGCCGCGCGCAGCGACCGGGCCGACGCGTCAGGGTCGACGGGCAGCAGCAGGACGGTGCCGTCGGGCGTGTTCGACGCGTCGACCCCGGCCGCCGCCATGACGAGGCCCAGACGGTTCTCCACGATGCGCAGCGGGGGCAGCCCGGGCCGCTCGCGCGTCGCGACGACGCGCACCGTCTCGTCGGTGATCGCCTGCTCGCGGTCGTCGGCCGCGACGACGCGGCCCTCTGCCTTGGACACGATCTTGCTCGTGACGACGACGACGTCCCCGTCCGCGAGCGCGTCTCCCGCGGCGAGCGCGTCAGCCGCGAGCAGGTCTCCGACCAGCACGGCCAGGTCGTCGCCCGGGCCGACCTCGCCGAGGCCCGACGGCGCCCAGACGCTCAGGCGCGCGGCGTCGTCGTCGCTCATCGAGAGAGCTTCGGCAGGACGTCGCGCCCGAAGGTCTCGATCCACTCGCGCTGGTTGCGGCCCACGTTGTGGAGGTAGATGCGGTCGAAACCGAGGTCGACGAACTTCTGGATGTACGCACGGTGCTCGTCCGGGTCGGCCGAGATGACCATGCGGCCCTCGAAGTCCTCGGGCCGCACGAGCTTGGCCATCTGCTCGAAGTCGTGCGGGGAGCGGATGTCCGCCTTGGGGAACTTCATGCCGCCGTTGGGCCACTCGGTCATCGCGTTCGCGAGCGCTTCCTCGTCCGTCGCCGCCCACGAGAGGTGGAGCTGGAGCACCTTGGGCATCGCCTCGGGGTCGCGGCCGGACTCCCGGACGCCGTCGTCGAACTTGCCGAACAGCATGGAGATCTTCTCCAGCGGCGCGCCGACCGTGATGAGACCGTCGGCGTGCTTGCCCGCCCGCTTGGCCGTCACGGGCCCGGCGGTCGCGACGAGGATCTCCGGCGGCACCTCGGGCATGGTCCACAGCCGCGTGGACTCCATCTTGTAGAACTGCCCCGCGTGCTTGACGTCCTTGCCGGCGAGCGAGGCGGTGAAGAGCTTCTTGATGACGTCGATGGCCTCGAACATGCGGTTGATCCGCTCCGGCGCCTCGGGCCAGTAGCCCGCGACGACGTGCTCGTTGAGCGCCTCGCCCGAACCCAGACCGAGCCAGTGCCGGCCCGGGTACATCGCCGCGAGCGTCGCGGACGCCTGCGCGACCATCGCGGGGTGCCAGCGGAACGTCGGGGCCGTGACGCCCGGCCCGAGGTCGCCGCGCGTGCGCTCGCCGAGCGCGGTGAGCACGTTCCACACGAACGAGGACTGCCCCTGCGCGGGGACCCACGGCTGGAAGTGGTCGGCCGCCATGGTGCCCGAGAAGCCGTGCTCCTCGGCGAAGGCCGAGAGCTCGACGGCCTCGGTCGGGTGGAACTGCTCCAGCATGGCGGCGTAGCCGACGGTGAGGTCTGAGGACATGGCCACGAGCCTATGCTCCGCCTGCGCGATCGTCGCAGACATCGGTGGCGGTCTCGCGGCGAGACGCCGTCCGTCCACGCCCCGGGATCTGGGAGAATGGGCGACCATGAGCGACTTCCCGACGAACGCGCCGACGGGCGCGACCGAAGCCACCGCAGCAACGACCACCGCCCCCGGGTACGTAGCCGGCGACGTCGTCCGCGCGGTGGTCGCGGGAGTACCGGACCGTGTGAGCCTCGACGGCCTGGAGGACACGCACGGCGCCCGCTGGACCGAGCGGGGCACGTACGCGTTCGACCGCTCGAAGACCCGCGAGCAGGTCTTCTCGATCGACACCCCGCCGCCGACGGTCTCGGGCTCCCTGCACGTGGGTCACGTGTTCTCCTACACGCACACGGACGTCGTCGCGCGGTACCGGCGCATGTGTGGCCTCGAGGTGTTCTACCCCATGGGCTGGGACGACAACGGCCTGCCCACCGAGCGCCGCGTGCAGAACTACTACGGCGTGCGCTGCGACCCGACGCTTCCCTACGTCGAGGGCTTCGAGCCCCCGCACGAGGGCGGCGAGGGCAAGTCGGTCAAGGCCGCGGACCAGGTGCCCGTGAGCCGCCGCAACTTCATCGAGCTGTGCGAGCGCCTGACCGCCGAGGACGAGAAGCAGTTCGAGGCGCTGTGGCGTCGGCTCGGGCTGTCGGTCGACTGGGCGCAGCACTACCAGACCATCGACGCGCGGTCGCGGACCGCTGCGCAGCGCGCGTTCCTGCGCAACCTCGGCCGCGGCGAGGCCTACCAGGCCGAGGCGCCGGGCCTGTGGGACGTGACGTTCCAGACGGCGGTCGCGCAGGCCGAGCTCGAGGCCCGCGACTACCCCGGGCACTTCCACAAGGTCGCGTTCCACCGCGTCGCGCCCGGCACGCCCGACGACGGGACGCCCCTCTACATCGAGACGACGCGCCCCGAGCTGCTCGCCGCGTGCGTCGCGCTCGTCGCGCACCCGGACGACGAGCGCTACCGGCACCTGTTCGGGTCGACGGTGCGTTCGCCCCTCTTCGACGTCGAGCTGCCCGTGCTCGCGCACCCCGCCGCCGAGCGCGACAAGGGCGCGGGCATCGCGATGTGCTGCACGTTCGGCGACCTCACCGACGTGCAGTGGTGGCGCGAGCTGCAGCTCCCGACGCGCTCGATCATCACGCGCGACGGTCGCATCGTGCGCGAGACGCCGGAGTGGATCACGTCGCACGCGGGTCAGGGCGTCTTCGCCGAGCTCGCGGGCAAGACGACGTTCTCCGCGCGCCAGGTCGTCGTCGATGCGCTGCGCGACACGGGCGACCTCGACGGCGAGCCCGTGGCCACGCAGCGCAAGGCGAACTTCTTCGAGAAGGGCGACAAGCCGCTCGAGATCGTCACGTCGCGCCAGTGGTACATCCGCAACGGCGGCCGCGACTGGGTCGCCGAGGACGGCACGCGCCGCGACCTGCGCGCCGAGCTGCTCGGCCGCGGCAAGGAGCTCGACTTCCACCCCGACTTCATGCGCGTGCGCTACGACAACTGGGTGGGCGGGCTCAACGGCGACTGGCTCGTCTCGCGCCAGCGCTTCTTCGGCGTCGCGATCCCGCTGTGGTACCCGGTGCTGGAGTCGGGCGAGGTCGACCACGACCACCCGCTCGTGCCCTCCGAGGCGGCGCTGCCGGTCGACCCGTCGTCCGACGTGCCGGACGGGTTCACCGAGGACCAGCGCGGCGTGCCGGGCGGCTTCGTCGGCGAGAACGACATCATGGACACCTGGGCGACATCCTCGCTCACGCCCCAGATCGCGGGCGGCTGGGAGGTCGACCCCGACCTCTTCGAGCGCGTGTTCCCCATGGACCTGCGCCCGCAGGGCCAGGACATCATCCGCACGTGGCTCTTCTCGACGGTCGTGCGCTCGCACCTCGAGTTCGGCACCCTGCCCTGGAAGAACGCCGCGATCTCGGGCTGGATCCTCGACCCCGACCGCAAGAAGATGTCGAAGTCCAAGGGCAACGTCGTCACGCCCATGGGCCTGCTGGAGGAGCACGGCTCGGACGCGGTGCGCTACTGGGCCGCGTCGGCCCGCCTCGGCACCGACGCCGCGTTCGAGGTCGGCCAGATGAAGATCGGGCGTCGCCTCGCCATCAAGATCCTCAACGCGTCGAAGTTCGCGCTCACATTCGGCACGGACCCCGAGACGGGTACCGGCGAGATCGTCCTGGACCCCGCGGCCGTCACCGAGACGCTCGACCGCGCGATGCTCGCGGGCCTCGCGACCGTCGTCGAGAAGGCGACCGAGGCGTTCGAGGCGTACGACCACACGCGCGCCCTCGAGACCACGGAGACCTTCTTCTGGACGTTCTGCGACGACTATCTCGAGCTCGTCAAGGACCGCGCCTACGGGGCGGGCGCCGCGACGTCCGACGTCTCGCCCGAGACGCGGTCCGCGCGCGTCGCGCTCGCGATCGCGCTCGACACGCTCCTGCGCCTCTTCGCGCCGTTCGTGCCGTTCGCGACCGAGGAGGTCTGGTCGTGGTGGCGCGCGTCGGAGGGCTCGATCCACCGCGCGCCGTGGCCCACGTCCGACGTCGCGCGCTCGGCTGCGCAGGGCGCCGACCCGGCCGTGCTCACCGCGGCGGGCCACGCGCTCGCGGCGCTGCGCAAGGTCAAGTCGGAGGCCAAGGTCTCGATGCGCACGCCCCTCCTCGCCGCACAGGTTGCCGTCCCGGCGGCGTCGCTGACCGGCGTGGAGGCCGCGGTCGTCGACGTCCGCAACGGCGGCCGCGTGACCGGCACGCTCGACCTGGTCGAGGCGACCGCCGGCCAGGGCGACCCGGCCGTCCAGGGCGGCATCGTCGTCGTCTCCTCCGAGCTCGGCGAGCCCGAGGCCCGCAAGAAGGCCTGAGCAAACCGACCGCCGCACCGCACGACGGGCCCCGACCGCGAAGGTCGGGGCCCGTCGTCGTCCACGCACCAGCACACGAGGAACCGCGAGAACGCTCCTTCCCGCGAGATGATCGCTCCCGAGGGGCGGAACGCGACCCGGGCACCGAGGGGAGGCGCGAGGGGGCGGCGGCGGGTCGTGGCGGGTCTGGCGGGAGCCGCGAGGAACGAGCGGCGGATGGTAGACCCGCCGCCGCCCCCTCGCGCCTCCCCGGACCCGACCACGACCACGACCACGACCACGACCACGAAACGCGCCGCAAACCGTCAGATGATCTCGCCGCGCAACCGCGAGTCGTCCCCGGACATCGTCGCCGCGACCTCGCGCGGCGTGCCCTCGTCGGTCCACCGCAGCGTCGCCCCGACGCCCTCGATGAGCTCGACGCTGCCCTCGGGCGCGAAGGTGAGCCCGGCGTCCTGACCGACCGCCGCGCGGACGAGGGCGACGGTCGCGGGCAGCTTCTCGAACCCCTCGGTGACGCCGAGGTCCTCGATCGCCTCCTTGGACGCGGCGATGTGCAGGGGGCTCGGCCCGATCCAGAGCGTGCGGCCGTCGAGCGCGGTGTCCTGGCCGTACTCGTCGGCCAGGACGAGCTCCTTGACCTGCCCGCGCGAGAGGACCGCCACGACGTCCTCGACGGACGTCACCGCGCCGGACTCGCGCCCCTGCTCCTGACGGAACTCGGCGAGGACCTTCTCCCGCCGCCGCTCCCGGAAGCTGTCGAGCGCGTCGGCGACGTTCGCCTCGAACGCCGCCTCGTTGATGCCCGGACCGCGGCCTCCACCCGGAACCTCCACGACCAGCTCCGCCGTCGTGCGCCCGAGCGCGCCGCGCACGAGCGGGACCGCCCGCACGTCGCCGGTCAGCAGCACGAGCTCCGGCCGGTAGTCCGCCGCCTGGCGCTCGATCTCCGCGGCGACGGCCTCCGCGTTCCGATCCCAGGAGTCCTCCGCACGCGACTCGATGCGCTTCTGCGAGAGTCCGCCGGTGCTGACCTTGTTGATGACGTCGTGCCCGCCCTCGACCGACTCCGCGTCGCCGTAGGGCAGGTGGCCGCCGGCGACCGACCACGTGAGGTCGGCGCCCTGGCGGTCGACGACGACCCGGACGTAGTCGACCGACTCGTCGGCGGCGCGTGCTGCCTGGAGCAGGGCCGGGACGGGGCCCCACGAGCCCTTGGTGAGCGCCGGAGGGTCCTTGACGACCCGGTCGACGAGCACCCCCGTGTCGTCCGCGATCAGCACGCGCCCGTGCGCGCCCGCGACCCGCATCGGCCGGAGCACCACCTCCTCGAGGTCGTCGAGCACGGCGTCGGGCGCGCCCTCCTGGCGCAGCTGGCGCCGTACGCCCTTCCAGCGGTTCTCGACCTCGCGGTCCCCGGCCTCGTTGGCCCGCGTGGCGTCTATGTACACCGTCGCGAAGGGACCCCGGTGGCCGAGGAGCGGCTTGAGCCAATCGATCTTCATGCGAACACCTCATGACGTCCGTCGGCAGTGGGGCGGGACGCCTGGCCCACGGGGCTGCGCCCGTGAGGGCCCGCCCTCGGTCTTCTCCAGGGTCCGTCAGATCGACCGGCGCCGCCACCGCGCGTCGGGCCGGCGGGCGGCCGTCAGAAGGAGGTGTCGAGGACCGGTGCACCCTCCCCGGATGCGGCGTGGTCGGCGGCGATGAGCTCGTGGTGGCGGATGACCTCGTGCACGATGAAGGCCCGGAACTGCTCCGCGAACTCCGGGTCCAGCCCTGCGCCCTCGGCGATGCCCGTGAGCCGCTCGATCTGCTGGCGGTCGCGGTCGGGGTCGGCGGCCGGCATCCCGCCCTGCGCCTTGAGCTCGCCCACGCGGCGCGTGAACTTGAACCTCTCCGCGAGCAGGTGCATGAGCGCCGCGTCGATGTTGTCGATGCTCGCGCGCAGCGTGAGAATCTCGGGCGGGAGGTCTCGTGGGGGGTTCGCGCCCGACGGCGTACGTGGCTCGGGGTGGTTCGTCACCCACCGATCCTAGGCGCCCGTTCGACACCGTTCGTGGTCCGAGGAAAGCGATACTCGGGGTACGGGGTAAAGTGGCTCGCCGTCCCTACAGAGCCGTCCACTCAGCGGAGAGTCCCATGACGGAACACGCGTCGCCGAGCCTCGTCGAGGTCTCCCCCACGGCGACCATCAGCACCCTCCTGACCGACCGCGTCGCGCGCTCCCCCCGCGCCACGCTCGTCGAGCGGCGCAGCCCCGCCGGCGACGGCTGGGAGCCCGTGACGGCGCAGGAGTTCGAGGCAGACGTCGTCGCCGTGGCGCGCGGTCTGGTCGCGCGAGGCGTCCGGCCGGGTGACCACGTCGCCATCATGTCGCGCACGCGCTACGAGTGGACGCTGCTCGACTTCGCCGTGTGGGCAGCCGGTGCCGTACCCGTCCCGGTGTACGAGACGTCGTCGGCCGAGCAGGTGCACTGGATCTGCTCCGACGCCGCGGTCCGGCTCGCGATCGTCGAGACGTCCGAGCACGCCGCCGAGGTCGCTCTCGTGCGGCATGAGCTGCCCGGGCTCGAGGACGTCCTCGTCCTGGACGACGGCGCGGTCGACGCCCTGCGCACGGCGGGGCGGGACGTGCCCCCTGAGGAGATCGACCGTCGTCGGGCGGCGCAGCGCGTCGACGACCTCGCGACCGTCATCTACACATCCGGGTCGACGGGCCGGCCGAAGGGCGTCGAGCTCACGCACCGCAACTTCGTCCACCTCGCGCTCAACGGCCGCGCCGGGCTGGCCGAGATCCTCGACGCACCCGGCGCGCGCACGCTGCTGTTCCTCCCCCTCGCGCACGTCTTCGCCCGGTTCATCCAAGTGGTCGTGGTGGCGTCGGACGCCGTCCTCGCGCACAGCTGGGACACGAAGAACCTCGTCACGGACCTCGGGACGTTCCACCCGACGTTCCTCCTCGCCGTGCCGCGCGTGTTCGAGAAGGTCTACAACTCCGCCGAGCAGAAGGCCGGGACCGGCGCGAAGAGCGTGGTGTTCCACTGGGCGGCCAAGGTCGCCATCGCCTGGTCGCGCGCGCTCGACACCACGAGCGGTCCGTCGGCCGCGCTGCGCGCGCGGCACGCCGTCGCGGACCGCCTCGTCTACTCGACGCTGCGGGCCGCGATGGGCGGGCAGCTCACGTACTCCATCTCGGGCGGTGCGCCCCTCGGCGAGCGGCTCGGTCACTTCTACCGCGGCGTCGGGCTGCGCATCCTCGAGGGCTACGGCCTCACCGAGACGACGGCGCCCACCGCCGTGAACCTGCCGGGCCTGACGAAGATCGGCACCGTCGGGCCCGCGTTCCCCGGCACGGCGCTGCGCATCGACGACGACGGCGAGCTCCTCGTCAAGGGCGACCACGTGTTCCGCGGCTACCGCAACCGCCCCGATCTCACCGCGGAAGCGTTGCAGGACGGCTGGTTCCGCACCGGCGACCTGGGCGCGTTCGACGCCGAAGGCTACCTGCGCATCACCGGCCGCAAGAAGGAGATCATCGTCACGGCCGGCGGCAAGAACGTCGCCCCGGCCCTGCTCGAGGACCGCCTGCGCGCCCACCCGCTCGTGAGCCAGGTCGTCGTCGTGGGCGACCAGCGCCCCTTCATCGGCGCCCTCGTCACGCTCGACGAAGAGATGCTCCCGGGCTGGCTCTCCACGCACGGCCTGCTGGCCATGGACGTCGAGACCGCGGCGCAGAACGCGGACGTCCTGGCCGCGCTCGACCGAGCCGTCACCCACGCGAACGAGGCCGTCTCCCGCGCCGAGTCGATCCGCAAGATCACTGTCCTCATGATGGACTTCACCGAGCAGAACGGCTACCTCACCCCGTCCCTCAAGGTAAAGCGCGCCCGCGTCATCGAGGACTTCTCCGACACGATCGACACCCTCTACGGCGCCAAGGTCGGCGCCGACGCCTGACCCGCACCGGCCGAGGTAGAGCCGTGGTCTTCCGAGGTAGAGCCATGGTCTGCCGAGGTAGAGCCGTGGTCTGCCGAGGTAGAGCCGTGGTTCCTTGTCTGACGGCGGTGGTC
>NZ_JBZGBY010000007.1:0-158901 GCF_059159975.1 Cellulosimicrobium sp. BMG9.22 | reverse complement strand
GCTCCGACGGGCTCTTGCGAGCTCCCCGGCGTTCCGGCGCGTCCCAGACATTAGTCCACGTTCGCGCCCGACGTCCAACCGGCTCGGTGTCGGCGCGCAGGTCACCGCGGACCGCCCGTGGCCCGGTCGGTAGCGTGGCCCCGTGCCTGCACCTGCACCCGCACCTGGGACGACGCCGACGGGACCCGGTTTCGCGCGCTTCGCGGGCCGGGCCGCGCGCGGCGTCGTCGAGTGCGTGGACCTGCTGCGCGAGCCGGAGCGGCTCGCGCACGACGGGCCCTGGTTCGTCGTCGCCGACTTCGAGGCGTCCGGGCGCGGCGGCCGGGCTCGCGCGTGGCGGTTCGCCGAGCGCGTCGACCCGGCAGAGCCGACCCTCGTCGGTGACCCCGACGCCGGCGCCTCGCCCGACGGTGGCGCCTCGCTCGACGGTGGCGAGCCCCCGTGGCACGGGCCCGCACCGACGTCGTGGACGAGCTCCATGGACCGCGCTGCGTACGAGGCTGCGGTCGCGCACGTGCGCGAGCAGGTGCGCGAGGGCGAGGTGTACCAGGCCAACGTGTGCCGCGTGCTCTCGGCCCCGCTCGTCGGCGTGGCAGGAGGCGAGCCGGACGCCGCGGCGCTCGCGCGGCGGCTCGGCCGAGGCAACCCGGCGCCCTACGCGGGCGTGCTGCACGTGCCGGCGGGGGCCGGCGTCGAGCCCGTGTGGGTCGTGAGCGCCTCGCCCGAGCTGTTCCTGCGGGTCACGGAGAGGGTCGTGTCGTCCGGGCCGATCAAGGGCACCGCGGCGACCGCCGTCGGGCTCACGGCCAAGGACCGCGCCGAGAACGTCATGATCACGGACCTCGTGCGCAACGACCTGCAGCGCGTGTGCGTGCCCGGCACGGTCGAGGTGACGGACCTCCTCGCGGTCGAGCCCCATCCGGGGCTCGTGCACCTCGTGAGCCGGGTCGCCGGGCGGGTGCTCCCGGAGCTGGCGGGCTCGGCAGGCCTGTGGCCGGCACTCCTGGACGCGACGTTCCCGCCGGCCTCCGTCTCCGGTGCGCCGAAGTCGTCGGCGCTGCGCGTCATCGACGAGCTCGAGACCGTGCCGCGCGGTCCGTACTGCGGCGCGATCGGGTGGGTCGACGGCGACGAGGCCGAGCTCGCCGTCGGGATCCGCACGTTCTGGTGGTCCGACGGCGTGCTCCGGTTCGGCACGGGCGCCGGCATCACGTGGGGGAGCGACCCTGCGCGCGAGTGGGAGGAGACCGAGCTCAAGGCACGGCGCCTCGTCGGCCTCGCCTCCGGCACACTGGAGCCATGAGCACTCCTGCGGCCACGACGCCGGCGTCAGGGACCACGTCCGAGAACCTCGTGATCTGGGCCGACGGCCGCATCGTCGGACCTGCCGAGCACGCGCTGAGCGCCGTCGACCACGGGATCACGGTCGGTGACGGGGTCTTCGAGACGTGTGCCGTGTTCGACGGACAGGCGTTCGCCCTGACCCGCCACCTGCGCCGCCTCGAGCGGTCCGCGGCAGGCCTCGGTCTCGACGCGCCGGACGAGCAGCGCGTGCGCGACGGCGTCACGGCGGTCCTCTCCGAGGCCGACGGCCGGGCACGCGCCGGGGCGGGCGCCGTCGGGCGCCTGCGCATCACGGTCACGGCCGGCGTCGGGCCGCTCGGGTCAGGGCGGACGCCGGGGGCGCAGACCGTCGTCGTCGCTGCCGGTCCCGCGACCATCTCGCCGACCGGGCGCGCGGTGCGGTCGCCGTGGACGCGCAACGAACGGTCGGCCGTCGCGGGGCTCAAGACGACGTCGTACGCCGAGAACGTCGTCGCGCTCGCTGACGCGATCGCGAAGGGCGGCGACGAGGCCCTGCTCGCCAACACCGCGGGCGACCTGTGCGAGGGCACCGGGGCCAACGTCTTCGTCGAGCGCGGGGGAGAGCTCGTCACGCCGCTGCTGGCGTCGGGCTGCCTCGCGGGCATCACGCGCGAGCTGCTCCTCGAGTGGGCGGACGAGGCCGGGCTGCCCGTGCGCGAGGCACGACCGGGCGAGCTGCCGTTCGACGTGCTCGACGAGGTGAGCGCCGGTGACGCCGGGCTCCTGCTCACCGGCTCGGTGCGCAACGTCCAGCCCGTGACCTGGCTCGACGGCGTCGAGGTCGTGGCCGGGACCATCTCGCTCGCGGCGCGCGAGCTCTTCGAGCGGTGCCGTCGGGAGCGTCTCGACCCGTGACCGTCAAGGCGCGCGGGGCCGGTTTTTCGATCCGGTCCGGTTCAGGCTAGTATCGACCACGCACTCGGGCGATTGGCGCAGTGGTAGCGCGCTTCGTTCACACCGAAGAGGTCACTGGTTCGAACCCAGTATCGCCCACCGAGCTCACCGCATGTCAGAGGCCGTTCCCGCAGCAGCGGGAACGGCCTCTCGCGTTCCACCGCCGGGCCTCAGGCGGGTATCAGTACCGGTTCGGCGGGCCGCTCGTCTGCCAGGGCCGGCACCGGCTCGGGCGCAAGCCCCGGCAGTGCGTCCGGGCGCCGCGGGGACGGGGGCGTCGTGCCACCGGCGGTCGCCGACGCATCGAGGGCGACCGACCGCGTCGTCGTCGGCACACGCAGGCGGCGGAGCAGCGCGCCGGCGCCGACGGTCCCTGCGACGACCAGCCCACCCGCCACCAGTGCGCCGCGCGCGCCGAGGAGCTCCATGAGCAGGCCGAGGAGTGGCGGGCCCGCGAGGCCCCACGCGGTGCTCGCGCTGCGCCACACACCCAGCACGCGGCCGCGCATGTGCGGCGGCGGGTCGGTCTGGAGCACGGTGGTCCCGGCCGTGTCCGAAATCGACTCGACGAGGGCCATCGGGCCGACGACGAGGAGCAGGACGGTCAGGGTCGGCGCGAGCCCCGCGACGACCTGGAGCAGGGCGCCCACGGCGGCGAGGACGGCGACGAGGCGGACCGTCGGGCGCCGCAGGCGCCCGGCCAGGACCGCTCCCACGATCCCGCCGACGGCGAGCACCGTGGAGACCGTCCCGAACTCCCGCGCGCCGCCGGCGAGCGCCCCGGTGACGAGCACGGCGAGCGTGAGGGTGTAGTTGCGGCCGAGTACGGCGCTGACCGCCGTGACGACGAGCAGCGCCACGAGGCGGGGACGACCCAGGAAGAAGCGCAGGGCTCCGGGATCGCGCGTCGCGGTCCCGCGGCCGACGACCGGCGCCGCGGCGTCGGGTGCGAGGACGGGCACGGCGGCTTCCGCGCCGAGGGCGGTCGGCTCCTCGGCCACCGGGCGTGGCGCCGACCGTGCGGCGTCGGGATGGAGCACGAGGAACGGGACGACCGCGGCGACGCCGAGCAGAGACACCCCGTTGGCGACGTACGCGACGGCGGGCCCGGCGAGTGCCACGGCACCGCCCGCCATCGCGACGCCGACGAGCCGTCCGGCGCTGTGCACGACGGACCCGATCCCGATGGCGGACGGGACGTCCTCGACGGGCACGAGGTCGTTGCCCAGCAGCGCGGTCGCCGGGCCGTCGACGGTCGCGACGAGGCCCGTGACCGCGGAGAGCGCGAGCAGCACGGGGAGGCTGAGGAGATCCAGGGCGACGAGTCCCGCCGTCGTGAGGGCGACGAGGCCGAGCACCGCCTGGCTGACCGCGGCGGTCAGCTTGCGGGGCCACCGGTCGACGACGGCGCCGCCCGCGACCCCGAGGAGCAGGCCGGGGGCGGCCTGGACGGCGAGCGAGAGACCGGTGACGGCCGCGGAGCCGGTGATCTGCAGGACGAGCAGGTTCTGCACGGTCAGCTGCATCCAGGCGCCGGCGTTGGAGACGAGGTTCGCGCCGGACCACCAGCGCATCGAGCGGTGGCGCAGTGCGCGCCACGGGGAGCGGTCGGGGGTCGTCCGGGCAGGGCGGGGCAGGGGCAGGGCAGGGAGAGGCACGGCACGCAATCAAGGCTGGGGGAGAGGCCCGTCCAGGACGGAGGGGCGGTTCGCGAGGGCGGACGCCCGCGAACGGTTGATCATTCAAACAACCGCTTCCGGCAGCGCTCCACCTCGTGACCCCGATCGTGACCAAGGTCGCAGAGTTCCGCCCTCACGACCGAAGGGCCGCCACCCCGGCAGGTGACGGCCCCTCGACCTTCGGGCGTGGCCCGGCGCGCTCAGGACGCCGAAGCGACGAGCCCTTCCGCGCGCTCGGCGCCGTCGGCGAGGCCGTGCAGCAGCGCGGGCAGCTCGGCGACGCTCGCGAGGAGGTGCGTGTGCGGTGCGGCGGCGAGGACCTCGCGCGGCACGCCGCCGCTGAGCACGCCGACGACGGTGCCCGCCCCGGCGTTCGTGCCCGCCTCGAGGTCGAGCACCGTGTCGCCGGCGGTGAGCACGTCCGCGACGCGCGTCACGCCCGTGCGCTCCATCGCCCGGAACACCATGTAGGGCGCGGGGCGCCCGGCGGGGACGTCGTCGGTCGTGACGACGGTGTCGAGCACGCCGTCCTGCCAGCCGAGGCGCTCGAGCAGGAGGTTCGTGACGTCGGCGGAGAAGCCGGTCGTCAGGGCGATGCGCGCGCCGTGCTCCCGCAGCGCGGTGAACGCGTCGAGCACGCCCGGCATCGGGACCGGCGGCGTCTCGTCGTACGCCTCGCGCAGGAGCCGCTCGAAGTCGACGAACGTCTCCTCGACGGCGGTCGAGTCGCCGCCGAGCGCGAGCAGGGCGCGGATGGCGGTGCGCTTGTCGGCGCCCATCCAGTGCGCGACGTCGGTCACCTCGGCCATGCTGCCGTGCCGGCGCACCGCCTCGTGCAGGGCGCGGTAGACGGCGCTGCCCTCCTCAACGGTGGTGCCGGCGATGTCCAGGGCGGCGAGAGCGATCATGGTCGTGTCCTTCCAGTGGTAGTGCGAGTTCATGCTTCGGGCGGGTCGATGGGCCAGATCAGCCCGTGAGCCCGGCGCGGTCCAGGACGTCGACGGCGAGGCCGAGACCGGTCGTCATGCCGATGCCCGTCGTGACGGTCGCGACGTGGACCCCCGGCTCGGGCTCCGCGACGAGGAACTCGCGGTCGGGGGCGGTCGCGTAGGTGCCCTGCCAGCGCTCGACGACGGCCAGGTCCGCGCCGAGCAGGTCGCGCCCGAGGCGCAGGAGCACCTCGTAGCCGGCCTCGTCCTGGAACACGGGCGCGTCGACGTCGCGCACGTGGGTGTCCCCGAGGATCAGGGTGCCGTCGGCCTGCGGCGTGGTCATGAGGTTGAGGTCCCACCGCGCGCCCGCCGGGTCGGTCGCCGCGAGCTCGTCGGCGACGTCCCGCGCGGAGGGGCAGGCCGCGAGCGCCGCGTACCGCACCGTCGACCACCCGGTGAGCAGCGGCGTCGCGAGGGGCAGCGGCCGGTCGGGGCGGACCCGGAGCATGTGCAGACGGCACCGGCGCAGACCGGCGTCCGCGGCGACGTCGGGCAGGAGCCGGTCGAGGTCGTGGTGCGCGGCGACGACGACCGCGTCGGCGTCGAGCGGGCCGCGCGTCGTCTCGACGCGTCCGGTGCGCACGCCGCGTGCCGCGGTGCGCCACGCGAACGTGACGCCCTGCGCCTCGAGCCAGGCGGCCAGTGCGGGCGCGGCGGCGCGGGGGTCGACCTGGAGGTCGAGCGGCAGGTGCGCCCCGCCGAGGACGGGCTCGGGCCGGACGCCGGTCGCCTCCCGCGTCTCGTCCGCTGAGAGCAGCCGGACCTCGGCCTCGCCGCGTTCGGCGGCGAGCTCGGCGAGCAGCCGCAGCTCCGCCGCGGTCCGGGCGACCACGTGGGTGCCCGTCGTCGCGACCCGGAACCCCGCGGCGGCACCGAGGGCGAGCCAGCGCTCCCGGGCCGCGAGCGCGTAGGTGCGGGCGGTCCCGGCCTGGGCCGTGGCGCAGACGTGCCCAAAGTTCTGGACCGACGAGCCCACGACCGAGGCCGCCTGCTCGACGACGGTGACGCGGTAGCCGCGGCGGTGCGCCTCGGCGGCGGTACCGAGGCCGACGACGCCCGCGCCGACGACGACGACGTGCCCGGGTGAGGGCGTGCTCATGGTTGTCCTTCCCTGCCCCGGGCGTCGTTCACCCGGGGGTCATGTGCGGGCTGTACGGTCCGCGGGTGAACAGGTCGACCGAGATCGTGGAGGTGCTCGCCACCGAGCTGTCGCGGCTCGCTCCCGGCACGCGGGTCGCGTCGGAGGCGGACGTCGGGCGCCGGTTCGGCGTGGGGCGCGCCGCGGCGCGCGCGGCGCTCGAGGAGCTCGAGCGCCGCATGCTCGTGAGCCGCATCCAGGGCCTCGGTACGTTCACGAGACGTCGCGTCGACTACCTCGTGGCGCCCGGCAAGCCGCCCTCGTGGAGCCGGACCCTGCGCGCGGCGGGCGCGACGACGCGTGCCGTCGTGCTCGCGTGCGACGAGGTCCCGCTGCCGCCCGAGGTCGCCGGCCCGCTCGGGGTCGACGCCGGTGAGCCCGGCTTCCGCCTCGTGCGCCGGTCCTTCATCGACGACATGCCCGCGGCGTGGGGCGTCGAGTGGCTGACGACGGCGCTCGTGCCGGAGCTCGTGACGGCCCTGCGGCACGAGGAGTCGCTCGACGCGATCCTGCGCGCGACGGCCGGCGTCGTCCCGGAGCGCGCGTGGACGCGCGCCAGCATGGAGTCCGCCCCCGACGACGCGAGCCCGGGTCTCGGCTGCCGCACCGGGGACCCGGCCTGGCTCGTCGTCAGCCTCGCGCGCGCCGAGCAGGACGGGCAACCGCTGCTCTTCACGGAGCGATGGATCCGCGCCGACGCGGTGCGCGTCGTCGTCGAGCTTGGCACGGCCTGAGCGGCGCGCGGCGCGGACTGACGCCGGCGACCGCGTCACGGGACGACCGCCGCGCGGGGCGCCGGGCCCGCCGGGCCCACGAGCACCCCGGGGAGCTCGGCGAGCGAGACCGGCGGGGTGACGAGCTCGTGCCAGGGCGCGATGGGGTGCGTGCGGGCGAGCAGGTCGAGCGCGGCGCGCAGGTGCCGCGGCTCGTAGTTGTGCACGCCCGTGACCGTGAGCCAGCCGCGCACGACGCGTTCCGCGTCGAGCGGGACCGGAGGCGCCGGGGCGACGGAGCCCGCGAGGACGAGGCGGCCGCCGACGTCGAGCAGGTCGAGGCACCGGGACACGGCGGACCCCGCTCCCGAGAGCTCGATAGCGACGTCCACGAGGCCGACCGGCTCGTCGGCCCCGCGCGCCGACGTCGCGCCGAAGCGCAGCGCGAGCCCGCGCCGTCCGGCGTCGGGGTCCGTGACGACGACCTCGGCCGCACCCGCGTCGCGCGCCGCCGCGACCGCCGTGATGCCGAGCATCCCGGCGCCGCTCACGAGGACCCGGCGACCGGCGAGCGGTCCGGCGGCCTCGATCGTGGCCATCACGGTCGCGGTCGCGCACCCGGCCGGCGCGGCGACGACGTCTGGCAGGCCCGCGGGCACCCGAGCGAGGGTCGCGCCGTCGGGCAGGACGACGTGGCGCGCGTACGTGCCGCTGAGCGGCCAGTCGGAGGCGAACGCCTCGTGCCCGACCTTGCGGACCGAGCGGCACTTGGCGCTGCGGCCCGCGAGGCAGCGGTCGCACACGCCGCACACGACGGTCACGCCCCAGACGACCCGGTCGCCCACGGCGACGGGCATGCCGTCGTCGGCGAGCGGGGCGTCCGGACCGAGGCGGACGACCTCGCCCACGGCCTCGTGGCCGAGCACCGAGGGCGCGGGCGCCGAGCGCCTTCCCGACACGGTGTGCCGGTCGCTGCCGCACACGGTCGCGAGGCGGACGCGGACGAGCACCTCGCGCGGCTTGAGGTCGGGCAGCGGGACCTCCGTCAGCCGGATCGCCTCACCGCCCTCCCACAGTGCGACGGTGGTCAGGTCAGCTGTGCGCGGATCCACCCGGAGAGCCTCTCGATGAGCAGGACGACGATGAACACGAGGAGGACGATGCCGCCGGCCACCTCGAAGTGGAGCGTGCGGATGGCCTCGAAGAGCAGGAAGCCGACGCCGCCCGCCCCGACGATCCCGAGGATCGTGGACGTGCGGATGTTGACGTCCAACAGGTAGAGCGACGACCCGACGATCGACGGCATGCCCTGGGGGAGGACGGCCGAGAACAGCACCTTCCACCACCCGCCGCCCACCGAGCGCACGGCCTCGGCCGCGTCGGTGGGGATCTCCTCCACGGCGTCGGCGACGAGCTTGCCGAGGAACCCGATCGAGCCGATGCCGAGCGCCATCGCCCCCGCGACGGGGCCGAGGCCGACCGCGGCGACGAACACGACCGCGAGGATGAGCTCGGGGATCGACCGCACGACGAGGATCGTCGTGCGGGCGGCGGCGTGCACCACGGGGTGCGGCGCCACGGTCCGGGCGGCGAGCAGGCCGAGGGGGAGCGAGAGCGCGATGCCGATCGCCGTGGCGACGAGGCCGATGGCGAGCGTCTGGAGCATCGCCTCCCACAGGGCCGGGCCGAGCGTGGTGAGGTCGGGCGGGAACATCCGTCCGGCGACCTCGAGGAGGTCGGGCACCGATGTCACGAGCTCGCGCGGGTCGATGTCGAGCCGTACGAACGCGAGCACCGTGATGCCGAGCGCCGCGGCGCCCGAGACGAACCGCACGGCGCGGTCGCGCCGGAAGCGGGGCCGGCGCGGCGCGAGCAGCGAGCGCCGGATCCCCATGGAGACCAGCTCCATCGCGGCCACGAGCACGAGGATCACGGCGACGATCCCCAGCGCCTTCGGGTAGACGAGGCCGCGCAGCGCGTCCTGGAGCGCGAACCCGATGCCGCCCGCCCCGACGAAGCCCAGCACGACCGACGTGCGCAGGTTGATGTCGACGCGGTAGACGAACGCCGAGATCCACGACGGCACCACCTGCGGCACGACGCCGTTGAGCAGCTCGCGCAGCCGGCCGACGCCGACGCTGCGCACGGCCTCGCGCGGACCCGGGTCGGCGTCCTCGATGGCGTCGGCGAACAGCTTGCCGAGCATGCCGACCGAGTGCAGCGCGAGCGCGAGGACGCCCGGCAGGATGCCGAGCCCGAGCGCGCGCACGAAGAGCACGGCGAACACGAGGTCGGGCACGGCGCGGCAGAACGTGATGACGCCTCGGGCGACGGTCGCGACGAGCGGGTGCGGCGTCGTCGTGCGGGCGGCCAGGAACGCGAGCGGCACCGAGAGGACCGTGGCGAGCACGGTGCCGAGGAATGCCATGAGCACGGTGTCGAGCGCGAGCGTGGCGACGCGCGCGGGGTCGTCGAGCCGGGGCGGCAGCATCCGCTCGACGAGGTTCGCGACGTCCTCTCCGCCTGCGACGAGCGTCGGCAGGTCGAGGCCGATCGACGACGCGGCGACGAGGCTGAGCACCACGAAGCCGCCCGCGAGCCAGCGCAGCGTCCGCTGCGGACGCGTCAGGCGCGGCCGGACGGGGAACCGGCCGCCACCTCCGCTGTCGGGGTCGTGCGGCGGTCGTGATCCGGTCCGCGTCCGCTCCGGCGCCTGGCTCGGGGCGCTCACGCGAGCGCCCCGGCGGTCACGGGCTCGCTCGCCGTCCCCGGCGCGACGCGCCGGTAGATAGCCATCGCCTCGTCCTTGGTCAGGCCGGCGGCGGGACGGTCGAGGACCTTCTCGCCGTTGCGCAGCCCGACGAGGCGGTCCGCCCAGCCCAGAGCCAGGTCGACCTGGTGCAGCGTGCACACCACGGTCAGGCCCTCCTCCGCGCACACCCGGACGAACAGGTCCATCACGGCGCCCGCGTTCTCGGGGTCGAGCGACGCGACGGGCTCGTCCGCGAGGACGAGCTGCGGGCGCTGCATGAGCGTGCGCGCGATGGCGACGCGCTGCTGCTGGCCGCCCGAGAGCGTGTCCGCGCGCTGGTACGCCTGGTCGGCGAGCCCGACGCGCTCGATGTGACCGAGCGCCTCCTCGCGCATGCGGCGCGAGTACGTGGAGACGCCGTACCGCGGCCCGCGCACCCGGCCCAGCCCGCCGATGAGCACGTTCTCGAGGCAGGTGAGCCTGCCGACGAGGTTGAACTGCTGGAACACGAACCCGACCTCGGTCCGTAGCCGGCGCAGCTCGCGCGACGACGCGCGGTCCACCCGCGTGCCGGCGACGATCACCTCGCCCTCGCTCGGCCGGTGCAGCCCGTTGAGGCAGCGGAGCAGGGTGGACTTGCCCGAGCCGGACAGGCCGAGCAGGACGAGCAGCTCGCCGCGCGCCACGTCGAGGTCGACCCCCGCGAGGGCCGTGGTCCCGTCGAACTCCTTGACGAGACCACGGACCCGCACGAGTGGCTCGCCCGCCGTCGGACCTGCGGTGGAACCGGTGGGCTCGGGCACGGTCAGCCCTCGCACTTGTCCGACTTGGTGAGGGTGCAGACCTCGCGCGTGCCGTCGTAGTCCGAGTCCTGCGCGGGCGCGAAGCCCCACGCGTCCTCGTCCGTGAGGAGGCACTCGCCGTCGCAGAAGCCCTGCTCCAGGAGGTAGTCCGAGTTGGCCTTCTCCGTGATGAGCGTGGTCAGCGTGGCGATGTTCTCCTCGCCGAGCGAGTCGTTGCCGACGAACAGCGAGCCGGAGATCTTCGGGGACTTCCAGACCTCCTTGAGGTCGCCCTCGGCGAGGTCGCCCGCGGCGGGCAGCGTCTCCTCGACCATCGACTGCATGGCGAAGCCGGCCTCGCAGTCGCCGGCCGCGACGGCGAGCGCCGACGCGTCGTGGCCGCCCGCGAAGACGGGCTGCACGCCGGCCGCGAGGTCCTTCTCCGTGCCGGACTCGATGACCCCGGCGTCGATGAGCCCGGAGCTCGGGTAGAGGAAGCCCGACGTCGAGCCCGGGTCGACGAAGCACACGCTGCGGCCCTCGAAGTCCTCGAGGCCGTCGATCTCGGCGTTGTCGCCCTGGGTGATGCCGAGGGAGTAGTAGCCCGGCTCGGCGCCCTTCTCCTCGATCACCGCACCGAGCGGCGTGATCGCCGCGTCGTTGTGCGTCGCGATGACGTACGCGAAGGAGCCGAGGAACGCGATGTCGACCTTGTCGGCGATGAGGCCCTCGATCACACCGGCGTAGTCGGAGGCCTGGCTCACCTCGACGGTCGAGCCCGTCTCCTCCTCGAGCATCTTGATGATCGGTTCGTAGCCCGCGGCGAGGTCGGTCGAGTTCTCCGCGGGGATCGCACCCAGGCGGATGACCTCGGGGAAACCGGAGGCCGCCGCGGAGGCACTGTCGCCCGCGCCGTCGGCGGCCTCGCTCGTGCCGCCGCACGCGGACAGCGTGAGCGCCGCGATGCCGGCGAGCGCCACGGCGGCGAAGGTGGTGGTGGTGGTCTTCATGTCGTCGTCTCCGGTGTGACGTCGTGGGGCGGCGTCCGGGGCGGGCGCCGTCGAGGAGTCTGCGAGGGTCCGGAGAACCGACGGTCGGAGAACGGTGAACGGGCGATGAACTGTCGTTCACCGTCTCGCCAGGTCGTCCGGACAACATGCGGCCATGCCCGCCCGAACCGCTCCGCACGACGTCACCCGCGCGCCACGCGACTACGTGCTCGGCGGCGTCGTCGCCGTGCTGCCCGACCGGACGGTCGAGGACGCGCGGGTCGTGGTCCGCGACGGACGCGTGGTCGAGGTCGGGGAGCGCCCGCCGGGCGGCCGCGCGGATCTCGACGGCGGGGGAGCGCTGTGCCTGCCCGGGCTCGTCGACGTGCACACCGACGTGCTCGGTCACGAGGCGCGTCCCCGCCCGGGCGCCAGGCTCCCGCTCGACCTCGCGGTCCGCACCGCGACGGACCGCCTCGCGGGGGTCGGCGTCCTCACGGCGTTCCACGGCGTGGCGTACGGAGAGCGGACGCCCGTCGGCCTGCCCGCGGGCGAGCCCGAGCCCGGCGCGCTGCTCGAGGCGCTCGCGGACCCGGCCGCGCACGACGACGGCGCGCGCGTGCTGCACCGCCTGGACATCCGGTGCCCCGCGGCGGTCGAGACGCTGCGTGCGGTACTCGACGCGCTGCCCGCCGACCAGGCGCCACCGCTGGTGTCCCACGAGGACCACACGCCGGGCATCGGGCAGTACGCCCGCCCCGAGACGATGGAGCGCTGGCTCGTGGAACGGGCGGGGATGTCCCCTGACGGTGCGCACGACCACGTGGGGCGCTGGCGGTCCGAGCGCGAGGAGCGCGCCGAGGTCGCGTCGTCGACGCTCGAGTGGCTGGGCGGGCTGGCCAGGGCCGGGCGCGTGCGCCTCGCCGGCCACGACCCGGAGACGATCGCCGACGTCGAGGCGCTCGCGGCCCGCGGGGGCGCGGTCGCGGAGTTCCCGACGACGCTCGAGGCGGCGCGTGCCGCGCGGGACCGCGGCGTGCTCGTCGTGGCCGGCGCACCGAACGTGGTGCGCGGGGGATCGCACGCGGCGAACGTCTCGGCGCGCGAGCTCGTCGCGGGCGGACTCGTGGACGCGCTCGCGTCCGACTACGTGCCGGCGACGATGCTCGCCGCGGTGGACGTGCTCGTGCGCGAAGGGCTGGCGTCGTTGCCGCGCGCCGTCGCGCTCGTGACGTCCGGCCCGGCCCGCGCGGCCGGGCTCTGGGACCGGGGTGCTCTCGTCCCCGGCGCGCGGGCGGACCTCGTGCTGGTCCGCCCGCGCGGCGGGTGGCTCTCGGTCGCGGCGACCTTGCGCTCCTCTCGACCTGCCCGCTGACGGTCCCCGGACCGCTGGGGGCCGTGGCGCTGCGTGCGTCGGTCCACGCTCCTAGGGTCGAGGGACGGCGGGACCGAGGGAGGACGAGCCGGTGGACTACCGAGAGCGCGAGCGCACGCTGAGCGCTCCCGACGGCTGGACCGTGCCCGACCTGGCGCGCGAGGCGATGGTGGCGGAGACGGGAGAGCCACTGCACCTGGACGCCCTGTACTACGACACGCCGGACCTGCGCCTGCTCGCCCGCGGCATCACGCTGCGGCGCCGGACGGGCGGGGACGACGCCGGCTGGCACCTCAAGCTGCCCGTGTCCGGCGACGTGCGCGACGAGGTGCGCCGCCCGCTCGGTGGCGACGCGGCACCCCTCCCACCGGTGCTCCCCGCGCCGGACGCCGCGCCCGTCCCGCCCGACGATCTCGCCGGGCTCGTGCTGGGTCTGACCCGGGGGTCGCCGCTCGTGCCGGTCTGCCGCGTCCGGTCCACGCGCACGGCCGTGGTCCTCCGCGAGGCCCGGGACCCGGGCGCCGCGCTCGTCGAGGTCGCCGACGACCGGGTCGACGCGGAGCGTCTCGTCGCGGCGCCGCACACCGACACCTGGCGCGAGATCGAGGTCGAGCTCCTGCCCGCCGGGCTCGCCACGGACGACCCCGAGGCCCTGCTGGGCTCTGTCGTCGATGCGCTGGTCGACGCCGGCGCGAGCGTCGGGCCGAGCGGCCCGAAGCTCGCCCGCGCCCTTGCGGACGTCGTCCCTGGTTCTCGAGAGAGCGACCGCGGCGACCGCGAGTCGCCCGGCACGGCGGGCGACGTCGTCGTGCGCTACCTGCTCGAGCAGGTCGACGCGCTGGTGCGCCACGACCCCGCGGTGCGCCGGGACGCGCCGGACGCCGTGCACGCGTCCCGCGTCGCGGCCCGTCGGCTGCGCAGCGCGCTCGCGACGTTCCGGCCGCTCCTCGACCGCCGGGTCACGGACCCGGTGCGCGACGAGCTGCGCTGGTGGGGCCGGGTGCTGGGCGAAGCCCGGGACGCCGAGGTCGCGCGTGACCGGATGCGTACTGTGCTCGACCGGCTGCCGACCGAGCTCGTCGTCGGGCCGGTGCGGGCCCGCGTCGTCGACGAGCTCGACCGCCGGTACCGTGACGCGTGGCGCACCGCCGTCGGGCAGATGGACCAGGCCCGCTACCTCCACCTGCTCGCCGCGCTCGCGGCGCTCGCCGAGGCGCCGCCGCTCGCGGACCGCGCCTCCCGCCCGGCGGCAGAGGTCCTCCCCGCGCTCGCCCGCACGGCCTGGCGAAGGACGCGTCGTCGCGCGCGCACGGCGGCCGCGGCGTCGCCGGAGCGGCGGGACGAGCTCCTCCACGACGTCCGCAAGGCGGCCAAGCGTGCGCGGTACGCGGGGGAGTCGATGGAGCCCGCCATCGGCAAGGACGCCGCGCGGTTCGCGCAGCGCCTCGAGACCGTGCAAGACGCGCTCGGAGAGCACCACGACGCGGTCGCGCTCGCGCGCACCCTGCGGGAGCTGGGGATGCGCGCGAACCTCTCGGGGGAGAACGGGTTCAGCTACGGCCTCCTCGTCGGCGTCGAGCGGGAACGGGCCGACGAGGCGCTCGCCGACTTCGGCACGGCGTGGGAGCGAGCCGGGCGCCGGGGCTACCGGCGGTGGACCTCGGTCTGAGACCGGTGGGGTGGCCGCGTCGGTCGCGCGGCCGTGGCGACCCGTGGCGCAGCGTCCGTCCTCGGGCTAGCGTGCGAGACGGGCGCGGACAGCCCCGCGCCGACCCATCGCACAGCAGGGAGATCGGCCATGACGGAGCAGACGCCGAAGAACGAGGGCGGACTCGGGGACCTCGTGGGCAAGGCGAAGGAGTTCCTCACCGACGAGAACATCGACCAGGTCGCAGGCGCGATCAAGGGGGTCGCGCCGGACTCCGTGGACAAGCACGTCGAGACGCTCGCCGAGAAGGCCAAGCAGGCCAACGACAAGTAGCCCGGACACGCGGCGGGCGGTCGGAGGTATCCGGTTCGTCCCGCGTGCGCGGGTCGGTACGATCGAGGGGCGCCGTCGTCGACGGCGCCCCTTCGAGCGCCCGGGACCGCCCGGACGTTCGACGACCGCTCATCGAGGACGCCGCCGGCGTCCTCCCACCTGCAAGGAGCAGCACGTGTCGGACGTCGTCCAGCCACCAGTCACCACCGCCCCCGAGCACGGGACCGTCACGGTGGAGACGGCGACGACGGGCACGGAGCTCTTCGCCGCTCGCCGCGACGTCGTCGTCGTCCGCGTGAACGGCGTCCTGAAGGACCTCGACACGGCGCTCGCTCCCGGCGACGAGGTCGAGGGCGTGACGATCGACTCCCCGGAAGGTCTGTCCGTGCTGCGCCACTCCGCAGCCCACGTGCTCGCCCAGGCGGTCCAGCAGGTCAACCCCGACGCGAAGCTCGGCATCGGCCCGCCGATCACCGACGGCTTCTACTACGACTTCGACGTCGAGACCCCGTTCACTCCCGAGGACCTCAAGGCCCTCGACAAGGCGATGGCGCGCATCGTGCGCGAGGGGCAGACCTTCCGCCGCCGCGTCGTGACGGAGGACGAGGCGCGCGCCGAGCTCGCCGGTGAGCCGTACAAGCTCGAGCTCATCGGGCTCAAGGGCGGCGCGGCCGACGACACCGAGGGCGCGAGCGTCGAGGTCGGCGGGGGCGAGCTGACGATCTACGACAACGTCCGTGGCGCCGGGCGCGAGAGCGAGACCGTGGTCTGGAAGGACCTGTGCCGCGGCCCGCACCTGCCGTCGACGAAGCTGATCGGCAACGGGTTCCAGCTCATGCGTTCGGCCGCGGCCTACTGGCGCGGGAGCGAGAAGAACCCGCAGCTCCAGCGGATCTACGGCACGGCCTGGCCGACGAAGGACGAGCTCAAGGCGTACCTCGACCGGCTCGCCGAGGCCGAGCGCCGCGACCACCGCCGTCTCGGCAACGAGCTCGACCTCTTCTCGTTCCCGGAGGAGATCGGCTCCGGCCTGCCCGTGTTCCACCCGAACGGCGCGACGATCCGCATGGAGATGGAGGAGTACTCGCGCAAGCGGCACGTGCAGGCCGGCTACTCGTTCGTCAGCACGCCGCACATCACCAAGGCGAACCTCTTCCAGACGTCGCGCCACCTCGACTGGTACGCGGACGGGATGTACCCGCCCATGCACCTCGACGAGGAGCTCGACGACGACGGCAACGTGCGGCGCGCGGGGCAGGACTACTACCTCAAGCCGATGAACTGCCCCATGCACAACCTGGTGTTCAACTCGCGGGGCCGCTCGTACCGCGAGCTGCCGCTGCGCCTCTTCGAGTTCGGCACGGTGTACCGGTACGAGAAGTCGGGCGTCGTGCACGGCCTGACGCGTGCCCGCGGGTTCACGCAGGACGACGCGCACATCTACTGCACGCGCGAGCAGATGAAGGACGAGCTGTCCTCGACGCTGACCTTCGTGCTCGACCTCCTGCGCGACTACGGCCTCGAGGACTTCTACCTCGAGCTGTCCACGCGCGACCCGGAGAAGTCGGTCGGCGACGACGCGACGTGGGAGGAGGCGACCGAGATCCTGCGCCAGGTCGCGACGGAGTCGGGCCTCGAGCTCGTGGCCGACCCGGGCGGCGCCGCGTTCTACGGCCCGAAGATCTCGGTCCAGGCCAAGGACGCGATCGGGAGGACGTGGCAGCTCTCGACCATCCAGCTCGACTTCTTCGAGCCCGAGCTGTTCGAGCTCGAGTACACCGCCTCGGACGGCACGCGCCAGCGCCCGGTGATGATCCACCGCGCGCTGTTCGGATCGATCGAGCGCTTCTTCGGCATCCTCGTCGAGCACTACGCGGGCGCGTTCCCGGCGTGGCTCGCGCCCGTCCAGGTGGTCGCAGTGCCGGTCGCCGAGCCGTTCAACGACTACGTGGCCGACGTCGTCGCGCAGCTCAAGGCCCAGGGGATCCGCGCGGAGGTCGACTACTCCGACGACCGCTTCGGCAAGAAGATCCGTAACGCGAGCACGCGGAAGGTCCCGTTCGTCCTCATCGCCGGCGGCGAGGACGCGGAGGCCGGCGCGGTGTCGTTCCGCTACCGCGACGGGCGCCAGGACAACGGCGTGCCAGTCACGGAGGCGGTCGAGCGCATCGTCACCGCCGTCCGCGACCGCGTGCAGGTGTGACGCGCCGGTGAGCGACGAGCGCACGGGGGCACCCGGCGCGGCCCGCGAGGTCGCGCCGGGCGCCGTGCCCGACCCCTCGGTGACCGTCGAACGGCCCGACGAGCACCCCAGGTTCGACGACGGCCTGGACCGCCTGTGGACCCCGCACCGGATGGTGTACATCGGGGGACAGGACAAGCCCGCCGACGACTCGCGCGGCCAGTGCCCGTTCTGCCGCATCCCCGACCGCTCCGACGAGGACGGGCTGATCGTCGCGCGCGGGGCGGCGGCCTACGTCGTGCTCAACCTCTACCCGTACAACCCGGGCCACCTCATGGTCGTGCCGTACCGCCACGTCTCCGACTACACGGAGCTCACCGAGGCGGAGACGATCGAGGTCGCCCGCCTGACGCAGACAGCGATGCGCGTCGTCCGCGGGGTGTCAAGCCCGGACGGGTTCAACCTCGGCATGAACCAGGGCGCGGTCGCGGGCGCGGGCATCGCCGCGCACCTGCACCAGCACGTCGTGCCGCGGTGGACCGGCGACGCGAACTTCCTGCCGGTCGTCGCGCACACCAAGGCGGTGCCCGAGCTGCTCGCGGACACGCGGGCGAAGCTCGCGGCGGCCTGGCCGGTGGCGGGGCACGACCCGTCCGACGGCACACCGACGGGAGGGGACGCCTGATGTTCGGCCGCCTGCGCGCGCTGACCACGCGCCTCTTCACACCTCTCGCCGCCCTCCTGCTGCGTCTCGGCGTGAGCCCAGACGCCGTGACCGTCGTCGGGACGCTCGGCGTCGTCGCCGGCGCGCTGTGGCTCTTCCCGACCGGCCACCTCTTCGCGGGGGTCATGGTCGTCATGGTGTTCGCGTTCTCCGACGTGCTCGACGGCGTCATGGCCCGTCGCGCGGGACGGTCCGGGCCGTGGGGCGCGTTCCTCGACTCGACGCTCGACCGGCTCGCGGACGCCGCCGTGTTCATCGGGCTCGTCCTGTGGTTCGTGCGCGGCGACGACCCGCGGCTCACGCCCGACCTCGCGGCGTGGGGGACCGTCGTCGGGCTCGCGTGCCTCGCGCTCGGCGCGGTCGTGCCCTACGCGCGCGCCCGGGCCGAGAGCGTCGGCATGACGGCGCAGGTCGGCATCGCCGAGCGCGCGGACCGGCTCGTCGCGGCGCTCGTCGCGGCGGGGCTCGTCGGCCTCGGCCTCCCTCCGGTCGTGCTCGTCGTCGTGCTCGGGCTGCTCGCCCTCGCGAGCGCGGTGACGATCGTGCAGCGCGTCGCGACGGTCCGGCGGCAGACGCTCGCGCTCGCGGGCGCGACACCGGCGACCACGCCCCGGACGGACGAGACGGAGGAAGGTCGCTGATGGCACTCGACGCCGGCATGGCGTTCACGTTCGCCTGGCGCAACGCGCGCAAGGTTCCCGACCCGCTCCTGCGCGGGCTGTTCACCGCGGTGGCGGACGTGACGTGGCTCCTGCACGGCGGTGGTGTGCGTCAGCTCGAGCGCAACCTCGCGCGCGTGCGGCCCGGCCTGTCGACGCGCGCGCTGCGTCGCCTGTCGCGGGCGGGGATGCGCTCGTACATGCGCTACTACCGCGAGGCGTTCACCCTGCCCGCGTGGACGCCCGAGCAGGTGAAGGCCCGCGTCCGCCTCGTCGGGTACGAGAACCTCACCGTGCACCTCGACGGCGACCGCAGCCCGGTCATGGCGCTGTCGCACCAGGGCAACTGGGACCTCGCCGGAGCGTACGCCTCGCCGAACATCGCGCCGGTCCTCACGGTCGCCGAGCGGCTGAAGCCGGACGAGCTGTTCGAGGAGTTCCTCGCCTTCCGCAACTCCCTCGGGCTCGAGATCCTCGCGCTGGGGGACGGCGACGTCTTCCGCGAGCTCGTGCGCGGTGCGGGCCGCCCGGGCAAGATCATCCCGCTCCTCGCCGACCGCGACCTCACCGCGCGCGGGATCGAGGTCGACCTCTTCGGCCACCGCGCGCGCGTCGCCGCCGGGCCGGCGGCGCTCGCCGTGAGCACCGGGACGCCGCTGATCCCCACCGGCATCCACTACGAGCGCCTGCGCGGCGCCCGACGGCGCGCCGCCGGCACCCCCTGGGGGATCGTCATCCACTTCTTCCCGCGCGTCGAGATCCCGCAGGACGTCCCGCGCGCCCAGCGCGTGGCCGCCGCGACGCAGGCCTGGGTCGACGCGCTGAGCGTCGCCCTGCGCGAGCACCCCGAGGACTGGCACATGCTCCAGAAGGTGTTCGTCGACGACCTCGACCCGGACCGCTACGCCCGCACCCGAGCCGTAGCGGGCGACCAGGACGCCCCGTCGGCCCCGACCGCCGACGCCCACGACGCGGAGCGGACCGCATGAGCCTGCGCGTCGGGATCGTCTGCCCGTACTCGTTCGACGCGCCAGGGGGCGTCCAGTTCCACGTGCGCGACCTCGCCGAGGCGCTCATCGCCCAGGGCCACGAGGTCTCGGTCCTCGCGCCCGCCGACGACGACACCCCCGTCCCGGACTACCTCACCCGGGTCGGCGGCGCGATCCCCGTCCGCTACAACGGCTCGGTCGCGCGCGTGACCTTCGGACCCCGGACGGCGGGCCGCGTCCGCCGGTGGCTCGAGGCGGGACGGTTCGACGTCCTGCACATCCACGAGCCCGTGAACCCCTCGCTGAGCATGGTCGCGCTGTGGATCGCCCAGGGACCGATCGTCGCGACGTTCCACACGTCGCTCGTGCGCTCGCGTGCGCTCCAGATCGCCTACCCCCTCGTCCGCCAGGGTCTCGAGAAGATCGACGCGCGCATCGCGGTGTCCGAGGACGCCCGGCGGACCCTCGTGGACCACCTGGGGGGCGACGCCGTCGTGATCCCCAACGGCGTCTACGTCGACGCGTTCGCGTCCGCGGCGCCGACCGCCCGCTGGCAGGGGACGCCCGACGCCCCGACGATCGCGTTCCTCGGACGCCTCGACGAGCCGCGCAAGGGTCTCCCGGTCCTCACCGCGGCGATCCCCAGGATCCTCGCGCAGGTGCCCGGCGCGCGCTTCCTCGTCGCCGGTCGTGGCGACGACGGCCGCGACGCGGCGATCGAGGCCCTCGGGCCGCTCGCGGCGTCGGTCGAGTTCCTCGGCGGCGTGAGCGACGAGGACAAGGCGAGCCTGCTCGCGTCCGTGGACCTCTACATCGCACCCCAGACGGGCGGCGAGAGCTTCGGCATCGTCCTCGTCGAGGCCATGAGCGCAGGGGCGTGCGTCGTCGCGAGCAACATCGGGGCGTTCCGCCGCGTGCTCGACGACGGCGCGGCGGGCGCGCTGTTCGCGGTCGGGGACGGCGACGCGCTCGCGACGACCGTGCTCGACGTGCTCGCGGACCCCGCCCGCCGCGACGTCTACCGCGCCCGCGCGCGCGAGTTCGTCCGCCGGTTCGACTGGTCCACCGTGACGGACCAGGTGCACGCGGTGTACGACATGGTGCTCGCGGCCTCGGAAGCCGTGATCCCGGTCCACGAAGATCCGCGGTCGCACCGCGGGGGCTGGCTGATCGGGCGCGCACGCACCGAGCCGGAGGAGGCGGGACGACCATGAGCTGGTCCGAGATCACCGTCCTCGTCCTCGTCCTCGCCGTGCTCGTCGGGTGGCTCCTCTGGGTCGCCGCGTCGCGGCTCGACCGCCTGCACCGCAAGGTCATGGCGTCGCGACTGGCTCTCGACGCGCAGCTCGTGCGCCGCGCGTCGGCCGCGGTCGACCTCGCCGCCTCGGGCGAGCTCGACCCCGCCTCGGCGCTCCTCGTGGTGGAGGCGGCGCACGCCGTGCTCGACGACGACGCCGACGCGCGCCGGCTCGCCGCGACCGTGCCCGGCATGGTCGGCGACGGCGGGCCGCCTCCGCGTCGGCTGCTCGGCGGCATGGCCGAGTCGCGCGCGCTGGCCGAGAGCGACCTGTCCGCGACGCTGCGCTCCGCTCTCGAGGATCCCGACGAGCCCGGCGCTGCCGAGGTCGCCACGCAGTCGCAGGACGAGCCGTCCGGTGACGAGCTGCTCGGGTCGCTCTCCGCCGCGTGGTACCGGGCGCAGCTCGCACGCCGGTTCCACAACGAGGCCGTCGCCCAGGCGCAACGCGTGCGGAGCAAGTGGTGGGTCCGGCTCTTCCACCTCGCCGGCCATGCCCCCATGCCCGCCACGGTCGAGCTCGACGACGCGTGGCCCGCCACGCTCTCGCGTCCCGCGGAGCCGGCGAGCCGGGCCTGAGGTCCGGGCCCGACGACGACGCGGCGGCGGCCGGTGGACGGCGCGGCGATAGGATGGCAACGGCGTGCGAGCATGTGCCGTCGAGCCTGTTCGACGGCGCCCGCGCGACGAGCGCGGCGCACCCCTGACCCTGAAGGTGTGAGGTACCGGTGACCAACGTGTCCGACCAGAACGTCCCTGTCGAGAGCGCCCCGGGTGCCGCGGAGGGGGCCGCTGCCGTGGCCTCCGTCGGCACCGCGAAGGTCAAGCGCGGCATGGCCGAGATGCTCAAGGGCGGCGTCATCATGGACGTCGTCACGCCCGACCAGGCGAAGATCGCCGAGGACGCCGGCGCCGTCGCCGTCATGGCGCTCGAGCGCGTGCCTGCCGACATCCGTGCGCAGGGCGGCGTCTCGCGCATGTCCGACCCCGACATGATCGACGGCATCATCGCGGCAGTCTCGATCCCCGTCATGGCCAAGGCACGCATCGGACACTTCGTCGAGGCGCAGGTGCTCCAGTCGCTCGGCGTCGACTACGTCGACGAGTCCGAGGTGCTCACGCCCGCCGACTACGCCAACCACATCGACAAGTGGCAGTTCACCGTGCCCTTCGTGTGCGGCGCGACCAACCTCGGTGAGGCGCTGCGCCGCATCACCGAGGGCGCGGCGATGATCCGCTCCAAGGGCGAGGCGGGCACCGGCGACGTGTCGAACGCGACGACGCACATGCGCACGATCCGCGGCGAGATCCGCCGGCTCACGTCGCTGCCGGAGGACGAGCTGTTCGTCGCCGCCAAGGAGCTCCAGGCGCCGTACGAGCTCGTCAAGGAGGTCGCGGCGACCGGCAAGCTGCCCGTCGTGACGTTCACCGCGGGCGGCATCGCCACGCCCGCCGACGCGGCGATGATGATGCAGCTCGGCGCCGAGGGCGTGTTCGTCGGCTCGGGCATCTTCAAGTCGGGCAACCCGGCCGAGCGCGCCGCCGCGATCGTCAAGGCGACGACGTTCTACGACGACCCCGACGTGATCGCCAAGGTCTCGCGCGGCCTCGGCGAGGCCATGGTCGGCATCAACGTCGACGACATCCCCGTCCCGCACCGGCTCGCCGAGCGCGGCTGGTAGTCGCTGGAACACGAGGCGATCCGGGCCCACGCCGCCGAGGTCCGGCGGCGTGGGCCCGGTCGTTCCGGGTCGATCAGGCGGACCGGCGTGACATCGTCACGAACCGATGCCGTCCAGATCGGCGACGTCTCCGTCGGACAGGCGGAGCGCCGCTCCCGCGATGTTCTCGCGCAGGTGCGCCACCTGGGACGTGCCCGGGATCAGCAGGATGTTCTCGGAGCGCTGCAGCAGCCAGGCGAGCGCGACCGACATCGGCGTCGCGTCGAGGCGCTCCGCCACCGACGACAGCGCATCCGCCTGCAGCGGCGTGAAGCCTCCGAGCGGGAAGAACGGGACGTAGGCGATGCCGTCCGCGGCGAGCCGGTCGACGAGTGCGTCGTCGTCGCGACGGGCGAGGTTGTACATGTTCTGCACGCCGACGACCGGGGCGATCCTCCGCGCCTCGGCGACCTGGTCGGCGGTCACGTTGCT
Source organism: Cellulosimicrobium sp. BMG9.22 (assembly GCF_059159975.1). NCBI lineage: Bacteria > Bacillati > Actinomycetota > Actinomycetes > Micrococcales > Promicromonosporaceae > Cellulosimicrobium > Cellulosimicrobium sp. BMG9.22. The sequence goes on along the minus strand of NZ_JBZGBY010000007.1, from coordinate 136,237 downwards.
GACGCCCAGGTGCCTGATCAAGCCCTGCTGCTGGAGGTCGGCGAGGGTCGTGAAGGCCTCGGAGACCGAGCCCGGTCGGGGTCCGTTCGCGTCACCCATACGCAGGTACACCAGGTCCAGAGCGTCCACGTCGAGGGACTCGAGGTTCTGGTGCACCTGCTGGCGCAGCGACTCGGGATCACGGGCGGTGGGCCAGCCGCCCTCGGCGTCCCGCGTCGCGCCGACCTTCGTCGCGACGAGCAGCGACTCCGGGTACGGGTGCAGCGCCTCACGGATCAGCCGGTTCGTCACCCGCGGGCCGTAGGCGTCGCTGGTGTCGATGTGCGTGACGCCCTGTTCGACCGCTTCGCGGAGAACGGCGACGGCGCCCTGGTGGTCGGCAGGCGGGCCCATCACCCAGGGTCCGGCGAGTTGCATGGCCCCGTACCCGAACCGGGTCACCGTGCGGTCGCCGAGGTCCCAGGTTCCGCCAGGAAGCAGAGAGGTCGTGATCATCGATCGCATTCCTTCGTCGAGGGTCAGCGGTGGCTCCTCGGCCGCCGCTCGCCCTACTCTCGGAGAGTTGCTCTACGTGGGGAAGTACACACCTCAGAGTGCGTTACATACCGACTCGAAGGGGTCTTGATGACGACAGCCAGCGCGGCGGAGAAGCGCGACCAGGCCAGGAACAGGTACAACGCCTTCCTGGCGGTGTGCCCGAGCCGTCAGCTCCTCGACCGGCTCTCCGACAAGTGGGTCGTCCTGGTGCTGTGCGCGCTCGGGGGAGACAGCGCCGACGGCGACGGTGCGCCTGCCGCTCGTCGATACTCGGAGCTCTCCCGCCTCATCGCCGGAGTGAGCCAGAAGATGCTCACGCAGACGCTGCGCTCCCTGGAGCGTGACGGCCTCGTCACCCGCGAGGTCACGCCCACCGTCCCCGTCACCGTCGAGTACGCGCTCACGGACCTGGGCCTCTCGCTGCACCGGACCGTGCGACAGGTACGGCTCTGGGCGCAGGAGAACATGGACGACGTCCAGGCGCGCCGCGACGCGTACGACGCCGACGCCGTCGGAGTCACGCTCCCCGAGAACCTGGTCGATGCCGTCGATTCCGTCGATGCAGGCACGAACCACGAGGCGACGCGGTGACGGACCGGACGGACGCACCCTCGTCCCTGGGCCCCGACTGGGTGCTCGGAGACGACGGCCTCTACTTCCGGCGCGGCGCGCGCGTCGTCCTCCTCGACGACGCCGACCGCGTGCTCCTCGTCCGAGGGCACGACGTCGACCAGCCCGAGCGGTCCTGGTGGTTCACCGTGGGCGGTGGCATCGACGAGGGCGAGGACGACGCCGCGGCGGCCCTGCGCGAGGTCCGCGAGGAGACCGGGATCGCGCTCGAGCCCACGGCTCTCGTCGGCCCGGTCTACACGCGCAGCGCGGTCTTCGACTTCTACCGCCAGCACTGCCGCCAGGACGAGGTCATCTACCTCGCGCGGCTGCGCGGAGCCGTCCTCGCGGGCGAGGAGCTCAGCCGCGACGGGTGGACGGACGTCGAGCTCGACGTCGTCGACGAGATGCGGTGGTGGGACCTCGACGATCTCGCGCGCGTCGAGATCGAGGTCTTCCCCGAGGGGCTCGTCGACCTCGTGCGGCCGCTGCTGCGGGGCTGGGACGGTGTGACCCGGCACCTCGGGCTCGCGCGCGAGCACTGAGGCCGGTCCTGGGGCCGTTACGCGCCACCGAGGCAGCCGGCCAGGGTCAGCCGCGGCGTGCCACGACGCGCCAGACGATCCCGCCGATCAGCAGGCCCGCGCCGACCAGGCCACCGCCGATCGCGACGAACCACAGCAGGATCGTGCCGCCGACGGTCGCGAAGAACTCGCCGAACCGCCAGCCCTCGGTGACGACGAACGTCGTCCCGGCGGACGCCGTGCCCTGCGCGACGGCGACCGTGCAGGTCTGCGTCGACGGGACCGTCACCTCGGCCACCGTGCTCGCCGAGCGCGACCCCGCGCCGGAGCTGCCCGAGACCGAGGGGAACCGCACGGCCGCGTCGCCATCCGGGCACGTGACGGTGACGTCGTCGACGTCGAACCCCTCGCCGTCGGCGGGCACCACCGCCCACACGCTGTACGGCTCGCCCCCGACGAGCTCGAGCTCGGCCGTGCCGGGGACGTCACCGGAGGCGAGGGCCGCCGAACCGGGTTCACCCGCGCCGTCGACCACACCGGTCGGGAGGGCGCGCAGGAAGGTCGTCACGCCCAGGACCCCCGCGACGAGCGCGACCGCGAGCAGGACGGCACCGACGACGACGAGTACCGTCGCGCCGCGCGTGCTGCGCGGGGGACGTGGCGCAACCCCGGGGTACGAGGTCGACGGGCCGGGGTACGGCGCGGACGGTCCGGGGCCGGGCGGGTAGGTCACGACGGCGAGGCTAGCAAGGCGCGCCGACGTATCATCACCCCTCGTGACCATCACGATCGGTGTCCTCGCCCTCCAGGGCGACGTGCGCGAGCACCGCGCCGCGCTCGAGCACGCGGGCGCCCGCACCGTCGGCGTGCGGCGGCCCGAGGAGCTCGCCGCGGTCGACGGGCTCGTGCTCCCCGGCGGCGAGTCGACGACCATCGACAAGCTCCTGCGGATCTTCGAGCTCGACGAACCGCTGCGCGCGCGCATCGCCGAAGGCCTGCCGGTCTACGGGTCGTGCGCGGGCATGATCCTGCTCGCCGACCGGATCCTCGGCGGCACCGCCGACCAGCGCACGATCGGCGGGCTCGACGTCACCGTGCGGCGGAACGCGTTCGGACGTCAGGTCGACTCGTTCGAGACCGACCTCGCGTTCGCCGGTGTTCCGGCGGCGCCGGTGCACGCCGTCTTCATCCGCGCCCCGTGGGTCGAGGAGGTCGGGCCGGGCGTCGAGGTGCTCGCCCGCATCCCCGAGCACGAGGCGCCCGGCATCCCCGTGGCCGCCGCCGGTAGGATCGTCGCAGTCCAGCAGGGATCGCTGCTCGCCACCTCGTTCCACCCGGAGATCTCCGGGGACGCGCGCGTGCACGAGCTGTTCGTCAGAATCGCGAAGGGGTAGGAACGCATGTCAGGGCACTCCAAGTGGGCCACGACCAAGCACAAGAAGGCGGCCATCGACGCCAAGCGCGGCAAGCTCTTCGCGAAGCTCATCAAGAACATCGAGGTCGCCGCGCGCACCGGCGGCGGAGACCTCGCGGGCAACCCGACGCTGTTCGACGCCGTCCAGAAGGCCAAGAAGTCGTCGGTCCCCAACGACAACATCGACCGCGCCGTCAAGCGCGGGTCGGGCGAGGGCGCCGACGCCGTCGACTACCAGACGATCATGTACGAGGGCTACGGCACCAACGGCATCGCCGTCCTCGTCGAGTGCCTCACCGACAACAAGAACCGCGCGGCCTCCGAGGTGCGCCTCGCCTTCAGCCGCAACGGCGGCAACCTCGCCGACCCCGGCTCTGTCTCCTACCTGTTCTCCCGCAAGGGCCTCGTCGTCGTGCCCAAGAGCGGCGGCGTGACCGAGGACGACGTCATGCTCGCCGCCCTGGACGCGGGCGCCGAGGACGTCAGCGACGAGGGCGACGTCATCGAGGTGCTGTGCGAGGCCACCGACCTCGTCGCCGTGCGCACCGCGATCCAGGAGGCCGGCATCGAGTACGACTCCGCCGACTCGATCTGGCACCCGTCCATGGAGGTCGAGGTCGACGCCGACGGCGCGCGCAAGATCCTGCGCCTCATCGACGCGCTCGAGGACAGTGACGACGTGCAGAACGTCTACGCGAACTTCGCGGCGTCGGACGAGGTCATGGCGGAGCTCGAGAACGACGACTGATTCGCGGGGCTCGCTCCCCGCTGGTCGGGACGCGGGCCGGCCGGGAGGTCGGTGCGCGGTCTACCATCCGCGCCGCTCGTTCCTCGCGGCGCTCCCGCCAGGCCCGTCCACGACCGCGCACCGACCTCCCGGCCGCCCCGCTGGCAGGTCCGTCGCCGGTCCGCGTGGCGCGACGGGTCCCTGTCGTCCACGTGAAAGGGTCGGGGAGTGCGCGTTCTCGGAGTGGACCCTGGGCTGACCCGGTGCGGGGTCGGGGTGGTGGACTCCCGGCCCGGGCGCCGGGCCGAGATGGTCGCCGTCGGCGTGCTGCGCTCGGACCCCGAGCTCAGCGTCGACCTGCGGCTGCTGCGGATCGCGGACCGGCTGGACGCGTGGCTCGACGAGCACGTGCCCGACGTCGTGGCGGTGGAGCGCGTGTTCGCGCAGCACAACGTCGGGACGGTCATGGGTACCGCGCAGGTGGCGGGGCTCGCGATGCTTGCCGCCGCACGCCGGGGCGTCCCCGTGGCGCTGCACACACCGTCCGAGGTCAAGGCGGCCGTGACCGGCAGCGGGCGTGCGGGCAAGGAGCAGGTGCAGCGCATGGTCGCCGGGATCCTCGGGCTCGCCGAGCTGCCCAGGCCGGCGGACGCCGCGGACGCTCTCGCCCTCGCGATCTGCCACCTGTGGCGGCCCGCCGGGGCGCTGCAGGGCGGGGAGCGGCACGAGCTGACCTCGGCGCAGCGCGCGTGGGCCGCGGCCGAGCGCGCGTCCCGGACGAAGCCCCGGACCCCGAGATAGCGACGTCCCGCCGAGGTAGCGGCCTGCGACGGTCCGGAGCGTCGTCGCGCGCGGGACGTCGCTATCTCGGCGTCATTCGGGTGTTCCGTGTCGCTGTGCCGGCACGTGGGTGCGTCTTGCTAGAGTGGCGCCGGTCGTACGGGTGTTCGACGTCCCCGCCCCGGCCAGACCCTGAACTGAATCCCCGGCTCGTCGAGCCGGACCGAGAGGAGCACCGGTGATCGCGTCGCTCGCGGGTGTCGTGGCGAACGTCCAGCTCGACCGCGCGGTGCTCGAGGTCGGGGGAGTCGGATATCTCGTCCACGCGACGCCGGCGACGCTCTCGGCCCTGCGGGTCGGTGAGTCCGCGCGCCTCGCGACGAGCCTCGTCGTCCGGGAGGACTCCTTCACGCTCTTCGGGTTCGCCGACGACGACGAGCGGTCGGTCTTCGAGACCGTCCAGACGGTGAGCGGGGTGGGTCCGAGGCTCGCGCTCGCGATGCTCGCGGTGCACACGCCCGACGCGCTGCGGCGCGCGGTGGCGGGCGCGGACATCGCGGCGCTCGTGCGCGTCCCGGGCATCGGGAACAAGGGTGCGCAGCGCATCGCGCTCGAGCTCGGCGACAAGCTCGGGCCGCCCACCGGCACCGACGCGCCGGGTGCCGCGGCCGGTCCGGCCGCGGAGCGCGCCGCCGACGACCGTCGGGACCAGGTGGTCGAGGCGCTCGTCGGGCTGGGCTGGAACCTCAAGGCGGCGGACGACGCGGTGTCGACGGTGCTGGCCGAGGCCGGGGTCGACGTCGTCGAGGCCACCGACGTGGCGGGGGCGCTGCGCGCCGCCCTGCGCGTCCTCGGCGGACCTCGGGGCTGACCGTGGCGAACTTCGACCGGGTGGGCGCCGGCGGCGCCGACTACGAGAGCGACGACGGCGGGTCGTTCTCGTCCGAGCGCATCGTCGCCGCGGGCGCGGACGACCTGGAGCGCGCGGCCGAGGCGGCGCTGCGGCCGAGGCGGCTCGAGGAGTTCGTGGGGCAGTCCGTCGTGCGCGACCAGCTCTCGCTCGTGCTGCAGGCGGCGCTCGCCCGGGGCAGCTCGCCCGACCACGTCCTGCTCTCCGGCCCGCCCGGCCTGGGCAAGACCACGCTGGCGATGATCATCGCGGCGGAGCTCGGCGCGTCGCTGCGCGTCACGTCCGGTCCGGCGATCCAGCACGCCGGAGACCTCGCGGCCGTGCTCTCCTCGCTCGAGGAGGGCGAGGTGCTCTTCATCGACGAGATCCACCGGTTGGCGCGGCCCGCCGAGGAGCTCCTCTACATGGCGATGGAGGACTTCCGCGTCGACGTCATCGTCGGCAAGGGCGCGGGAGCGAGCGCGATCCCGCTGAGCCTGCCGCCCTTCACGGCGGTCGGCGCGACCACGCGCGCAGGCCTGCTGCCCGCTCCGCTGCGCGACCGCTTCGGGTTCACCGGCCACCTCGACTTCTACTCGAGCGAGGAGCTCGAGCGGGTCCTCGCACGGTCCGCCGGTCTCCTCGGCGTCTCGCTCGACGCCGACGCGGCGCAGGAGATCGCCGGACGCTCGCGCGGCACCCCGCGCATCGCGAACCGGCTCCTGCGCCGTGTGCGCGACTGGGCGCAGGTGCGCGGGGACGGGGTGATGGACCTGCGGGCCGCCCGTGCCGCCCTCGAGGTGTACGAGGTGGACCCGATCGGCCTCGACCGGCTCGACCGCGCCGTCCTCACGGCGCTGTGCACCCGCTTCGGCGGCGGGCCGGTCGGGCTCACCACCCTCGCGGTGACGGTCGGCGAGGAGCCGGAGACGGTGGAGACCGTCGCGGAGCCCTACCTGGTGCGCGAGGGGCTCATCGGCCGGACGCCCCGAGGACGGGTCGCCACCCCGGCGGCGTGGACGCACCTCGGCCTCACCCCGCCCCGTGAGGGCGGCACGCTGTTCGACGCCTGACGTCCCCGGGCGGGTCCCTGGCCGCTGGTCCACGTGCGGGACCGCGCCCTGCTGGTGACCGCCGTCACAGGCCGCCCGGGGAGGCACTAGGATGGTCGGGATCCCGAGCGGGCGGAACTCCGCGGCGAGACGGCTCGTTGGTGAACCGTGCGCGCACGCCTAGACTGCGCGCAGATCCCGCACAGAACAGGACACGTGAGACCCCGTCATGGATATCAGCTTCATCCTCATCCTCGCCCTCGCGGCGGGTGCGATGTTCCTCATGACCAGCCGCACCCGCAAGCAGCAGCGCGAGGCCCAGAACTTCCGGGCGAACCTTGCCCCCGGGCAGGAGGTGATGACGGGCTCCGGCATGTTCGGCACCATCGTCGAGGTCGACGAGGAGGCCGACGTGATCGTCATCGAGTCCACGCCGGGCAACCAGTCGCGCTGGCTGCGCGCCGCGATCGCCAAGCTCATCGAGCCGCCGGTCGAGGCCGAGGAGGAGGCCTCGGAGCTCGAGGAGGCGTCCGACTCGGACTACGGCACCCCCGCGACCGCCTCGGCCGGTTCGTCGAAGGACGACGACCTCGTCGTCCCCGACGACCTGTCCGGCCTCACCGACGAGCGACCGGAGCGCGACCGCCGCGACGACGGCACCGAGAGCAAGTGACCGTGCGCCGGTCGCGTCGAGCGACCGGCGCCTGACCTGGTCGGCCCTCGGTCGACCGCACGAGAAAGACAGACAGTTGGCCAACTCCAGCACGCGCCGTTCCAGGCCCGTCCGGACGATCGTCCTGTTCCTGATCCTGTTCATCGTCGTCCCGTTCGGTGCGCTCGTGGCAGGAACCCAGCTCGACGGACGCTCCACGGACAACCCCGACGGCGCCTCGTTCGCCCCCGCTCTCGCCCTCGACCTCGAGGGCGGGACGCAGATCGTCCTGAAGCCCGTGACGGAGGACGACTCCGAGGTCACGCCCGAGACGATCAACCAGGCGATCAACGTCATCCGCCAGCGCATCGACTCCTCCGGTGTCGCCGAGGCCGAGATCACGAGCCAGGGAAGCAGCAACATCGTCGTCGGCATCCCGGGCCAGCCGTCGCAGGAGACGATCGACCTCGTCAGCACCTCCGCGCAGATGCGGTTCCGACCGGTGCTCACCGTGGGGGCCCCGACCGCCACCGCCACCGAGGACGGGGCGGCGACCGAGGACGGCGCCGCGGAGGACCCGGCGGCCGAGGACGCTCCGGCGGCCACCGAGTCGGCGGACGCCACGACGGAGACGGAGACGGAGCCGGCCGCCGAGGGCACGGACACCGCGACCGAGGCCCCGGCCGACGACGCGACGACGGGCACCGAGGACGAGGCGACCACCCGCCCGGAGAACCCGAGCGACCTGACGCAGATCACGCCGGAGCTGCAGGCGCAGTTCGACGCGCTCGACTGCACGCTGCCGGAGAACCAGGTCGGCGGCGACAGCGGGCCCACGGACGCCGCCTTCGTCTCGTGCGCGGACGACGGCACGGCCAAGTACATCCTCGGCCCCGTCGAGATCGAGGGCACGGACATCTCGAACGCGAACTCCGGCCTGCGGTCGACGCCGAGCGGTGCCGTGACGAACGTGTGGGTCGTCAACATCGAGTTCGACTCCGAGGGCACGGCGAAGTTCCGCGAGGTCACGACGCGCCTCACGTCGCTGCCGGCCCCGCAGAACCAGTTCGCGATGGTGCTCGACGGGCTCGTCATCTCCGCGCCCGTGTCGCAGGTCGTCATCCCCGACGGCAAGGCCGAGATCTCGGGCACCTTCGACCGCGAGAGCGCGGCGACCCTCGCCAACCAGCTCAACTTCGGCGCGCTGCCCCTGACGTTCGAGGTGCAGAGCCAGGAGCAGATCTCCGCGACCCTCGGCAGCGAGCAGCTCCAGAAGGGGCTCATCGCCGGCGTCATCGGCCTCCTGCTGGTCTTCGTCTACTCGCTCTTCCAGTACCGGACGCTCGGACTCCTCACGATCGCCTCGCTCGTGGTCGCCGGCGTCATCACGTACGTCGCGATCGTCCTCCTCTCGTGGGGGATCGGGTACCGGCTGTCCCTCGCGGGCGTCGCCGGCCTCATCGTGGCGATCGGATTCACGGCTGACTCGTTCATCGTGTACTTCGAACGCATCAGGGACGAGCTCCGTGACGGCCGCACGCTGCAGCAGGCGGTCGCCAAGGGCTGGCTGCGCGCCCGGCGCACGATCCTCGCGGCCAAGGCCGTGAACCTGCTCTCCGCGATCGTGCTGTACTTCCTGGCCGTCGGTGGCGTCCAGGGCTTCGCCGTGACGCTCGGTCTGACGACGATCATCGACGTCGCCGTCGTCTTCTGGTTCACGCACCCGGTGATGGAGCTCCTGGCGCGCGTGCCGTTCTTCCGCGACGGCCACAGGTGGTCCGGCCTGTCGCCGGACCGGCTTCAGACCAGGGGTCCGCGCTACGTCGGCGCGGGGCGCGTGGTCGCGGGGAGGACGAGCGCGTCGCGCGACACCCAGGAGGCCCCCGTCGACGAGCCGGTCCCGGCGACGTCGTCGCCGAGCGAGGACGAGCTGGTGCTCGCCGGTTCCAGGGCCAGACCGCCGGTGACGACGGATGACGGACGTCGCCTGACCATCGCCGAGCGCCGCGCCGCCGAGCGCCGTGCCGCCGACCAGGCGACGGCCCCCGACGTGTCCGATGAGCCTGAGCCGCCCGCCGACGGACGCCCTGCGTCCCCTGGCGAGAACGAGGAGAACCGCTGATGGCCGGCCGTAGCTTTGCCCAGTGGGGCAACGACCTCTACACGGGGCGCAGGTCGTACCCGATCGTCCAGCGTCGGAAGCGCTGGTTCACCGTGGCGGGGATCCTCAGCCTGCTGTCGGTCGCCGTGCTCCTGATCCAGGGCCTCAACCTCGGCATCGACTTCCGCGGCGGCTCGGAGTTCACCGTCTCCGGTGTGACCACGAAGCAGCAGGAGCTCGCGGTCGAGGCCGTCCACTCCGTCGCTCCCGAGAGCGAGCCGCGCGTCTCGAGCGTCGGGGAGAACGCCCTGCGGGTGCAGACCGCCGAGCTGGAGGACGAGAACCAGGTCGACCAGGTTGCCGCCGCGCTCGCCGACGCCTACGGCGTCGACGTCGCCGACGTCACCAGCAACTTCGTCGGACCGACGTGGGGCAGCGACGTCTCGTCGCGCGCCCTGTGGGGCGTCGTCGTGTTCATCGCCCTCGTCGCCGTGTTCATGGCGATCTACTTCCGCGCCTGGCGCATGTCGCTCGCGGCCATCATCGCGCTGCTGGCCGACCTGCTGATCTCGGCCGGCGTCTATGCCGCGGTGGGCTGGGAGGTCACGCCGGGGACGATCATCGGCTTCCTCACGATCCTCGGGTACTCGCTGTACGACAAGGTCGTGGTGTTCGACAAGGTGCGGGAGAACACCGCGGGGGTGCTCGACCAGACGCGCAGCACCTATGCGGAGCGCGCGAACCTCGGTGTCAACCAGACGTTCGTCCGCTCGATCAACACGGGCGTCGTCGCGCTCCTGCCGGTGGCAGGCATCCTCTTCATCGGCGCGTTCGCGCTCGGCGCGGGGACGCTGCGGGACATCTCGCTGTCGCTGTTCGTGGGCATCGCGGTCGGTACGGCGTCGTCGATCTACCTCGCCACGCCCCTCGAGGTGTGGCTGCGCGAGAAGGAGCCGGCGATCGCCGAGCACACGCGCAAGGTCGAGGCGCTGCGTGCCGAGCGTCTCGCCGCGGCCACGGCGGACGGGGACGATGCGGCGGACGACGCCCAGCTCGCCGCGGCGGGTGTGGCGGCGGGCCACCGCCAGCTGCAGCCCGGCGCGCACCTGGGCAACAAGGCGCAGCCGCGCCGCCGTCGTCCGTGACGGGCGATCCTCACGGCGTCCCGGGCGGCGAGGTCGACGGCCTGCGTGCGGTCGGCCTCGCCGCTCTCGGCACCGAGCGTGCTGCCCGGGTGCTCGAGCTCGTCCGGGCCGTGCCCGACTATCCCGGGCCGGGCATCACCTTCCGTGACATCACGCCTCTGCTCGCGGACGGCGACGCCTTCCGCCACGTCGTCGACGCACTCGCCGAGGTCGCGCGCGCCACGGGCGGGGTGGACCTGGTCGCCGGCATGGAAGCGCGGGGCTTTCTTCTCGGAGCGCCGCTCGCGACCCACCTGGGCGTCGGGTTCGTGCCGCTGCGCAAGGCGGGCAAGCTGCCGCCGCCGACCGACGCGGTGACCTACGAGCTCGAGTACGGCACGGCGACCATCGAGCTGCGGACGGGAACACTGCCCCCCGGTGCGCGCGTTCTCGTGGTGGACGACGTGCTCGCGACCGGCGGCACGGCGGCGGCCGGTGCCGAGCTCGTCGAGCGGGGCGGCGGTGTCGTCGTGGGGCTGGCGTTCCTCATGGAGCTCGACGGCCTCGGCGGCCGCGCACGGCTCGTCGGCCGCGACGTGACCACGCTGGTGCACGTCGGGTCGTAGGATTGCCTCTCCGGTCGGCTCGTCGTCCGGTGGTCGACGACGGTCGGCGGCACTCGGGAGGAGGCGCGCATGAGCGAGAACACGCGGACGTCGCGCGCGCCCGGGAACCAGGCGCCGGGCGGGCAGCCCGCCGGCGGCCAGGGCGGCTCGGGGGGCCGGGGCGTGCGTTCCCGCCTGGTCCGGTTCGGCGCGCGGCCCAACGCCGGGAGTCCTGCGCTCGAGCCCGTGCTCCAGGCGGTGCGGACGAACCACCCGCGGACCGACCTCTCCGCGCTCGAGCGCGCGTACGCGACGGCGGAGCGCGCCCACCGGGGCCAGCTCCGCAAGAGCGGTGACCCCTACATCACGCACCCGGTCGCGGTCGCGACGATCCTGGCGGAGCTCGGCTTCGACGGGTCGACCCTCGCGGCGGCGCTCCTGCACGACACGGTCGAGGACACGGAGTACTCGCTCGACCAGCTGCGCGACGAGTACGGCGACGAGATCGCGATGCTCGTCGACGGCGTCACGAAGCTCGACAAGGTGACCTACGGCGACGCGGCGCAGGCCGAGACCGTGCGCAAGATGGTCGTCGCCATGGCGCGCGACATCCGCGTCCTGGTCATCAAGCTCGCCGACCGGCTGCACAACGCCCGCACCTGGAAGTACGTGTCGTCGTCCTCGGCCGGGCGCAAGGCGCGCGAGACGCTCGAGATCTACGCCCCGCTCGCGCACCGGCTGGGTATGAACACCATCAAGTGGGAGCTCGAGGACCTGTCGTTCCAGGCCCTGTACCCCAAGGTGTACGACGAGATCGTGCACCTGGTGGCCGAGCGGGCGCCCGCGCGCGAGGAGTACCTCGCCGTCGTGCGCGAGCAGGTCACGGCGGACCTGCGCAGCGCGAAGATCAAGGCGACGGTGACGGGCCGCCCCAAGCACTACTACTCGATCTACCAGAAGATGATCGTCCGCGGCCACGACTTCGCGGAGATCTACGACCTGGTCGGCACGCGTGTCCTCGTGGACACCGTCCGGGACTGCTACGCGGCGCTCGGTGCGCTGCACGCACGGTGGAACCCCGTCCCGGGGCGGTTCAAGGACTACATCGCGATGCCGAAGTTCAACATGTACCAGTCGCTGCACACGACGGTCATCGGCCCGGGCGGCAAGCCCGTGGAGATCCAGATCCGCACGCACGAGATGCACCGGCGTGCGGAGTACGGCGTCGCGGCGCACTGGAAGTACAAGGAGACCGCGAAGTCCGCTGCGAAGTCGGACAAGAGCGACACCACGAGCAACGACATGACCTGGCTCCGCCAGCTCGTCGACTGGCAGCGCGAGACGGCCGACCCCGCCGAGTTCCTCGAGTCGCTGCGCTTCGAGATCGGCGGCGCCGAGGTCTACGTCTTCACGCCCAAGGGCGACGTCATGGCCCTGCCCGCGGGATCGACGCCGGTCGACTTCGCCTACGCCGTGCACACCGAGGTCGGGCACCGCACGATGGGCGCGCGCGTGAACGGCCGCCTCGTGCCGCTGGACTCGACGCTCGAGAACGGCGACGCCGTCGACGTCCTCACCTCGAAGTCCGAGAACGCAGGACCGAGCCGCGACTGGCTCGCGTTCGTCAAGAGCCCCCGCGCACGCAACAAGATCCGCCAGTGGTTCTCCAAGGAGCGTCGCGAGGAGGCGGTCGAGCACGGCAAGGACGCGATCGCGAAGGCGATGCGCAAGCAGAACCTGCCGATCCAGCGGCTGCTGTCGCACGAGTCGCTCGTCGCGCTCGCCAACGAGCTGCGCTTCGCGGACGTCACGGCGCTGTACGCCGCGATCGGCGAGGGCCAGGTGTCGGCGGCGAACGTCGTCTCGAAGCTCGTGCAGGCGATGGGCGGCGAGGAGGGCACGGTCGAGGACGTCGCGGAGACGGCGCGCCCGGGTCACACCGCGCGCCGCGTCCGTACGGGTGACCCGGGCGTCATGGTCAAGGGCGTCGACGACATCTGGGTCAAGCTCGCCAAGTGCTGCACGCCGGTGCCCGGGGACGAGATCATCGGCTTCGTCACGCGCGGGCAGGGCGTGAGCGTGCACCGGGCGGACTGCGGCAACGTCGTCGGGCTGCGCAACCAGCCCGAGCGCATCGTCGACGTCACCTGGACCACGGGCAGCAACGCGATGTTCCTCGTGCAGATCCAGGTCGAGGCCCTCGACCGGGCCCGGCTGCTGTCCGACGTCACGCGGGTGCTGTCCGACAACCACGTGAACATCCTCTCGGCGACCGTGTCGACGTCGAACGACCGCGTCGCGTTGTCGCGGTTCGTCTTCGAGATGGCTGAGCCGGGTCATCTCGCGCAGGTGCTCAGCGCCGTGCGCAAGGTCGACGGCGTGTTCGACGTCTACCGCATCACCGGGTCGAAGGCCGCCGAGGCGCCACAGCTTCCGGTCTGACGGCGGGCCGGCGCGCAGCAGGGCGGTGCGGGTGGCAGCATCGGCACATGGACCTGCCCGTCGTGCCGCCCGTCCTGCCCATGCTCGCGAAGTCGGTCCCCGACGTCCCGGAGCCCGACGCGACGCCAGGCGGCTACGTGTACGAGCCGAAGTGGGACGGGTTCCGCACGATCGTCTACCGCGACGGGGACGAGGTGCGCCTCGACTCGCGCAACGCGCGACCGATGGAGCGCTACTTCCCCGAGGTCGTCGACGCCGTGCGGGAGGCCCTCCCGCCGCGCTGCGTGGTCGACGGCGAGATCGTCGTCGCGCAGGGTGGCCGGCTGGAGTTCGAGGTGCTGCAGCAGCGCATCCATCCCGCCGCGTCGCGCGTGCGGCTCCTCGCGGAGCAGACGCCCGCGAGCCTCGTCGTGTTCGACGTCCTGGCGCTCGACGACGAGGATCTCACCGGACAGCCGCTCGCGCGCCGTCAGGAAGCCCTCGACGTGCTCGGTCTCGACGGGCCGTGGGTGCACGCGACCCCGCGCACCCGGGACGTCGCCGTCGCGCGCGACTGGTTCGAGACCTTCGAGGGGGCCGGGCTCGACGGGGTCGTCGCGAAGCCGCTCGACGGCACGTATCAGCCGAACAAGCGCACCATGCTCAAGATCAAGCACGGGCGCGAGGCCGACGTTGTGCTCGCGGGCTACCGGCTGCACAAGACGTCGACGCCCGCGAAGCCGCTCCTCGGCTCCCTGCTCCTCGGCCTGTACGACGACGCGGCGCAGCTCCAGTTCGTGGGCGTCGCCGCGTCCTTCCCCGCCGCCCGCCGCGCCGCCCTCGTGACCGAGCTGGCCCCGCTCGTCGTCGAGCCAGGCACGCCCGCCGCCGACGAGCACCCGTGGTCGGGCTGGGAGAACCCGGCCGGCGAGCGCATGCCGGGCGCCGTCTCCCGGTGGAGCTCCGGCAAGGACCTGTCGTTCACGCCGCTGCGGCCCGAGCGGGTGCTCGAGGTCGCGTACGACCACATGGAGGGGTCGCGGTTCCGGCACACCGCGCAGTTCCGGCGCTGGCGCGACGACCGCGACCCGGGGTCGTGCACGTACGAGCAGCTGGAGGAGCCCGTGCGCTACGACCTCACGAGCATCCTGCCCGGAGCGCCCGGGGTCGGCTGAGGCCGCGGCAGGCGCGCCGACCCGCGCGGGCTACTCGCGGGAACGGTCCTTGTCCTTGCTGGGCTGCACGCGCTTCGGCTCGCCCGGCATCTTCGGGTACTCCGGCGGATAGGGCAGGTCGCCCAGTCCGTGCTCGGCCTCGTCCCGTCTCGACAGCTCGAGGGCGGGCTCCAGCGAGGCGCCCGGTTCGTCGCGGTCCGCGCGCAGGGGCGCGAAGAGATCGCCGACCTCGGCGAACCGGCCCGGCATGGACAGGACGTCGAAGTCGTCGGGGTGGACGTCGCCGAGCTCGTCCCAGCGCAGGGGAGCGGAGACGGTGGCGCGCTGGTTGGAGCGGATCGAGTACGCGGACGCGATCGTGCGGTCGCGCGCCATCTGGTTGTAGTCCACGAAGATCTTCGCGCCCCGCTCCTCCTTCCACCACTTCGTCGTGACCTGCTCGGGCAGGCGGCGCTCGAGCTCCCGGCCGATAGCGATCGTCGCGCGGCGGGCGGCCACGAAGTCCCACTCGGGCGAGATCGGGACGAAGACGTGGATCCCGCGCCCGCCCGACGTCTTCGGGTACCCCGGCAGGTCGAGCTCGTCGAGGACCTCGCGCAGGTGCGGGGCGACCCGCACCGCGTCGTCGAAGTCGGTGCCCGGTTGCGGGTCGAGGTCGATCCGGAGCTGGTCCACGGCCTCGACGTCCCCGCCGCGCACCGGCCACGGGTGGAACGTCAGCGTCCCGAGGTTCGCGGCCCACGCGACGACGGCCAGCTCGCTGGGGCACACCTCGTCGGCGGTGCGGCCGCTGGGGAACGCGATGCGTGCCGTCCGTACGTAGTCGGGTGCGCCCTTGGGGATGCGCTTCTGGTAGAACGCGTCGCCGCTGTTGTCGGTGCGTGTGCTCATGCGCGCACCCTCGAAGACTCCCTTGGGCCACCGTTCGAGCGTCGTCGGCCGGTCGACGAGCGCACCGAGGATCCCGTCCCCGACGCTCACGAAGTACTGCACGACGTCGAGCTTCGTCAGCCCCCGTGCGGGGAAGACGACGCGGTCCGGGCTGGTGACCCGGACGGTGCGGCCCTCGACCTCGAGCTCCACCGGAGGTGTCGTCGCTGCGGCCATGCGGTCCAACCTAGACCGGCTCGCGGTCCGCGGCGAGCAGGAGTCCCAGGGTCTGCCGGGCGACGTCGCGCCCGGGCCAGCGGTACCGCAGCTCCAGGGAGCGTGCGGCGGCCGCCAGGTCGAGGGCGCACGCGTCCCGGAGCCGGCGCAGCGTCACGAGCGCCTCCGCCCGCGGGCGGCGGGTCGCGACGTCGAGCGCGGTCCGCGTGACGCTCGTGACGAGCACCCCGGCGACGAGCTGCGTCTCGTCGCGCAGCACGTGCGCCTGGCGCGGTGCCCGGCCGACGAGGGGGGCCGGACGGTGCCGGCCCGGCGGGACGACGATGTCGAGCTGGCGTGGCCGAGCCGAGCCGCACAGGATCCAGGCGGCCGCGGCCCCGGCGACGACGGTCTGAGACGGCACGAGGTCACGTACCGCCAGCGCCCGGAGCGTCGAGGTGACCGGCACGCGTGCGGGTGCCCCGACGTCGTCCCAGAGCCGGACCAGCGCGCCACGGCGCACGAGGTCCTGGAAGGCCGCGGGTCCTCCGACCTCGGCCGGTCGGACGAGGAGACCCGGCTCCGGGTCCAGCGGGGGCACCACGTACCCCGGGACCGGCGCGGCGCCGGGGAAGTGGACAGGGGACCGGTCGGTGTGGAGGAGTGCGGTGCGCATCCCGACACGGTGCCGCACGACGCGCGCACGCGAAAGGGGCCGGCGCTCGTCTGTGGACGAGCACCGACCCCTCCGGGCGGAACCGACGGCGGCCCGTCGTCAGCCGCGCGAGTCCTCCGCCGCGCGCACGACCTGCTCGAGCCACGACCGGCGAGCCGCGAGCGAGCTCTCGAGGTCCGCGACGGCCCGCTTGTCGCCCTTCGCCCGGGCGGCGGCGAGGTCCGCCTCGAGCCCTTCGATCGCGGACTCGAGCTGGGCGGCTGCGCCCTCGGCGCGCGCCCGCGTCTCGGGGTTGGTCCGCGTCCACTGCGCCTGGTCCGCGTCACGGATCGCGTTCTCGACGGCACGCAGGCGCCCCTCGACCCGCTGCAGGTCGCCGCGCGGCACGCGCCCCGCCTCCTCCCAGCGTTCCTGGAGGTCACGCAGCGCGGCCTTGGCCGCCCCGAGGTCCTTGACCGGGAGCAGCGCCTCGGCCTCGGCGAGCAGCGCCTCCTTGACCTCGAGGTTTGCCGCGTACTCCGCGTCGGTGGCCGAGCTCGCCGCGTCGCGCGCCTGGAAGAACGTGTCCTGGGCGGCGCGGAACCGTGCCCACAGCGCGTCGTCGTCCTTGCGGCTCGCACGGCCGGCGGCCTTCCACTGGGCCATCAGGTCGCGGTAGGCACCCGCCGTGGGCCCCCAGTCGGTGCTGGAGGAGAGCGCCTCCGCCTCGGCGACGAGCTTCTGCTTCGCCTCCTTGGCGGCGCTGTTGCGCTGCTCGAGCTCGGCGAAGTAGTGCCGGCGCTCGCGGTCGAACGCGGTGCGCGCATGGCTGAAGCGCTTCCACAGCGCCTCTTCGCTCGTGCGGTCGATACGCGGGCCCGAGCGCTGCGCCTCCTTCCAGCGGTCGAGGAGGGTGCGCAGCTCCTCACCGGCGGGGCGCCACTGCATCCGGCTCGGGTCGGTCGCGGCGATCTGCTCCGCGGCCTCGATGATCTCCGTGCGAGCGGCGAGCGCCGACGCCTTGGCGGCAGCACGCTCCGCCTCGAGCTGCGACCGCCGCTCCGCGGCGACCGCCCTCAGCGCCTCGACCTGGGCGCGCAGGGCGTCGAGGTCGCCGACGGCGGACGGCTCGGCCGTCTCCTCGGCGAGGCGCGTGAGGGTCTGGTCGATCTCCTTGACGGACAGGTCCGTCCCGGACAGCCGCGCCTCGAAGAGCGCGACCTTCGCCTGGAGGTCGAGGTAGCGGCGGACGTAGAGCGTGAGCGCCTCGCCGGCCTCGACGCCGGGGAACTGCCCCACCGCGCGCTCTCCGGCGCTCTCCCGGACGTAGACCGTGCCGTCCTCGTCGACGCGCCCGAACTCGGCCGCGGCCTTGGCCGCCGCGGAGTCGTCCGCGAGCGCGGGGACGGCGGGCACGGCAGGGACGGCAGGCGCCTCAGCGGCGGCTGCCTGAGCGGTCGGTGCGGTCGGTGCGGGCTTGCGGGGCGGGTGCGGGATCGCCGAGGGCTTCGGGCGCGGAGCGGGGCGGGGAGTCGCGGCCGGCTTCGCAGCTGGCTCTGGCGCCGTCTCGGCCTCGGTCGGCTCGACGTCGTCGGAGGCCGGCTCCGGCGTAGCCTCCGCCGCGGTCGGCTCGACCTCGTCCGCGGTCGGCTCGACCTCGTCCGCTGCCGGCTCGGTCTCGGCAACTGCCTGCTCGGTCGCAGGCTCAGCTTCGGTCGTCTCAGTTTCGGTCGTCGCGGCCTCGTCGTCGTTCGGCGCGGGTTCCTCGGCCTCGTCGGCGGGGGGTGCCTGCTCCGGTGCCGCTTCGGCAGGTGCCTCCGGTGCCTCCGCTGCCTCGGCGGTGGGCTCGCCGGTGTCGCCCCCGCCGGTGTCGCCCCCGGCGGTGTCGGCCGTCGCTGCGTCCTCGGTGCTCTCGTCGACGGGCGGCGCGTCGACCGCCGCGGGCTCCACCTCGGTCGCCTCGACCCGTTCGGTCTCGCCCGCTCCCACGGGCTCCGCTGCCGGCGTGCTCGCCTGGTTCTCGGCGGGTTCGCTCACTGGGTCTCAACTCCTTCGATGGTGACCGGGGTGGCGGGGGATCCGTCGCCGGACCCGTCCGCGGTTCCCGCGTCAGCGACTGCCTGGACGACGTCCAGGCCGGACGTGATGGTGCCGAACACCGTGTAACCACCCGCCACGTCGGACGGGATGGTCGAGTCCTCGTAGACGAGGAAGAACTGGGAGCCCATCGACTCGGCGTTCCCGCCCTGGCGTGCCATGGCGACGGTGCCAGCGGGGTAGACGTCGTCCTCCGGGGCGTTCTCGATCGGGCCGAAGCTGTACCCGGGACCGCCGGTCCCCGTCCCCGTGGGGTCACCGCACTGGAGCACGGAGATGCCCTCCGTCGTGAGGCGGTGGCAGTCGGTGTCGTCGAAGTACCCGGACTCGGCCAGGGAGACGAAGCTCGCGACCGCCTGCGGTGCCGCGGCGCCGTCGAGGGTGAGCGTGACGTCGCCGGCGCTCGTGCTGAGCGTCGTGGTCCAGTCCCGGCCCTCCGCGGCCGACGCGGGGGGAAGCGTGTGCTCGCCCGGCTCCGCGCTCGAGCCGGGGTCGCCCCCCGGGTCGGTGCCCGGGGCCTGCGTGGCGGACAGCGCCCACCACACCGCGACGCCGATGACGACGAGGGCCAGGACGACGCCGACGATCGACCAGGTCCGCTGGCGCTTCGCGCGGAGCTGGGCGACGTGACGTTCCCACTTCTCCTCGCGGCGGCGCGCCTTCGCCCGCTCCTGACTCTTCGTCGACACCCCAGCTCCTTCGTCGAGCGCCGCGACGGCGCGCACGGTCGACCCCGGTGCGGCCGCGGTCGGTACGGCACAGTCTAGGCATCGAGAGCCCAGGCGACGGGTGGTTTCCCGCCGGGCAGGTCACGGTCCGGTATCGGTGGCCCCGGGCGGCAGGGCGGCGCACGGGCCTGCCGACCGGGTCCCCAGAGCTAGGCTCGCGCCGTGGACGCACTCACCGGCGCGGGGCCGGCAGCACCCGACGGGCACGACGGAGCCCGGCCCGACGTCGCTGTGCACGTGGTCGTCGCCCCGGTCTTCGGGACGAACTGCACGGTCGTGAGCGCCCGGGGCGGCGACTGCGTCGTCGTCGACGCCGGCGCCGGCGTGGCGGCCGACGTCGTCGCCCACGTCGAACGGAACGGGCTCGTCCCGCGCGCCGTGCTCGCGACGCACGGGCACGTCGACCACACGTGGGACGCGGCAGAGCTCGCGGAGCAGTTCGGCGTCGACGTCGTGCTGCACGCCGCGGACGCCTATCGTCTCGCCGACCCGTTCGGCACGATCGAGCACCGGCCCGCCTCCGCGGGCGACGCACGCGGGGCCCTCGTCTCGGGCCCGCTCGGTGCGGCGCTGCGCGAGGCGGGCGCACACCCCGAGGACTACCGCGAGCCCGCGTCGGTGCGCACGTTCGACGGTGGCGCCGGGGAGGGCGCGACGCTCATGTTCGGAGCGCTCCGGCTGCGCGCGCTGCCCGCGCCCGGTCACACGGAGGGGTCGACCCTCTACCTCGTCGGTGCGCCGAGGTCCGGGCTCGTGCTCAGCGGCGACGTGCTGTTCGCGGGATCGATCGGCCGCACGGACCTGCCCGGGGGAGACGGCGCGACGATGGCCAGGACGCTGCGCGACGTCGTCGGGCGCCTGGACCCGCGGTGGGACGTGCTCCCCGGGCACGGGCCCGCGACGACCGTCGCCCGCGAGCTCGCGACCAACCCGTTCCTCGCCCGCGCCTGAGCCGGCCCGGCCGGGCCGCGCCCGGACGATTCGGACCCGCGGCGCCCGTCTGGAAGGATCGTGAGCCATGGCCAGGCCCACACCCCTCTCAGGTTTCCCCGAATGGCTCCCCGACGGCCGGATCGTCGAGCAGCACGTCCTCGACACGCTGCGCCGGGTGTTCGAGCTGCACGGTTTCGGCGGGATCGAGACGCGCGCGGTCGAGCCGCTCGACCAGCTCCTGCGCAAGGGCGAGACCTCCAAGGAGGTCTACGTCCTCCGCCGCCTCCAGGAGGACGCCGAGGAGGCGGAGCCGCGGGCGGGCCGGGGCGACAAGCAGCTCGGCCTGCACTTCGACCTCACCGTCCCGTTCGCGCGCTACGTCCTCGAGAACGCCGGGCACCTCGCCTTCCCGTTCAAGCGCTACCAGATCCAGAAGGTGTGGCGCGGCGAGCGCCCCCAGGACGGCCGGTTCCGCGAGTTCGCCCAGGCGGACATCGACGTCGTCGGTGCCGGCGAGCTGCCGTACCACTACGAGGTCGAGCTCCCGCTCGTCATGGCGGAGGCGCTCGGCGCGCTGCGCGACATCGGCGTGCCCGAGGTGCGCGTGCTCGTCAACAACCGCCGTGTCGCGGAGGGCTTCTACCGCGGGCTCGGGATCGACGCCGTGGACGAGGTGCTGCGCCAGATCGACAAGCTGGACAAGATCGGGCCCGAGAAGGTCGCCGCGCTCCTCGTCGCGGAGGCCGGCGCGACGCCCGAGCAGGCGCAGGCGTGCCTGGCCCTCGCCGCGATCAGCGGGAGCGACACCGCGGTGATCGACCGTGTGCGGGCGCTCGCGGCCGAGCACGGTGTGGTGCACGACCTGCTCGAGACGGGGCTCGGCGAGCTCGGCGCCCTGATCGAGGCCGCGAGCACGCGTGCGCCCGGCGTCGTCGTGGCCGACCTGAAGATCGCGCGGGGCCTCGACTACTACACCGGCTCGGTCTACGAGACCGTGCTCGTCGGGCACGAGCAGCTCGGCTCGATCTGCTCGGGCGGCCGCTACGACACGCTCGCGTCCGACGGCGCGAACACCTACCCGGGCGTCGGCCTGTCGGTCGGCGTGTCCCGCCTGGTCTCGCGCCTGCTCTCCGCCGGCCTCGTGCGCGCCACGCGGTCGGTGCCGAGCGCCGTCGTCGTCGCGGTGGCGCGCGAGGAGTCGCGTCCGGCGTCCGACACCGTCGCCACGGCACTGCGCGCGCGCGGCATCCCCGTCGAGGTCGCGCCCGCGGCGGCGAAGTTCGGCAAGCAGATCCGCTACGCCGACCGTCGCGGCATCCCCTTCGTCTGGTTCCCGGGCACCTCCCCGGACACGGAGCAGGACGGCGAGCCGCGGCCCGACCAGGTCAAGGACATCCGTTCGGGCGAGCAGGTCGACGCCGACGCCGCGACGTGGTCGCCCCCGGCCGAGGACCTGTGGCCCCGGGTGGTCCCGGCGTCCGACTGACACGCACCTGACACGCACCTGACCAGCACCGCCGTCGGCGGCGCACCTACCGGAGGGAGCGGCATGGTCGACGCCGTCGAGCTGGCCCTGCCCTTCGCCGGGACGTGGCGTGTCGAGAACAGCCCGGCCCGCCGCGTCCCGAGCCACGGCACCCACCTGTTCGCGACGACCTACGCGATCGACTTCGTGGCGGTCCGGGGTCGTCGGACGGCGCCCGTGCGCGACTGGCGCACGGCGCTCGCGACCGAGCCCCCCGGGCGGTTCTACGCATTCGGGATACCGGTGCTCGCGCCCGCGTCCGGCACCGTGGTCGCGGTGCACGACGGCGAGCCCGACCACGAGGCCCGGCGCGCGCCGACGGCGCTGCTCGGGTACGCGCTCACGCAGGCGTCGCGCGCGCGAGCCGGGGCGAGCGGGCTGGCCGGCAACCACGTGGTCGTCGCCCTGGACCAGCAGGGCGCGTTCGTCGTGCTCGCCCACCTGAGGGACGGTTCCGTCGCGGTGCGCCCGGGGCAGCGGGTCGCGACGGGGGACGAGCTGGGCCGGTGCGGGAACTCGGGCAACTCGACGCAGCCGCACGTGCACGTCCAGGTCATGGACGGGCCGGACCCGACGGCGGCGCGCGGCGTGCCCCTGGCGTTCCGGGGGTACCGGGAGCACGTGCGCGGCGGGCGGGCGACCGACGTCGCGCTGGGCGTCCCGGCGGAGGGAGCGGTGGTCGAGCCGGTGACGCTCACGCGGTGAGGGCCCCGAGCCCGGTCACCCACCCGCCGAGCACGCCGGCGACGACCACCGCCGCCGCGACGGCGAGGACCGCCCCGGCGGCGACGACGTCGGCCGGGCCGAGGGGCACGGGTCGTGCCGTCGTGCGCGGTCCGGAGCCGAGCCCGCGCGACTCGAGCGCGACCGTGATGCGCTCGGCCCGCCGCACCGCTCCGACGAGGAGCCCGAACGCGGCAGCACCGAGGGCACGCGGCGAACGGGGCAGCCCGCCGGGCGTACGTCGCGGGTCGCGCACCGCCTGCGCGCACCGGATCGTGTGCCACGCGCCCGGCAGCTCGACGAGGAGGCGGTGCGCCGCGAGGACGGCGAACGTCCACGTCGCGGGCAGCCGCGCGTGCTGGTGCAGGCTCGTCATGAGGCGCACCGGGTCGGTCGCCAGGACGAGCGTGAGGGACAGGGCGCCGACGAACAGCGTGCGCAGCGCGAGCGCGGCGCCGATCGTCAGGCCGTCCGCGCCCACGGAGAGCGGGCCGATGCTCACGGGGTCGCCGCCGGGTCGCGTCACGACGTTGACGACGAGGAGACTCGTGGCGAACACCACGAACGGGACGTGCGCGAGCGCGAGCGTGCGCAGCGGCACCCGGCCGAGCGCGAGCAGCGCGACGAGCGTGATCACCCAGCCGATCGCGGGCGTGACCGGGTCGGTCACGAGCAGCGCGGCCGTGGAGAGTGCGAGCACGGTCGCGAGCTTCACGGTCGGGTTCCACCGCTCGAGGACCGTCGGCGGCGCGCTCACGACGTCGCTCCGACCGTGGGTCCGGTACTCGTCGGGGTACGCGCCGAGCGCGCGACGGCCGCGTCGAGCGCCCGCACGAGGGCGCCGGGGTCGACGCCGACGTGGCGCCCCGTCGTCGCCCACCACTCGAGCAGGGGCGGTCGCCGGAGCCGGGCGCGCGCGCCGAGGGCGTCGTCGCCCAGCACGGCGGTCGGCGTGCCGGTCGCGGCGATCGTCCCGTCGACGACGACGGCCACGCGGTCGGCGATCTCGGCCACCAGGGACAGGTCGTGCGTGACGAGGACGACCGCACCTCCGGCGTCGGCCCGCCCGCGCAGCGCCTGCGCCGTCGCGTGGGCCTGGGTGCGGTCGAGGCCGAACGTGGGCTCGTCCGCGAAAAGCACCGCCGGGTCGAGGACGACGGCCGTCGCGAGCGACAACCGGCGCTGCTCCCCGCCGGAGAGTCGGTACGGGTTGGCGTCCGCGAGCGCGGTCAGGCCGAGCGCGTCGAGCGTGCGCGCGACACGACCGTCGAGGCCGTCGAGGCGCGCGAGCCGCGCCGACCATGCGACCTCCTCGCGCACGGTGCGCGCGAGGAACTGGTGCTCGGGGTCCTGGAAGACCATCGCGACCGGGGCGTGGGGCGCGGTCGTGAGCTCGCCGCGCGTCCGTTCGAGCCCGGCGAGCCCGCGCAGCAGCGTCGACTTGCCGCCGCCGTTCGGGCCGACGACGGCGAGCACCTCGCCCGCGCGGACGTCGAGGTCGACGTCGCGCACCACCGGGGTCCCGCGGCGGCGCCCGCGCCCGAGGGCGCCTCCACGGTGGACCTCGAGGCCCCGGGCCCGGAGCGCGACGGGCCGGTCCTGGCCGTCCGCGACGGCGCGACGGCTCGCGTCGTCGGCGGGGTGGGGGCGCGCGAGGTCCGCCAGCCAGGCGTCGGTCTCGGGGACGCCGAGCGGGGCGGGGGCCCCCGCGGCGACGAGCCGGGAGGCCAGGGGGAGCCAGCAGCCGAGCGCCGTGAGCTCGGCCGCGTGCTCGTGCAGGACGACGTCCGTCGGGCCGTGCGCGACGACCCGGCCGTCGCGCCCGAGCACGAGGATCGACTCGGGCAGCGTCCCGAGATCGTCGAGGCGGTGCTCGACGAGCACGACGGCGCGTGCCCGGTCGCGCGCGTCGCGGGGTGTCCCCGGAGGGTCGGGCGGCACCACGCCGTCGGGCACCGGGTGCTCCGTGGTGAGCCCGGCGACGAGCGCCCCGACGTCGTGCGCCGCCGCGGGGTCGAGGAGCGCGGTGGGTTCGTCGAGCACGACGAGCCCGGGGTCGGCGACGAGCGCCGCGGCGAGCGCGACGCGCTGCGCCTCGCCGCCGGAGAGCGTGTGGGTCGCCCGGTCGTGCAGGTGGGCCGCGCCGACGGCCGCGAGCGCCGCCGCCGCGCGGGCGTCCATGGTCCGGGGGTCGGCCCCGCGGTTCTCGAGCGCGAACCGCAGCTCCTCGTCGACGCGCGCGAGGCAGAGCTGGTCGCCGGGGCGTTGCTGGACGAGTCCGACGCGTGCGGCGAGCACGGCGGGCGGCACGTCGCGCGGGTCGTGCCCCGCGACGTCGAGGTCGCCGGTGACGGTGCCGGGCAGGGTGTGCGGGACGATGCCTACCAGGGCCCGCAGGAGCGTCGACTTGCCGCACCCCGACGGGCCGAGGACGAGCAGCGCGGCGCCCGCGGGTACGGCGAGGTCGACGTCGTCCAGCACGGGTGCGGCGTCGTGCCCCAGGGCGACGGACAGGCCCCGCGCCCCGACGACGTCGTGCGGCACGGACGGCCGGTGCTCAGCCACGCCGCGCCGACCCGATCGCGAAGGCGTCCAGCGCGCCGGTGCGGGTGAGGGCGTCACCGAGGAGGCGGGCCGCGATCCCGCACAGCACGACGCACGAGACGACCTGGATCCCGAGGCGGAGCATCGCGTAGTCCTGCCCGAGCCAGCCGAAGCGCACGGCGTTGAACGCGAAGGTGACGAGCGCGGCGCTCACGCCCGAGGCGACGAAGACCCACCAGCCGAACCGCCGGTAGCGCGTGAGCGCGAACGGCAGCTCGGCTCCGACGCCCTGGACGAGCCCGACGAGGAGCAGCAGCGGACCGGCCGGGGAGGCGAGGAACACGACCTCGACCAGCGCGGCGAGCGTCTCCGCGAGGATCCCGACACCCGGCTTGCGCACGATGTACGTCGCGAGCGGTCCGACGACGATCCAGGCCCCGGCGAGCACGTTCGCGGCGAGGTCCGCGAGCGGTCCCATCACGAGCTGGAGCGGTGCCCAGAGCTGCACGAACGCCCAGTAGACGAACCCGAACACGACGCCCAGGACTGCGACGAGGACGGTCTCGTGCAGGCTGAGGCCGCGTCGTCGCGCACGGACCCGGGGAGCCGTCGCGGGTGCGGCGCCACCCGGTGACCTCGGTTCGCCGGTGCGCTGCTCGGTGGTGTGCTCGGTCATGCGGTTCCCTCCGTCGGGCCCCCGGGTCGAGGGGTGCACGACGGCGCGTCACCGGCCCGCCCACGCGTCCGGCCCGGCGCACGGGGCGCGCGGGCACGAGCGCGCAGGGGACGGTGACGTCGGCCCTGCTCCCTTCGCTGGTACGAACCAGATCAGGTTCCACGGGTCTGCAGGTGGGACGGTCGTCCTGCCTGCACTCTCAGCGCTCGTGCGCTCCCCGGGGGCGTTCGGCCCGACCCTAGGCCCTTCGTCGACCTGCGGACAATCACCGCGTCTCACGGAGCGGGACACCGCGGCGCGACAAGGCGGCGCCTTGACAGGCGGGTCGAACACCTGTTCGACTGTGCGCGTGCGGTGGGACGGACAAGCGATCGACGCGGACGACGGCGCGCTCCCGGGACTGGAGCGCGCAGGGCTCGTGCGCAGCGTGCGCACGCCCGAGTTCGCGGGGATCACGTTCCACGAGGTGACGGCGAAGAGCGCGCTGTCGAAGGTGCCCGCGATGTCCCGCATGCCGTTCCGCTGGACGGTCAACCCGTACCGGGGATGCAGCCACGCGTGCTCCTACTGCCTCGCACCGGAGACCCCGGTGCTCCTGGCCGACGGCACCCAGCGCCCGATCGGGGATCTGAGCGTCGGCGACGAGATCGTGGGGACAGCGCCCCACGGGGCGTACCGCCGGTACGTGCGCACCCGGGTGCTCGACCGCTGGACCACCCGCAAGCGCGCCTACCGCGTCGGCCTCGCGGACGGCACCCGGCTCGTCGCGAGCGGCGACCACCGGTTCCTCACCCAGCGGGGCTGGCGGCACGTCGTCGGCGGCGCCGGCCACCGGGCGCACCTGGCCCTCGGGGACGTCCTCGTCGGTCCCGGTGCCGGGGCGCTCGCGGACGGGGGCGTGGCGCTCGACGGGCGCGACGTGACCGGGGACGACGCGCTCCGCGTCGAGTCGCTGGAGGCACTCGGCGGGCCGGGGGAGGAGACCGAGCTCGTCGACATCACCACCGGGACGCGCGACTTCGTCGCCGCAGGCGTCGTGAGCCACAACTGCTTCGCGCGGCCCACGCACCAGTACCTCGACCTCGACGCGGGCGACGACTTCGACCGCGAGGTGGTCGTCAAGGTCAACGTCGACGAGGTGCTGCGCGCCGAGCTCGCCCGCGCCTCGTGGGGGCGCGAGGCCGTCGCGCTCGGGACGAACACCGACCCGTACCAGCGTGCCGAGGGTCGCTACCGGCTCATGCCCGGCATCATCGACGCGCTCGCGGGCTCCGGCACGCCGTTGTCCGTCCTCACCAAGGGCACGCTCCTGCGCCGGGACCTGCCGCTGCTCGCCGACGCGGCGTCGCGGGTCGAGGTCGGCATCGGCGTCTCGCTCGCGCTGCTCGACCCCGCGCTCCAGGCGAGCGTCGAGCCCGGCACGCCCTCGCCGCGCGCGCGGCTCGACCTGATCCGCGCGGTCCGCGACGCGGGTCTGCCGTGCGGCGTCATGGTCGCGCCCGTGCTGCCCTGGCTCACCGACTCGACGCGCGCGCTCACGGATCTTCTCGACGCCGTGAAGGACGCGGGCGCGACGGGCGTCACGGTCCTGCCCCTGCACCTCAAGCCCGGCACGCGCGAGTGGTACATGGGCTGGCTCGCGCGCGAGCACCCGCAGCTCGTCCCCGGCTACGAGCGCGTCTACGCCCGCGGCGCCTACGCGTCGAAGCAGTACCGGTCATGGCTGTGGGACCGCGTCCGCCCGATGCTCGAGCAGCGCGGCTTCGCCGTCTCCGGCCACCGCGGCCCGGCCGGCGTCGAGGGCCGGTACCGGCGCGGTGAGCTGGGCGGCCTCGACGGCACGGGCCCGCCGGTCGACGGCGCGTACCCGGCAGGCAGCCTCCCCGAGGACGACGGGCGCGTCGAGGGCGGGGCGCTCGCGGGCATGCCGGTCGACGGCGCCGGACTTGACGTCGTCGGCGGGGGAGTGGAGCAGGTCCTGTTCTGACCGGTGACGGGCCGCGTCAGCCGGGCGAGCGCACGTCCGTCACCGCGACGCGCGCCGGGTCCGTCGTGCGGCCGACCCGTGGCGACGACCGTCAGCGGTCGGCCAGCCGCGCCGGGAAACCGCCGGTCGCGACCGGGCCCCAGCGGGTGATCGTCAGGCGGACGAGCGACTTGCCCTGCGCCACCATCGCCTCGCGGTACTCGTCCCAGTCAGGGTGCTCGCCACTGATCGAGCGGTAGTACTCCACGAGCGGCTCGATCGAGTCGGGCAGGTCGATCACCTCTGCGGTGCCGTCGACCTGGACCCAGGCGTCGCCGAAGTCGGCACCGAGCGAGAGCAGGGACGCCTGCGGGCGTCGGCGCAGGTTCACGGCCTTCGCGCGCTCGGGGTACGTCGACACGACGACGCGGCCCTCGGAGTCGACCCCGTAGGTGACAGGGCTGAGCTGCGGGGTGCCGTCGCGGCGGGTCGTGACGAGGATCCCGTCGTGGCGCGAGCGCAGGAACTCCTCGAGCTCGGCACGCTCGACGGTGCGGTTGGTGGCGATGCTGCGGGCCAACGGGCTGCCTCCTCGTGCGGCCGGGACGGTACCCGCCGACCCTATCCCCGTCCGGCCGTGCGACCGGTACCGTCGCGCCCCGTCAGGGCGCGGCCTCGAACGCGCGGCCCGCCGGCGTCGCCACCGGACCCGAACCGTAGAGCCCCGACCGCAACGGGCCGTCCTCCGCGGGCAGCCCGAACCACGCGTAGCGGTGGACGTACTCGAGCCCCGCGAGCATGCGCGTCGCCTCGGCGAGGAACGCCGCCTGCTCCTCGTCGCTCGCGTGCCGCACACCCTGCGAGAAGTCGATGAGCGCGAACTCGGTGAGCCAGACGGGCTTGCCGTACCGCGCGTGGACCGCCTCGAGGTAGCGCCGCAGCTGGTCGGTCGCCCGCGCCGCGTCGAAGTCGCCGCCGTACCAGTGCAGGGTGACGAAGTCGACGCGGTACCCGCGCTCGTCCGCGGCGCGCAGGAACCGGTCGAGCCACCCGTCCGGAGCGTCCGCGCCCCACGCGACCGCCGGGCTGCCGAGCACCTGACCGGTCGACTCGAGCCGGGGCCACAGCTCGAGCGCCTCCTCGACGCTCATCTCGGCCTGGCCGCCGAGGTCGGGCTCGTTGAACCCCAGCAGGTAGCGGCCCTGACCGGCGGCGCGCGCGAGGTTCTCGTCCGTCACGTGGTCCCGGCCCCAGATCATCGGCACGAACTCCACCCCGGAACCGGCACCCGGCCCCGGGTCCGTGCCCCACGTGTAGTACCAGGCGGCTCCCGACGCCGTGAGAGCCGGGGCGGCGTCGCCGAACTCCCACACCGCGGCACCCTTCTTGCCGGACGGCGCGGCGGGCGGTGCGGCGACGGTGTCAGGCGTCGCCTCGGCCGGCGCGTCCGCCGCGACGGCCGGCGCGCTCACGGTCGGGGGCGGCTCGACCTCGACGACCGGCTCCGGAGGCGTCGAGGGACGGGCGTCCGGGGTGGGCGCCTGCGACGGCGTCCCCGTCGTCGACGACGCCGTCGGGAGCGACGCGGCCACGGTGGGCTCGGTGGTCGCGCCCCCGAGCGAGAGCGTCGCGACGACCGCGACCGTCACGGCGGCGCCCACGGCGACCGCGACGAGCGACCCCGAGAGGCGGGGACGGGACCACGGGCCACGCAACAGCCGTGGGCGCGCGCCAGCACGAACGACGGGCAGCAGCTCGCCGTGCTCCGCCGGCACGGGCGGTCCCGACGTCGCCGGCTCTGCTCCGACCTGGCCCGGGGGGAGCGAGCGGAGCGCGGCCGACAGGGCCGCGGGCGGCACGAGGAGGGGCAACCCCGCGAGCAGGCGCTCGGACGACGTCCCCTCGGCACCGCCGCAGCGCGCGCACCCGAGCACGTGCCGCGCGAACCGCTTGCGCCACAACGGGCTCGGACGACCGTCCCAGCGGCGCGCGACCTCCGCCAGCCCGTCGCACCGTGGGCTCGCGTCGAGGGCGACGACGATCGCACGTCCCGTCGCGAGGCGCTCGCGCAGGCGCTGCACCCGCACGGCGGCGTGCCGCCGGTCGACGCCGAGGGACTCGGCGAGCTCGGCCCGCGTGAGCTCGCCGCTCGACTCGAGCCACCACAGCGCGAGCACGTCGCGGTCACGAGGATCCAGCCAGCGCGTCGCCTGGGCGAGCACGCGCCGCTCGCCGTCGAGGAAGAGCCGGTCGATCGTCGTCGCGACGAAGTCGGCCGCCGGGTCCACGGCGAGCTCGACCGCCGACAGGTCGGCGTGCCGCTCACGCTCGACCTTCCGCCGCCGCATCCAGTCCCGCACCTGACGCACCGTGATCGCCAGCATCCATGACCGGAACGACTGCGCGCGCTCCAACGAGCCGATACCATGCACCACCCGCAGGACTGACTCCTGCACCACGTCGTCCGTGTCAGGGTGCCCGTCGAGAGCACGCCCGACGACGTTGTACACCAGGGGGAGGGACTGCGCGACGAGGCGGTCGAGCGCCGCCCGGTCACCGGACCGTGCGGCGAGGACCACCTCGACCGGGACGTCCTGGGTGGGTCGCATGGAACTCGTCTCCTTCGTGTGCCTGGCAGGGGATCCCCCCGGGACGGCATGCCGCCGGCGCGCCCTCCCGTAGCAGGAGACGCGCGCGCGCGAAGGCGACAACAGTATTCGGCGCACGACCTCGCGCAGGGTCCACCGCCCGCCCACTAGACTCGTCCGGACGCGAGCCCGCCCCGGGAACGCGAACCCCCCACCTCTCGGAAGGAACCCTCCGTGCTGCGCACCCGAACGGCCGGCTCACTGCGGGCCGAGCACTCCGGTCAGACCGTCACCCTCACGGGCTGGGTCGACCGTCGGCGCGATCACGGCGGTGTCGCCTTCATCGACCTGCGCGACGCGTCGGGCATCGCCCAGGTCGTCATCCGCGACGAGGCCGTCGCGCACCCGCTCCGCAACGAGTTCGTCCTCCAGGTCACGGGGGAGGTCTCGCGCCGCCCCGAGGGCAACGAGAACCCGTCCCTGCCCACCGGCGAGATCGAGGTCGTGGCGAGCGACGTCGTCGTGCTCAACACGTCCGACCCGCTGCCGTTCCAGGTCTCGACGGCGCTCGCGGACACCGAGACGATCGGCGAGGAGGCGCGCCTCAAGCACCGCTACCTCGACCTGCGCCGCCCCGCGCCCGCGCACGCGCTGCGTCTGCGTGCCAAGGTCAACCAGGCCGCGCGCCGCGTGCTCGACGCGGAGGACTTCGTCGAGATCGAGACGCCGACCCTCACGCGCTCGACGCCCGAGGGCGCGCGCGACTTCCTCGTGCCCGCGCGCCTGGCGCCCGGCTCCTGGTACGCGCTGCCGCAGTCGCCGCAGCTGTTCAAGCAGCTCCTCATGGTCGCCGGCATGGAGCGCTACTACCAGATCGCGCGCTGCTACCGCGACGAGGACTTCCGCGCCGACCGCCAGCCCGAGTTCACGCAGCTCGACGTGGAGATGAGCTTCGTCGAGCAGGACGACGTCATCGCGCTCGCCGAGAAGATCCTCGTCTCGCTCTGGGAGCTGATCGGGTACACCGTCCCGACGCCGATCCCGCGCATGACGTTCCACGACGCCATGCGCCTGTACGGCTCCGACAAGCCCGACCTGCGCTTCGGCAACCCGCTCGTCGAGCTCACCGACTACTTCAAGGACACGCCGTTCCGCGTGTTCCAGGCCGAGTACGTGGGCGCCGTCGTCATGACCGGCGGCGCCTCGCAGCCGCGCCGCCAGTTCGACGCGTGGCAGGAGTGGGCCAAGCAGCGCGGCGCTCGCGGGCTCGCCTACGTCACGTTCCAGGAGGACGGGACGCTCGCCGGACCGGTCGCTAAGAACCTGTCCGACGCCGAGCGCGAGGGTCTGCGCGAGGCGACCGGCGCGCAGCCCGGTGACGCGGTGTTCTTCGCCGCGGGCAAGACGTCGGACTCGCGCGCGCTGCTCGGCGCCGCGCGCCAGGAGATCGCCAAGCGCACCGGACAGATCGACGAGGACGCGTGGGCGTTCGTGTGGATCGTCGACGCGCCCTTGTTCAAGCCCACGGGAGATGCCACCGACGACGGAGACGTAGCCCTTGGCCACTCCGCCTGGACCGCCGTGCACCACGCGTTCACGTCGCCGACCCCGGACTGGATCGACACGTTCGAGCAGAACCCGGGCGACGCGCTGGCGTACGCGTACGACATCGTGTGCAACGGCAACGAGATCGGCGGCGGCTCGATCCGTATCCACCGCCGCGACGTCCAGGAGCGCGTGTTCGACGTCATGGGCATCGGGTCCGAGGAGGCGCAGGAGAAGTTCGGGTTCCTCCTCGACGCGTTCGCGTTCGGCGCGCCGCCGCACGGCGGCATCGCGTTCGGGTGGGACCGCATCGTCGCGCTGCTGACGAGGTCGGACTCGATCCGCGACGTCATCGCCTTCCCCAAGTCTGGCGGCGGCTACGACCCGCTGACGCAGGCTCCGGCGCCGATCACCCCGGAGCAGCGCAAGGAGGCGGGCGTCGACGCGAAGCCCGCCACGCCGAAGGGCGAGCCGGGCGACCCGGAGGCTCCGGTCGGGGCCTGACGCCTCGGCACGGTCGCACCACGCGCGCAGGGCGCGCCACCTCCTCGGGTGGCGCGCCCTGCGCGCGTCGTCGCGCCGACCGGTCGCGCCGCAGACGCCGCCGCGGCCTGGCGTCAGTGGGCGATCGCGAGCTTGCGGTGCACCCACCGCAGGGGCTTCGGCGCCCACCAGTTGAAGCGGCCGAGCAGCGTCATCGTCGCGGGGACGAGCAGGAGGCGCACGATCGTCGCGTCGATGAGCACCGCGACGGCGAGAGCGAAACCCACCTCCTTGATGACGAGGAGGTCACCGAAGACGAACCCGGCGAACACGACGATGATGATCGCCGCGGCCGAGGTGATGATGCGCCCGGAGCGCTGCAGCCCCAGCCGCACGGCCTCGTCGTTCGGGTGCCCGGCGTCGTAGACCTCCTTGACGCGCGCGAGCAGGAACACCTCGTAGTCCATCGCCAGCCCGAACGCGAAGGCGACGACGAGCGCGACGACGTAGGTCTCGATCCCGCCCACGGACGTGAAACCTAGCAGGCCCTCGAGATGGCCCTCCTGGAACACCCACACGAGCACGCCGAGGGACGCGGCGAGGGACAGGGCGTTGGTGAGCAGCGCCTTGACCGGCACCACGACGGAGCCCGTCATGAGGAAGAGCAGGACGAGCGTCGCTCCCACGACGATCCCGACGGCCCACCACACGCGCTCGCCGAGCGCCTCGAGGAAGTCGACCTGCCCGGCCGCCTGACCGGTGACCCACACGTCGAAGCCCGGGTCGGTGGCGCGCACCTCGCGCACGACGGAGACCGCCTCCGGGCCGCCCGCGTCGTCGGTGTCGACGTGGACGCCCACGAGCGCGTACGAGGTGCCGAGCACGGCGGCGGGGTCGACGCTCGCCACGCCGTCGAGCTCGGCGAGCTCGTCGGCCCAGGCCTGCGCGTCGTCGACGCTCGCGTCGACGACCGCGACGACCTGCGCGCTCCGGCTCGACGGGTACTGCGCCGCGAGCTCGTCGACGAACTCGCGCTGCGGCGAGCTCGCCGGAAGCAGCTCGATCCCGGAGTTGCGCATCTGGAGCCCGAGGACCGGCAGGGCGAGGACGACGAGCACCACCACGGTCGTGAGCAGGACCCACACGGGATGACGCTGCACGCGTGCCGCCAGGCGGGAGAACGCGCCCTCGTCGGACTGCACGTCCGCGGTGCGGGCCAGGACGCGCCGCACACCGGGCACCCGGCCGAGCAGTCCCGGCCTGGCCAAGCGCCGCCCCGAGTACGCGAGCAGCGCGGGGACGAGGGTGAGCGCCGTCGCGACCGCGACGAGCACGACCCCGAGGCCGCCCGCGCCGACCGAGCGCAGGATGTCCGGCCGGAGCACCATGAGCCCGGCGATCGAGATCGCGACGGTGAGGGCGGAGAACGCGACCGTGCGGCCCGCCGTCTCCATCGTGCGCACGAGCGCGGCGTGCACGACCCCGTCCCCGCGCCGTCGCCGCAGCGACGGGTCGTCGCCGGCGTCGATCAGGCGGTGCAGCTCCTCCCGGAACCGCGACACGACCAGCAGCCCGTAGTCGATGGACAGGCCCAGCCCGAGCAGGGTGACCACGTTGACCACGGACGCGTCGACGTCGAGGAGGTACGTCAGGCCCAGCAGCACCCCGAGACCCGTCCCGACGGAGGCGATCGCTCCCGCCATCGGCATCGCCGCGGCGAGGAACCCGCCGAACACCAGCACCATGAGGAGCAGCGCGACGGGCAGGGCGAACTTCTCGCCCGTCGTCAGGTCCTCCTCGACCTGGCCCGTGATCGCCTCGACGATGAGCTCGTTCGACCCGACGAGGCCGGTCGCGTCAGCGGCGGCCTCGGGGGCCGCCTCCGCGAGCACTCCCGGTACCGCGTCGAGCTGCTCGACGACGTGCGCGGCCACGGCCTCCGAGCGCTCCGCGGTGAGGTCCGTGCGCAGCGTGACGACCGTGAGGAACCCGTCGCCGCTGGTCGCGACGAGCGACTGCGCCACCGGGTCCTGGACGCCGCCGGGCACCACGTACGGGTCGATTACGGTGTCGACGCCCTCGATCGCGACGAGGTCGGCGTTGACCCCGGCCATCGCCTCGACGACCTGCGGGTCGGCGGGGTCGACGGCGCTCACCAGGAGCGTGATCTCGGCCCCGCCCTCGTCGTTCTCGGCGAGGATCTCGTTCGCGCGCGCGCTGTCGGAGCCGGGGATCGTGGGCGCGCCCGTCGTCACCCGGTCGAACACGCTCTCGCCGTGCACCCCGAACAGCGCGAGCGCGAAGCCCAGCCCGGTGATGACCACCCACGCGACCACCGTGAGGCGCGGATGACGGGCGACGCGACGACCGAGGCTCGAGAACACGAGCGACAGCATCCCATCCGGCCTCGCCGCGTGTCAGATCGACCGCGCGGCCGTGGACGACCCGCGCCTCCTCGACCGGCGAGGCGCCGACGCGTGGGCGGCGGTGCGTAGGCTCGGGCCCATGTCCACCGGTGATCTCTTCGGCGGCGACCTCTTCGGCGCCGCCACGTCCGGCGCGCAGGGCACGCCGCGTCCCGGGCCGGGGGCTCCGCTCGCCGTTCGCGTACGCCCCGCCTCCCTCGACGAGGTCGCAGGCCAGGCCCACCTGCTCGTCCCGGGCTCGCCCCTGCGGCGCCTCATCGAGCCCGACGCGTCCGGCGGGCGCGCGGCGCCTGGGTCCGTGATCCTCTGGGGCCCGCCCGGCACGGGCAAGACCACGCTCGCCTACCTCATCGCCACCGCCTCCGGGCGGCGCTTCGTCGAGCTGTCCGCCGTCACGGCGGGGGTCAAGGACGTGCGCACCGTCGTCGAGGACGCGCGCCGACGTCTCGCGACCGGCGGCGAGGAGACCGTCCTGTTCATCGACGAGGTGCACCGCTTCTCCAAGTCCCAGCAGGACGCGCTCCTGCCCAGCGTCGAGAACCGCTGGGTCACGCTCGTCGCGGCGACCACGGAGAACCCCAGCTTCTCGGTCAACTCCCCGCTGCTCTCCCGCTCGCTCCTCCTGACCCTGCAACCCCTCGGGGACGACGACGTCCGCGCGCTCGTGCGCCGCGCCGTCGACGACGAACGCGGCCTGGGCGGCGTCGTCGCGCTCACCGACGAGGCCGAGGGCCACCTCGTGCGCCTCGCCGGAGGCGACGCGCGCAAGGCGCTCACCGTCCTGGAGGCCGCGGCGGGCGCCGCGCTGTCCGACGCCGCGGCCTCCGACACCGGGCCGGTCCCCGTCGACCTCGACACGGTCGAGCGCGCCGTCGACGTCGCCGCCGTCCGCTACGACCGCGACGGCGACCAGCACTACGACGTCGTCTCCGCCTTCATCAAGTCGATGCGCGGCTCCGACGTCGACGCCGCCCTGCACTACCTCGCGCGCATGATCGCCGCGGGGGAGGACCCGCGCTTCATCGCTCGCCGCATCGTCATCGCCGCCGCGGAGGACGTCGGCCTCGCCGACCCGTCGGCGCTGCAGACCGCCGTCGCCGCGGCCCAGGCCGTGCAGCTCATCGGCATGCCCGAGGGGCGGATCGTGCTCGCCGAGGCCGTGGTGCACCTCGCGACGGCACCCAAGTCGAACGCCGCGTACCTCGGCATCGACGCGGCGCTCGCGGACGTGCGCGCCGGGCGTGCCGGGTCGGTCCCGCCGCACCTGCGGGACGCCCACTACCCGGGCGCGAAGCAGCTCGGCCACGGCACGGGGTACCGGTACGCGCACGACGCCCCGCACGCCGTCGCCGCGCAGCAGCACCTCCCCGACACGCTCGTGGGCGCGCGCTACTACACGCCGAGCGACCGCGGTTTCGAGCGCCAGGTGTCCGAGCGGCTCGAGCGGATCCGCGACATCCTCGGTAGCGAGGACGCGACACCGGCGCGATAACGCCCCTCCTGGTGCGGTAGACTTCTCAGGTTGCCTTCACGGCGACCACCTGGGACCTCGGCCCCGATCCGTCGTCTCTCCACCGGAGAGGCACGTGGTCCATCGGCTGGTCCCGCACCCGGACCCGATCGCTCGGGAACCAGGTGTGACGTCAGTACCCACACGACAGGAATGAGATACCGCTGTGACGTCTGTCAAGCGTTCGCGCCGCCAGGTCCGCCTGAGCCGCGCCCTGGGCATCGCCCTCACCCCGAAGGCCGTCAAGCACTTCGAGAAGCGCCCGTACCCCCCGGGTGAGCACGGCCGCGCGCGCCGCCGTACCGAGTCGGACTACGCGGTGCGTCTGCGCGAGAAGCAGCGTCTGCGCGCCCAGTACATGCTCCGCGAGAAGCAGCTCGCCCGCGCGTACGAGGACGCCCGCAAGGACAAGGGCCTGACCGGTGAGGCGCTCGTCGAGAACCTCGAGACCCGCCTCGACGCGCTCGTGCTGCGCGCCGGCTTCGCCCGCACCATCCTGCAGGCGCGCCAGGCCGTCACGCACCGCCACATCCTCGTCGACGGCAAGATCGTGGACCGTCCCTCGTTCCGCGTGAAGCCCGGCCAGACCCTCCAGGTCAAGCCGAAGAGCCAGGCGACGACGCCGTTCCAGGTCGCCGCCGCCGGCGCGCACCGCGACGTGCTCCCCACCGTCCCGGCCTACCTGGACGTCCAGCTCGAGAAGCTGAGCGCGATCCTCACGCGTCGCCCGAAGCGCGCCGAGGTCCCCGTGCAGTGCGAGGTCCAGCTCGTCGTCGAGTACTACGCGCGCTGAGTCCCGCTCCGGACGCCTCGCTCACCGCCTCGTCGGGGAGCGAGGCGTTCGTGCGTCCGGGCGGGATCGGTCCGGTCGCTACGCCGCGCGGGGCACGGTCCCGTCGCGTCGTGCTCGACGGCGGTCCTCGCCCTGGTGCGGGTAGTGTTTCGCGAAGTCGTGGCAGGGTGACAGGCACCTGAACGCACAGGAGGAAGAATGTCCTTGGGAGACGTGGCCGGGCTCATCGCAGCCATCGCGTTCGTGCTGCTCGTCGGTCTGCTCGCGGTGCCGCTGCTCAAGCTCGGCCGGGTGCTCGACGAGGCGCGCGCGAGCATCAAGGAGGTCACGGACCACTCGGTGCCGATCCTCGACGAGGCGGCGACCACCGTCGCGACGACCAACAGCCAGCTCGTCAAGGTCGACACCA
Source organism: Cellulosimicrobium sp. BMG9.22 (assembly GCF_059159975.1). Classification (NCBI taxonomy): domain Bacteria; kingdom Bacillati; phylum Actinomycetota; class Actinomycetes; order Micrococcales; family Promicromonosporaceae; genus Cellulosimicrobium; species Cellulosimicrobium sp. BMG9.22. Next base: position 98,940 of record NZ_JBZGBY010000007.1, on the reverse strand, counting down.
TCACGACGTCGGCCGCCCAGGTGAGCGAGAACGTCTCCGCGCTCACGGGCCTGTACGCCGCGACCTTCGGTGCGCCGCTCGTCAAGGTCGCCGCGTTCACGTACGGCGTGCGCCAGGCTGCGGCTCGATCGTTCGGTCGCGGCCGGTCGACCGGCCGTGCCGGTCGTGACGAGGGGCCGCGCTGATGCGCCGCGTGTTCTGGGTCGGCGTCGGGGTCGCGATCACTGTCGTGGTCGTCGTCCGCGGACGGAAGATCCTTGCGCGCTACGCGCCGGCGTCGCTCGTCGATCAGGCGACCGCGCAGGTCAACGACCTCGGCGAGCGGGTCGTGCACCTCGCGCGCGACTTCCGCACCGAGTTCACGGTCGCCCGCGACGCGCGTGAGCGCGAGCTCATGGCCGCGCTGCTCGCCGAGGGCCAGGAGGACCCGGACGCCGTCCGGGCACGCCGGGCGTCGGGACGCCACGCGCGACCGGCCGGGGCCGACCCGTTCGACGACACCGACGGCGTCGAGGACCTCCTCGGGTACTCCTTCTAGGACGCGGTCGGCCCGCCGTGGCCGCCGCGCGAGACCTCCAGCACGACACCCAGCACGACACTCCGACTGCCTCCGAAGGACATCATGCGCACCGCCGAGATCCGCAAGCGCTGGCTCGACTACTTCGCCGACCGCGACCACACCGTCGTGCCCTCGGCGTCGCTCGTCTCCCCGGACCCCTCCACGCTGTTCACCATCGCGGGCATGGTCCCCTTCATCCCGTACATGACGGGCGAGCAGACGCCGCCGTGGGACCGCGCGACGAGCGTCCAGAAGTGCGTGCGCACCCTCGACATCGACGAGGTCGGCAAGACGACGCGCCACGGCACGTTCTTCCAGATGAACGGCAACTTCTCGTTCGGGGACTACTTCAAGGAAGGCGCGATCACCTACGCGTGGGACCTCATCACAGGCTCCCGCGACGAGGGGAAGTACGGCTTCGACCCCGAGACGGTCTGGGTGACCGTCTACCACGACGACGACGAGGCGCGGCAGCTGTGGAAGCGCATCGCCGGCCTGCCGGACGAGCGCATCCAGGCGCGCGGCAAGAAGGACAACTACTGGTCGACCGGCCAGCCCGGTCCGGCCGGCCCGTGCTCGGAGATCTACATCGACCGCGGCCCCGCGTACGGCAAGGAGGGCGGGCCCGTCGTCGACGAGGACCGCTACCTCGAGATCTGGAACCTCGTGTTCATGCAGTACGCGATCGACGACGTGCGCTCCAAGGAGGAGTTCCGCATCGTCTCCGAGCTCGCGCGCAAGAACATCGACACCGGCATGGGCCTCGAGCGCGTGGCCTACCTGCTCCAGGGCAAGGACAACCTCTACGAGATCGACGAGGTGTTCCCCGTCATCACCGCGGCGGAGGAGCTCTCGGGCAAGCGCTACGGCGCGAACCACGACGACGACGTGCGCATGCGCGTCGTCGCCGACCACGTGCGCTCCGCGCTCATGATCATCAGCGACGGCGTGCGGCCCTCGAACGAGGGTCGTGGCTACGTGCTGCGCCGCCTGTTGCGCCGCTCCGTGCGCGCGATGCGCCTGCTCGGGGTCGAGGACCAGGCGATGCCCGCGCTGCTGCCCGTGAGCCGTGACGCGATGGCCGCGTCGTACCCGGAGGTCGGAAGCGACTTCGAGCGCATCTCCTCCATCGCGTACGCGGAGGAGGAGGCGTTCCGCCGCACGCTGACCTCGGGGACGACGATCCTCGACACGGCCGTGTCGAAGGCCAAGGCCGCCGCCGGCTCGAACGGGACCCCGCGGCTCGGCGGCGACCAGGCGTTCGCGCTGCACGACACCTACGGCTTCCCGATCGACCTCACGCTCGAGATGGCCGCCGAGCAGGGCGTCCAGGTCGACGAGAAGGCGTTCCGCGCCCTCATGACCGAGCAGCGGCAGCGCGCGCGCGCCGACGCGCTCGCCAAGCGGTCGGGCGGGGTGGATACCGCGGCCTACGAGTCGCTCGCCGGTGAGCTCGCCGCTCCCGTGGAGTTCCTCGGGTACACCGAGTCGTCCGCGGCCGTGCGCGTCGCGGGCCTGCTCGTCGACGGCGTGCCCGCGCCCGCCGCGACGGCTCCCGCCGACGTCGAGGTCGTGCTCGACCGCACCCCGTTCTACGCCGAGGCCGGTGGCCAGCTCGCCGACCACGGCACGATCGTGCTCGACGGCGGCGCGACCATCGAGGTCGACGACGTCCAGCGCCCGATCAAGGGTCTGTCCGTGCACCGCGGCCGCCTCGTCGAGGGAACCGCGGCGCTCGGCGACCCCGGCACCGCGACGATCGACCGCGACCGCCGCAAGGCGATCAGCCGCGCCCACTCGGCGACGCACATGATCCACAAGGCCCTGCAGGAGTCGCTCGGCAAGGACGCGACCCAGGCCGGGTCGGAGAACGCGCCGAGCCGCATCCGCTTCGACTTCCGCCGGTCCTCGGCGGTGCCGGGCGGTGCGCTGTCGGAGATCGAGGAGCGGGTCAACACCCAGCTCCAGGAGAACCTCGAGGTCACCGACCAGCTCATGCCGATCACCGAGGCGCGCGCCCTGGGTGCCATGGCGCTGTTCGGGGAGAAGTACGGCGACGTCGTGCGCGTGGTCTCGATCGGTGGCGACTGGTCGCGCGAGCTGTGCGCGGGCACGCACGTGCAGCAGACCGGCCAGCTCGGTCTCGTCACGCTGCTCGGCGAGTCCTCGATCGGCTCGGGCGTGCGCCGCGTGGACGCGCTCGTCGGCGACGGCGCGTACGGGTTCCAGGCGAAGGAGCACGCGCTCGTCGGCCAGCTCACCGGACTGCTCAACGTGCGCACGGAGGAGCTGCCCGACCGCGTGGGCTCGCTCGTGTCGCGCCTGCGCGACGCCGAGAAGGAGCTCGCGCAGCTCCGCCAGGCGCAGCTCCTCGCGGCCGCGGGCACGCTCGCGGCGGGCGCCGAGCTCGTCGGTGGCACGCGCGTCGTCGTGCACGACGCCGGCGACGTCGCCTCCGCGGACGACCTGCGCGCCCTCGCGCTCGACGTGCGCGGTCGCCTCGGCGAGGCCGAGCCGACGGTCGTCGCCGTCGGCGGCGTCGCGAAGGACCGCCCGCAGGTCGTCGTCGTGACGAACGCCTCAGCGCGCGCCGCGGGCCTGCGTGCGGGCGTGCTCGCCAAGGCCGCGGCGCAGACCCTCGGCGGCGGCGGTGGCGGCAAGGACGACATGGCCCAGGGCGGCGGCACGGACGTGGCGGCCCTGCCGGCCGCGCTCCAGGGCGTGCGCGACGGCGCGTCGGCGGCCGCGTGACCGGCGTCGCCTCACCGTCCGGTGACGCCGGGCGCGCCCCCCTCACTCGGGGGGCGCGCCTCGGCGTCGACGTCGGCAGCGTGCGCGTCGGCCTCGCCGCGAGCGACCCCGACGGCCTCGTCGCGACGCCGGTCGAGACGCTCGCGCGCGACACGCGCGCGGGGTCCGGCACGCCCGCCGACGTCGCCCGGATCGCCACCGAGGTCGCGGAGCGTGGCGCGCAGGTCGTGTACGTCGGCCTGCCGCGACACCTCTCCGGGAACGAGGGCGCCGCCGCGCAGGGGGTGCGGGCGTACGCTGGACTGATGGCACGCGTCGTCGCACCCGTGCCCGTGCACCTCGTCGACGAGCGGATGACGACGGTCAGCGCCCACCAGGCGCTGCACGCGTCGGGACGCGCCGGTCGCAAGCACCGCAGCGTCGTCGACCAGGCCGCGGCCGTTATCATTCTGCAATCCGCTCTCGACGCCGAGCGGAGCGCGGGGGCGCGCGCCGGACAACCTGTAGACCCGACAGGAGACCACCGACCGTGACCGACCTCTTCGATCGGCCCACCGTCCAGGGGGCTGCCGAGCCCGCACGCAGCTCGCGCGCGGACCAGCGAGCGCGCCGCGCGGCGAAGAAACGACGCCAGCGCAAGCGTCGCCGTGCCCTGGCCGTGCTGCTCGTCTCGCTCCTCGTCGTGGGCGGCGCCGGGTACGTGATCTACACGAACGCCCCGGACCTCCTCGGGTTCGAGAACCCGCTCGAGGCGAAGGACTTCGAGGGCCCCGGCACGGAACCGGTGGACGTGACGATCGAGCCTGGGTCGTCCGGGAGCGAGATGGGCGCGGTGCTGACCGAGGCGGGCGTCGTGGCGAGCTCGGCGGCGTTCATCAAGGCGTTCGAGCAGAACCCCAGCTCCGGCACGATCCAGGCGGGCACGCACTCGCTGCTCCTCGGCATGCCGGCGAAGGACGCCGTCGCGCGCCTCGTGGCGAACGACTCGCGCGTCGAGACGAAGATCACGATCCCCGAGGGCAACACGGTTGCGCAGATCCTCGAGAAGGCGGCATCCGTGACCGACATCCCCGTGGCGGAGTTCCAGGCCGCGATGGCGGACACGGCGGCGACCGGTCTGCCGGCCGAGGCGAACGGCAACTACGAGGGGTGGCTGTTCCCCACGACCTACGTCCTCGAGCCCGCGGACAAGAACGCGACGGCGATCATCCAGCGGATGGTCGGCCAGACGGTGATGAAGCTCGACGAGCTCGGCGTCGCTCCCGCCGACCGCCAGACGGTGCTCATCAAGGCCTCGCTCATCGAGCGCGAGGCCGGGCGTGACGAGGACCGGCCGAAGATGGCGCGCGCGATCGAGAACCGGCTCGAGACGGGGATGCCGCTGCAGATCGACGCAGCCGTCGCGTACGGCACGGGCAACCCCCCGGGGTACCAGGTGACACCTGAGGACACGCGGAACTCCGAGAACCTTTACAACACCTACGCGCACAACGGTCTCCCGCCGGGGCCCATCGCGTCCCCGGGGGTTCCGGCGATGCAGGCGGTGCTGAGCCCGGAGCCCGGGGACTGGGTCTTCTGGACGACGGTGAACTACGACACCAAGGAGACGCGGTTCGCCGTCACCCTCGCCGAGCACAACCAGAACGTCGAGGACCTCAAGCAGTGGCTCGCGGAGAACGGCGGGTGAGCGCGACCTCTCCGCGCCGCGCCGCTGTGCTCGGGCACCCCGTCGCACACTCGCTGTCCCCGGTGCTGCACCGCGCTGCGTATGCGGCGCTCGGGCTCGACGGCTGGACGTACGAGGCGATCGACACGACCGAGGAGCAGCTCCCGGCGCTCGTCAACGGGCTCGACGCGTCGTGGGCCGGGCTGAGCCTGACGATGCCGCTCAAGCACGCCATCATCCCGCTGCTCGACCACGTCGACCCGCTCGCGAACGTCGTCGGCGCCGTGAACACGCTCATCGTGCAGCCCATGGGCGGCAAGCGGCCGACGTTCGTCGGCACGAACACCGACGTGCACGGCCTCGTCGCGGCGCTGCGTGAGGGTCTGGGCGATCGTCGGGTCTCGACCGCCGTCGTGCTCGGCGCGGGCGCGACCGCGGCCTCGACGCTCGCCGCGCTCGCGCAGCTGGGCTGCACGACGCCCACCGTGCTCGTGCGCTCGCTCGGTCGCACGGGCGAGCTGCAGCGGGCTGCGCACCGCATGGGCGTCGAGCCCCGGTTCGCCGTGCTGGACCTCGAGCGGCCGGGGGTCGTGGGGAGCCTCGCCACGGCGGACGTCGTGGTGGCCACCCTCCCGTCGCGCGCCGCCGACCCGGTCGCCGCCGCACTGGCGAGCGCGGGATCCGCGCCGGCGGGCGTCCTGCTCGACGTCGTCTACGACCCGCGGCCCACCGCGCTGTCGGCGGCCTGGGCGGGCGCGGGCGGGACGGTCGTCGGCGGCGAACGGATGCTGCTGCACCAGGCCGCCGAGCAGGTGCGTCTCATGACCGGCCGCCCGGTGCCGCTCGAGGCGATGGACGAGGCCCTGGGGACGGCCCTCGCCGCCACGGTGTAGTCCCGGGGCCCGCGGCACGGCTCGGTGGCCGTGACCTCACGGGTGCGGGTCTCTCGTCAACCGAGCAGGAACGCGGCGCCCAGGCCGCCCCCGCCGACGGCGGTGAGCGCGGCGCCGAGCACCATGAACGGGCCGAACGGCACGGCCGTGGACCGGGACGCGCGGCGCAGCACGACGAGAGCCACGGCCCAGACGCCGCCGAGCAGGAACGGCAGCACGAGACCGGCGGCGAGCTCACCCCACCCGAGCCACGCGAGCGGCGTCGCGAGCAGCCCGGCGAGCTTGACGTCCCCGAACCCGAGCCCCGGCGGGTAGGCGAGCCGCAGCGCGGCGTAGGCGCAGAACCCGACCGCCCCGCCGGCGAGCGCGCGCACGATGGCCGCGCCCTCGCCCGTACCGAGCGCGGTGAGGGCGAGCAGGCCGACCACGCCGAGCCACGAGGGCAGGACGATCGCGTCGGGCAGGCGGTGCGTCCTGGCGTCGATCACGGCCAGGAGCGCGCCGGCCGCCGCGACCAGGACGAGCGCCGGCGTCGCCCACGACGGGCCGGACCACACGGCGGTGCCCGCCGCGGCGAGCAGGGCGAGCGCCGCCCCGAGCCGCCCGCCGACGCGTGCCTCGGTCCGCAGCCGCCGCGTCCACGGTCGGTGCGTCGTCGGTCGCCGCGTCGTCGTGGTGTCGTCCCCGGTCGCGTCGAGCGGACCCTGCTCGGCGACGACGTCTTCCCCCTGCTGTGCCACGCGCGGCACGCTAGCGCGAACCGCACCGGGCTTGCCGCCGTCGTCCACAGCCACGTCCGGACAGGCGCCGAACCCCGGGTTGTGCGCCGTCCGAGGCCGTGAACGGCGCACGACCCAGGGTTTCGGCAGTTGCCGGTCCGTAGTACGGGCGCGCGTCCGGGGCGTCGTGCGTGCGTGGGAGGATGGCGCTCATGCTGCGTTGGTTGACATCGGGTGAGTCGCACGGTGAGGCGCTGGTCGGGATCCTCGACGGGCTGCCGGCGGGGGTGGAGCTCACGACGGCCGACGTGCAGGCGGCGCTCGCGCGCCGGCGCCTCGGCTACGGGCGCGGGTCGCGCCAGAAGTTCGAGCAGGACGCGCTGCGCATCCTCGGCGGTCTGCGCCACGGGCGCACCCAGGGTGGCCCGCTCGCGATGGAGATCGCCAACTCGGAGTGGCCCAAGTGGGTCGACGTCATGTCGTCGGACCCCGTCCCGCCCGAGGCGCTGCTCGTCGACGCCGGCACGGGGGACCAGCGCGAGATCGCCCGCAACCGCCCGCTCACGCGTCCCCGCCCCGGTCATGCCGACCTCGTCGGGATGCGCAAGTACGGCTTCGAGGACGCCCGCCCCGTGCTGGAGCGCGCGTCCGCGCGCGAGACCGCGACGCGTGTCGCTCTCGGCACCGCCGCGGCGAAGTTCCTCGAGCAGGCGCTCGGGGTCCGGCTCGTGTCGCACGTCGTGGCGATCGGCCCGGTCGAGGCGCCCGAGGACGCGCCCGTGCCGGGGCCCGACGACGTCGCGGCCCTCGACGCCGACCCGGTGCGGTGCTTCGACCCCGCGACGTCCGCTGCCATGGTCGCCGAGATCGACGAGTGCCAGAAGGCGGGCGACACGCTCGGGGGCGTCGTCGAGGTCCTCGCGTACGGGGTGCCGTCGGGTCTCGGCACGTACGCGCAGAGCGACCGACGGCTCGACGCGCGCCTCGCCGCGGTCCTCATGGGGATCCAGGCGATCAAGGGCGTCGAGGTCGGCGACGGGTTCCGCACGGCGCGACGCCGGGGGTCGGCCGCGCACGACGAGATCGAGCGTGGCGACGACGGCCGGATCCTCCGCCTGAGCAACCGCGCGGGCGGCGTCGAGGGCGGCATGTCGAACGGCGAGGTCGTGCGCGTGCGCGCCGCTATGAAGCCCATCTCGACGGTGCCGCGTGCGCTCGCCACGGTCGACGTGGTGACGGGCGACGTCGCGAAGGCCCAGCACCAGCGGTCCGACGTGTGCGCCGTCCCGCCCGCCGCGGTCGTCGCCGAGGCGATGGTCGCGCTCGTGCTGGCCGAGCAGGCGCTCGAGAAGTTCGGCGGCGACTCGGTGGCGGAGGTCCGCCGCAACGCCGAGGCCTACCTCGCGGCGATCCCGGAGCTGCAGCGCTGATGACCCCCGTCCCTGCCGGCACGCGACCGGTCGTCGTCCTCGTCGGGCCCCCCGGCAGCGGCAAGTCGACCGTCTCACGACACCTCGCCGAGCTCCTGAGCTGTGCACAGCGTGACACCGACACCGACGTCGAGACCGTCGCGGGCAAGGCCGTGGCCGACATCTTCGTCGAGGACGGCGAGCCCCACTTCCGCGAGCTCGAGCGGGAGGCCGTCACGACGGCGCTCGCCACGCACGACGGCGTGCTCGCCCTGGGAGGTGGCGCCGTCCTCGACGAGCACACGCAGACCGCGCTCGCCGCCTACGTGGCGGCCGGCGGCACCGTCGTCTTCCTCGACGTCAGTCTCGCGCACGCCGCCCCCCGCGTCGGCTTCAACCAGTCGCGCCCGCTGCTGCTCGGCAACCCGCGCGCGCGGTGGGCCGCCCTCATGCAGGCACGCCGACCGGTGTACGAGCGGGTCGCGACCCTGCACGTCCTCACGGACGCCCGGACGCCGGCGCAGGTGGCACGCGAGGTCCGCGACCACCTCGGGCGGCCCGACGCGGCGGCGTCCGACCCGCACCCGACCGACACCGCCGAGCAGGAGCACGCGTGAGCGACACGAACCCCGCCCCCGACACGACCGCAGGGCCGACCCGGGTGCGGGTCACCGGGGACCAGCCGTACGACGTCGTCGTGGGCCGGCACCTGCTCGGCGAGCTGCCGGCCCTGCTGGGCGAGCGCGTGCGCCGCGTGCTCGTCGTGCACCCGGCCGCGCTGGCGACCACCGCCGAGGTCGTCCACGAGGACCTCAAGGCGTCGGGCTACGAGGCCTACGTCGCCGAGGTGCCGGACGCGGAGGAGGCCAAGACCGCGCAGGTCGCCGCCTTCCTGTGGGGCGTGCTCGGGCAGGCGGACTTCACACGCTCGGACGCGATCGTCACGGTCGGCGGCGGTGCCACCACGGACCTCGGCGGCTTCGTCGCGGCGACGTGGCTGCGCGGCATCCGCGTCGTCCACGTCCCGACGACGCTGCTCGCGATGGTGGACGCGGCCGTCGGCGGCAAGACGGGGATCAACACGGCCGAGGGCAAGAACCTCGTCGGGTCGTTCCACCCGCCGGCGGGCGTGCTGTGCGACCTCGCGGCCCTCGAGTCGCTGGGCCGCTGGGACTTCGTCGCCGGCATGGCCGAGGTCGTCAAGACGGGGTTCATCGCCGACGAGCGGATCCTCGAGCGCGTCGAGGAGCACGCGGAGGCCCTGAGCGCGTGGGGGACGCGGCCGACGACGGACGAGACGTGGGCCGTCGTCGCCGAGCTCGTCGAGCGGTCCGTGGCGGTCAAGGCCCGCGTCGTGGGGGAGGACCTCAAGGAGGCCGGCCTGCGCGAGATCCTCAACTACGGCCACACGCTGGGCCACGCGGTCGAGCTCACCGAGCGCTACCAGTGGCGCCACGGCGCGGCGGTGTCCGTCGGCATGATCTTCGCCGCCGAGCTCGCGCGCCTCGCGGGCAGGCTGGACGACGACGTGGTCGAGCGCCACCGCGCGATCCTCGGCTCGCTCGGGCTGCCGCTCACGTACCGCGGCGACCGCTGGGAGCAGCTGCTGTCCGCGATGCGGCGCGACAAGAAGACGCGGGGCGACCTGCTGCGCTTCGTCGTGCTCGACGGCGTCGCGCGCCCCACGCGGCTCGAGGGACCGGACCCGACGCTCCTGGCCGCCGCGTACGCCGAGATCAGCGCCGACGCCCCCACGGGCCGCGGCCCGATCGCGCTCTGAGGTCAGGTCCGGCACCCCGCCCGGCTGTCGGGCCCCCGCCCTCGTGCCCGGCCGCAGTCGCTAGGCTCGGCCCATGGAACGCGTGCTCGTCCTCAACGGACCCAACCTCGGCCGGCTCGGCGTGCGCGAGCCGGAGATCTACGGCTCGGCGTCGATGGCCGACCTGCAGGAGTCGGCGCTCGCATGGGGGAGCGCGCTCGACCTGACGGTGGACGTCCGCCAGACCGACGACGAGTCCGAGCTCGTCGGCTGGCTGCACGAGGCGGTCGACGCGCGGGCGCACGTGGTGCTCAACCCGGCGGCGTTCACGCACTACTCCTACGCGGTGCGCGACGCCGCGGCGCAGGTCACGACGTCGGGTCTCCTGCTCGTCGAGGTGCACCTGAGCAACCCGGCCGCGCGCGAGGCGTTCCGCTCCCACTCGGTCGTGGGCGCGGTGGCGACGGGGACGATCGCCGGGTTCGGCTTCGACTCCTACCGCCTGGCCCTGGAGGCGGTCGCCGCGCGCCTCGCCGGCTGAAGCCGACGCGTCGCCGACCCTTGATCCTGCCCTATCAGGTGTGGAGCCTTGATGCGACTGGATCAATGCTCTAGCCTTGATGCATGTTCGTCCTCACCGTGGACCAGCGCTCGAGCACGGGTCGCCCCGACCTCGTGCCGGACCTCCTGCGGCATCTGAGCGCCCTGCTCGCGGACCGGTCCGGCGTCGTGGTGCCCTTCGACCGGACGGTGGGCGACGAGGTGCAGGGCGTGCTCGACGATCCGGCAACGGTCGTCGACCTTGTGCTCGACCTCCTGCGCGACGGCGGGTGGAGCGTGGGGGTGGGCGTCGGGCCGGTCGACGAGCCGCTGCCCGCGGTCTCGCGCGAGGCGTCCGGGGAGGCGTTCGTGCGTGCCCGTGACGCCGTCGAGCAGGCCAAGTCGCGTGCCGCCACGGCCCCCGTGGCCGTCCGCGGCGGGGCGCCGGGGCGCGCCGCGGAGGTCGAGGCGATGCTGCGGCTGCTCGCCCGTGTCGCCGACCGCCGGACCGCCCGCGGCTGGGAGGCCGTGGACGAGCTCGCGCGTGTGGGTGGCACGCAGAAGGATGTGGCCCGTGCGCTCGGGGTGACCGAGCAGGCGGTGAGCCAGCGGCTGCGGTCGGCGCTGTGGCCGGAGGAGGCCGCGGTGCGGCCGCTCGTCGTGCGGCTGCTCGGAGAGCTCGAGGAAGAGGTGGACGGATGACGGACCCCGTGACGGTCGTCCTGGTCGTGCTCGTGTGGCTCGTCGCGCTCGTCGCGAGCGTGCTGGGGGGCGGCGTGGTGACGCAGTGGGTGCTGCGCGCGGCCGCGCGCTCGGGAGGCCCGACGGCGCGGCCCGTCCCCGGGCGCGTTCGTCGCCCCGGGCGTGGCGGTGGGTCGGCGGACCCGTCCGCGGTGCCCGTCCCGCCGCCACCGCCGCCCACGACCGGACCCATCGGGACGGAGGCGGTCAAGGCGCTGCGCGGGGGGACCTGGATCGGCATCCTGGAGCGGTTCGCGATCACCGGCTGCCTGCTCGCCGGCCAGCCGGGTGGCATCGCGTTCGTCGTGGCGGTCAAGGGCCTGGGGCGCTACCCGGAGCTGCGCGAGCACCCGGTCGCCTCCGAGCGCTTCGTCATCGGGACGCTCGCGTCGATGTGCTGGGCGGCCACCGTCGGGGTGGTGGCGGACGCGGTGCTCGTGGGGCTCCGGTAAGATCGGCAAGGCCCATTTCCCGCTCCGCCCTCCGGGCGTCCCGTCGTGCCTCCTCCGGCGCGGGTCGTCGGGTTCCGCGGAGCACGTAGACCCTCCGACAGGAAGACGAACGTGGCGACCACCAACGACATCAAGAACGGCACCGTGCTGCGCCTCGACGGTCAGCTGTGGACCGTGATCGAGTTCCAGCACGTCAAGCCCGGCAAGGGTGGCGCGTTCGTCCGCACGAAGATCAAGAACGTGCTGTCGGGCAAGACGATCGACAAGACGTTCAACGCCGGACTCAAGATCGAGACGGCCAACGTCGACCGTCGCGACTACCAGTACCTGTACATGGACGGCGCCGACTACGTGTTCATGGACACGTCGACGTACGACCAGATCACCATCGCGCCCGAGGTCGTCGGCGACGCGAAGGACTACCTGCTCGAGAGCCAGAACGTGCTCGTCGCGACGAACGACGGCCAGCCGCTCTACATCGAGCTGCCGCCGTCCGTCGTGCTCGAGATCACCTACACCGAGCCCGGCCTGCAGGGCGACCGCTCGACGGGCGGCACCAAGCCGGCGACGCTCGAGACGGGCGCCCAGATCCAGGTCCCGCTCTTCCTCGAGCAGGGCACCCGGGTCAAGGTCGACACGCGCGACGGGTCGTACCTCGGCCGCGTGAACGACTGATCCCGGCAGCCGATCACCATGGCCGCACGCACCAAGGCGCGCAAGCGCGCGCTCGACGTCCTCTTCGAGGCGGAGCAGCGTCACCTGGACCCGACGACCCTCCTCGCGGAGCGCGTCGCCGACCCCGGCACCGCGCAGACCGCCCTCCCGCAGTACTCGGTCGACATCGTCGAGGGCGTGCTCGCACACCGTGATCGCATCGACGAGCTGCTCGAGACCTACTCTCACGGCTGGACGCTCGACCGCATGCCGGCCGTGGACCGGGCCCTGCTGCGCATCGGCGGCTGGGAGATCCTCTTCAACGACGACGTGCCCGACGTCGTCGCGATCGACGAGGCCGTCGACCTCGCGCGATCGCTGTCGACCGACGACTCGCCGTCGTTCGTCAACGGGCTCCTGGCACGCATCGTCGAGATGAAGCCGACGATCACGGCCTGAGGTCGTCGCCGGCCCGGACCGGCAGCACTGCCGCGGCGTCGGTCACCGGTGTGTGACCGACGCCGCGTCCCACCGGGCGGGACGCAACCCCTGCTCCGCGCCCAGCGGCGGTAGGGTGGGTGACCGTCAGACATCCTTTAAGGCCCGTCCAGTGAGGCGGGGAAGGAGGTCGCCGAGCATGAGCTCTGGCGCTGCTGTGCCCACACCACCCCCGACCGCACCGTCGTCCGCGGGGACCGTCGTCCTGACGGCTGCGGACATCGCGCGCGCACTGACGCGCATCGCCCACGAGATCGTGGAGCGCAACAAGGGTGCCCACGACCTCGTGCTGCTCGGCATCCCGACGCGCGGGGTCCCGCTCGCGGCGCGTCTCGCCGAGCGACTCGTCGCCATCGAGGAACCGCCCGCCGACGGCGCGGCACCGCTCGACCCGCACGACATCGTCGGCGAGCTGGACGTGACGATGTACCGCGACGACCTGCACCGGCACCCGACGCGCACGATCGGTGCGACGCGGCTGCCCGCGTCGGGCATCGACGGCAAGGTCGTGGTCCTCGTCGACGACGTCCTCTACTCCGGACGCACGATCCGTGCGGCGCTCGACGCGATCAGCGACCTGGGGCGCCCCCGCGCCGTGCAGCTCGCCGCGCTCGTCGACCGCGGCCACCGCGAGCTGCCGATCCGCCCTGACTTCGTGGGCAAGAACCTGCCGACCTCCACGTCCGAGCGCGTGAGCGTGCGGCTCGTCGAGATCGACGGCGCGCAGGACTCCGTCGGCGAGGCCGCGACCGACGCCGTCGTCATCCGGACCGCGGCCCCCGCGCGGGACGCTGCCGCAGGGGAGGCGGGCGCATGAGGCACCTGCTGTCCACCCAGGAGCTGACGCGTGCGGAGACGGTGCGCGTCCTCGACACCGCGGCGCAGATGGCCGCGACGCAGTCGCGCGAGATCAAGAAGCTCCCGACGCTGCGCGGGCGCACGGTCGTCAACCTCTTCTACGAGGACTCGACGCGCACGCGCATCTCGTTCGAGACGGCCGCCAAGCGCCTGTCCGCGGACGTCATCAACTTCTCGGCCAAGGGTTCGAGCGTGTCCAAGGGCGAGTCCCTCAAGGACACCGCGCTGACGCTCCAGGCCATGGGCGCGGACGCGGTCGTCGTGCGGCACCAGGCGTCCGGCGCGCCGCACCTGCTCGCCCACGCGGGCTGGCTGGACGCGGCGGTCGTCAACGCGGGGGACGGCACCCACCAGCACCCGACGCAGGCGCTGCTCGACGCGTACACGCTGCGCCGCCACCTGAGCGGCACGGGGCTCACCGCGCCCGGCGCGAGCGGTCCGGACGACGCCGCGGCGCGCGGCGCCGGTCTCGACGGCCGGCACGTCGCGATCGTCGGGGACGTGCTGCACTCGCGGGTCGCGCGCTCCAACGTGCACCTGCTGCACACCCTCGGTGCACGCGTCACGCTGGTCGCACCGCCCACGCTCCTGCCGGTCGGGGTCGAGACCTGGCCGTGCGCCGTGTCCTACGACCTGGACGCGACGCTCGCGGGCCACGGCCCGCACGAGGGCCCGGACGCCGTCATGATGCTGCGCGTGCAGCGCGAGCGCATGAGCGGCTCGGGCACGGGCGGGGGAGCGTTCTTCCCCAACCCGCTCGAGTACACGCGCAAGTACGGCCTCGACGGCCGCCGCCTCGGCCTCCTCGCCGAGCACGCCGTCGTGATGCACCCCGGGCCGATGAACCGCGGCCTGGAGATCTCGGCGCAGGCCGCGGACTCACCGCGTGCCGTGATCGTCGAGCAGGTCGCGAACGGCGTCGCGGTCCGCATGGCAGTGCTCTACCTCCTCCTTGCCGGCAGCGACGCACCCGACGGCGCGGACGCGCCCGGGGTCCTCGCGCCGCAGACCGTCCCCACCACCGAAAGGGTCGCCACCTCGTGAGCAGCGCCGCAACCACCACGTACGTCCTGCGCGGCGCCCGCCCGCTCGGCGGCGACCCGGTCGACCTCGTCCTCGCGGACGGCGTGGTCGCCGAGATCGCCGCGGTCGGCGCCGCGCGCGCCGGCTCGGACGGTACCGACGTCGTCGTCGTGGACGCGACCGGCCTCGTCGCGCTGCCCGGCCTCGTCGACCTGCACACGCACCTGCGCGAGCCGGGCCGCGAGGACGCCGAGACCATCACCTCCGGCACGCGCGCCGCCGCGGCGGGCGGCTTCACCGCCGTGCACGCCATGGCGAACACGACGCCGGTCGCGGACACGGCGGGCGTCGTCGAGCAGGTGTGGCGCATCGGTCGCGACGCCGGCTGGGTCGACGTGCACCCGGTCGGCGCGGTCTCCGTCGGGCTCGGCGGGACGCAGCTCGCGGAGCTCGGCGCGATGGCGGACTCCGCGGCCCGCGTGCGGGTCTTCTCCGACGACGGCAGGTGCGTGGACGACCCGATCCTCATGCGCCGGGCGCTCGAGTACGTCAAGGCGTTCGACGGCGTCGTCGCCCAGCACGCGCAGGAGCCGCGCCTGACCGAGGGCGCCCAGATGAACGAGGGCGTCGTCTCCGCCGAGCTCGGCCTCGCGGGCTGGCCCGCGGTCGCCGAGGAGGCGATCATCGCGCGCGACGTCCTGCTCGCCGAGCACGTGGGCTCGCGCCTGCACGTGTGCCACCTGTCCACGGCCGGCTCGGTCGAGATCGTGCGCTGGGCCAAGGAACGCGGCATCGACGTCACCGCCGAGGTCACACCCCACCACCTGATCCTCACGGACGACCTCGCGCGCGGGTACGACCCGACGTTCAAGGTCAACCCGCCCCTGCGCACGGCGGCGGACGTCGAGGCGGTACGCGAGGGCCTGGCCGACGGCACGATCGACATCGTCGCGACCGACCACGCGCCGCACACGCGCGAGGACAAGGACTGCGAGTGGGCCGCGGCCGCGTTCGGCATGACCGGGCTCGAGACGGCGCTGAGCGTCGTGCAGGAGACCATGGTCGACACCGGCCGGCTCACATGGGGCGACGTCGCGCGCGTGCTGTCCGCGAACCCCGCGCGCATCGGCCGCATCGACACGGGCGACCGTGCGCAGGGCCGCCCGCTCGAGGTCGGCGAGCCGGCGAACGTCACCCTGGTCGACCCGGCCGCGCGCCGCGTGGTCGACGGCTCCGCCCAGGCGACGAGCAGCACCAACACGCCGTTCCACGGCCGCGAGCTCCCCGGGCGCGTCGTCGCGACGTTCCTGCGGGGACGCGCCACCGTGCTCGACGGTGCGCCGGTCGACGCCGCGCGCGACACCGAGCAGGGGGTCTCCGCATGAACCTGCCCCAGCCCGTCGCGGTCGGCATCTGGATCGTGCTCGGCGTCGTCCTGCTGACGCTCGTGCTCGTCGGGCGCCGCCGCCTCGCCGGCCGCTCCGCCGGCGTCGTGCCGACCCCTCCCGCCGTGCCGGGCGAGGCCGCGCGCGGGCCCGTGACGCTCGGGCCGCTCGACGTGCTCTACGTCTCCAGCACGCTGGCGGGCGACTGGCTCGCGCGCGTCGGGGCCCACGGCCTCGGTGACCGCGCGCAGGGCCAGGTCACCGTGCACGACGGCGGCGTGCACGTCGCGCGCCGCGGCGCACCCGACCTCTGGGTCCCCGCCGCGGCGGTGCAGGGCGTCGCCCTCACTCCCGGGATGGCCGGCAAGTTCGTGGGCAAGGAGGCCATCGTCGTCGTCACGTGGGCCGTGCCCGCGACCCCCGTGCCGCCCGAGGGCGTACCCACCACCGACGAGAGCACCGATCCCTCAGCCCGCACCGAGGTCCGGCTCGACACCGGCCTCATGCCCCGCCTCGACGACGACGTCGCGCGCCTCCTCGACGCCGTGCGCGCGCTCGCGGCGCCCGGCTCCGACCAGAACGACAAGGAAGCCTCGTGACCACCACCACCCCCAGCCCCGACCGGGCCCTGCTCGTCCTCGAGGACGGCACCGTGCAGGCCGGGCGTGCCTACGGCGCGCGCGGCACGACCGTCGGCGAGATCGTCTTCAACACCGGCATGACCGGGTACCAGGAGACGCTCACCGACCCGTCCTACCACCGGCAGATCGTCGTCATGACGGCGCCCCACATCGGGAACACCGGCGTCAACGACGAGGACCCCGAGTCGCGCAAGATCTGGGTCGCCGGCTACGTCGTGCGCGACGCCGCCCGGCGCCCGTCGAACTGGCGCTCGGTGCGCTCGCTCGACGACGAGCTGGCCGAGCAGGGGATCGTCGGCATCAGCGACGTCGACACGCGCGCCCTCACGCGCCACCTGCGCGAGCTCGGCGTCATGCGCGCCGGCATCTTCTCCGGCGACGCGCTCGTGCGCGACGGCTACCCGCGCACGACCGAGGACCTCGTCGCCGAGGTGAAGGCCGCCCCCGCGATGGCCGGCGCCGACCTCGCGGGCGAGGTGAGCACCGACGAGGCGTACGTCGTCGAGCCGTACGAGGGGACTACGACCGACGGAGAGCCCGTCGCGACCGTCGTCGCCGTCGACCTCGGCATCAAGTCCATGACGCCGCAGCGCCTCGCGCAGCGCGGCGTGCGCGTGCACGTCGTGCCCGCCGCCACGACCATCGAGCAGATCGAGGCGCTCGCGCCCGACGGCGTGTTCTTCTCCAACGGCCCCGGCGACCCGGGCGCCGCGACGCACGAGGTCGAGCTCCTGCGCGGCGTGCTCGACCGCCGCACGCCGTTCTTCGGCATCTGCTTCGGCAACCAGATCCTCGGCCGCGCGCTCGGCTACGGCACCTACAAGCTCGCGTACGGGCACCGCGGCATCAACCAGCCCGTCATGGACCGCCGCACCCGCAAGGTCGAGGTCACCGCGCACAACCACGGGTTCGCGGTCGACGCCCCGCTCGACGGCGAGTCCGTCGCCCCGCACGACGGCGGCCGGTACGGGCGCGTCGTCGTCTCCCACGTGGGCCTCAACGACCAGGTCGTCGAGGGCCTCGAGTGCCTCGACCTGCCCGCCTTCTCCGTCCAGTACCACCCCGAGGCCGCGGCCGGGCCCCACGACGCCGCCTACCTCTTCGACCGCTTCGTCGAGCTCATGACGGCAGGCCGCACCGTGGCCGCCGCCGGCTCCGAGGCGACCCAGCAGACCAGCAAGGAGAACTGACCGTGCCTCGCAGAACCGACATCTCCAGCGTCCTGGTCATCGGGTCCGGCCCGATCGTCATCGGCCAGGCCTGCGAGTTCGACTACTCGGGCACCCAGGCGTGCCGCGTGCTCAAGGAGGAGGGCCTGCGGGTCGTCCTCGTGAACTCCAACCCGGCGACGATCATGACCGACCCGGAGTTCGCCGACGCCACGTACATCGAGCCCATCACGACCGAGGTCCTCACCTCGATCATCGCCAAGGAGCGCCCCGACGCGCTGCTGCCCACCCTCGGCGGGCAGACGGCCCTCAACGCCGCGATCGCGCTCGACGCGGCCGGCGTGCTCGAGGAGTACGGCGTGGAGCTCATCGGGGCGAACATCGCCGCGATCGAGAAGGGCGAGGACCGCCAGCAGTTCAAGGACGTCGTCGAGAAGTGCGGCGGCGAGTCCGCGCGCTCCGCGATCATCCACACGGTCGACGAGGCGCTCGTCGCGGCCGACGACCTCGGCTACCCGATGGTCGTGCGCCCGTCCTTCACGATGGGCGGCCTCGGCTCGGGCATCGCCTACGACGAGACGGACCTGCGCCGCATCGTCGGCCAGGGCCTGCACTACTCGCCGACCACGGAGGTGCTCCTCGAGGAGTCGATCCTCGGCTGGAAGGAGTACGAGCTCGAGCTCATGCGTGACAAGCACGACAACGTCGTCGTCGTGTGCTCGATCGAGAACGTCGACCCGGTCGGCGTGCACACGGGCGACTCGATCACGGTCGCCCCCGCGCTCACCCTCACCGACCGCGAGTACCAGCGGCTGCGCGACATCGGCATCGCCGTCATCCGCGAGGTCGGCGTCGACACGGGCGGCTGCAACATCCAGTACGCCGTGCACCCCGAGACGGGCCGCGTCATCGTCATCGAGATGAACCCGCGCGTGTCGCGCTCGTCGGCGCTGGCGTCGAAGGCGACCGGGTTCCCGATCGCGAAGATCGCGGCGAAGCTCGCCGTGGGCTACACGCTCGACGAGATCCCCAACGACATCACGCAGGTCACGCCCGCGTCGTTCGAGCCGACGCTCGACTACGTCGTGGTCAAGGTCCCGCGGTTCGCGTTCGAGAAGTTCCCCGCCGCGGACCCGACGCTGTCGACGACCATGAAGTCGGTCGGCGAGGCGATGGCGCTCGGGCGCAACTTCACCGAGGCGCTCGGCAAGGCGCTGCGCTCGATCGACAAGGGCGGCTCGGTGTTCCACTGGGACGGCGAGCCGGTCGCCGGCGCCGAGCTCGACGAGCTCCTCGTGACGATCGCGCGCCCGACGGAGAACCGGATCATCGGCGTCCAGCAGGCGCTGCGCGCCGGGGCGAGCGTCGAGCAGGTGTTCGAGGCCACGAAGATCGACCCGTGGTACCTCGACCAGATCCAGCTCGTCAACGAGGTCGCGGCCGCCGTCGCGAAGGCGCCCGCGCTCACCGAGGCGGTGCTGCGCGAGGCGAAGAAGCACGGCTTGTCGGACGCGCAGGTCGCGCGCCTGCGCGGCATGGGCCCGGCCGGCGAGGCGACCGTGCGCGAGGTGCGCTACGCGCTCGGCGTGCGCCCGGTCTACAAGACGGTCGACACGTGCGCCGCCGAGTTCGCGGCGCGCACGCCGTACCACTACTCCTCCTACGACCTCGAGACGGAGGTCGCGCCGCGCGAGCGCGAGGCCGTCATCATCCTCGGCTCCGGCCCCAACCGCATCGGCCAGGGCATCGAGTTCGACTACTCGTGCGTGCACGCCGCGCTCACGCTGCGCGAGCGGTACGAGACGGTCATGGTGAACTGCAACCCGGAGACGGTCTCGACCGACTACGACACCTCGGACCGCCTGTACTTCGAGCCGCTGACGTTCGAGGACGTGCTCGAGGTCTACCACGCGGAGCTCGCCGCGGGGCCGGTCAAGGGCATCATCGTCCAGCTCGGCGGCCAGACGCCGCTCGCCCTCGCGCAGCGCCTCGCGGACGCGGGCCTGCCGATCCTCGGCACGAGCCCCGAGGCGATCGACGCCGCGGAGGACCGTGGCGAGTTCGGTCGCGTGCTCGCCGAGGCCGGGCTCCCGGCGCCGGCGTTCGGCACCGCACGCTCGCTCGAGGAGGCGACGGACGTCGCCGCGGGCATCGGCTACCCGGTGCTCGTGCGGCCGTCGTACGTGCTCGGCGGGCGCGGCATGGAGATCGTCTACTCGGCCGACCAGCTGACGGGCTACGTGGAGCGCGCGCTCGCGGCTGCCGCGGCGGAGGACCGCACGGCCGGGACGCTGCCCGCGCCGCTGCTCATCGACCGGTTCCTCGACGACGCGATGGAGATCGACGTCGACGCGCTGTACGACGGCACCGAGATGTTCCTCGGCGGCGTCATGGAGCACATCGAGGAGGCGGGCATCCACTCGGGCGACTCGGCGTGCGTCCTGCCGCCGGTGTCGCTGTCGGACACCGAGATCGAGCGCATCCGCCGCTCGACCGAGGCGATCGCGAAGGGCGTGGGGGTGCGCGGCCTGCTCAACGTGCAGTACGCGCTCGTGTCCGACGTGCTCTACGTGCTCGAGGCGAACCCGCGCGCGTCGCGCACGGTGCCGTTCGTGTCCAAGGCGACGGGCACGTCGCTCGCGAAGGCGGCGGCGCGCGTCATGGTGGGCGACTCGATCGCCGACCTGCGGGCTGCGGGGATCCTGCCGGCCACGGGCGACGGCGGCACGCTGCCCCTCGACGCGCCGATCGCGGTCAAGGAGGCGGTCCTGCCGTTCAAGCGGTTCCGCACCGCGGACGGCACCGTCGTCGACACCGTCCTCGGCCCGGAGATGCGCTCGACGGGCGAGGTCATGGGCTTCGACCGCGACTTCCCGCACGCGTTCGCCAAGTCGCAGGCGGCGGCGTTCGGCGGGCTGCCGACGTCGGGGCGGGTGTTCGTCTCGGTCGCCGACCGCGACAAGCGCTCGATCGTGTTCCCGGTCAAGCGGCTCGCGGAGCTCGGGTTCGAGATCCTCGCGACGGCGGGCACCTCGAGCGTGCTGCGCCGCAACGGCATCGCGTCGCGCGTCGTGCGCAAGTTCTCCTCGGGCCGGGGCGCGGACGGCGAGCCGACGATCGTCGACCTCATCACCGCGGGCGAGGTGGACATGGTCATCAACACCCCGTCGGGCCAGGGTGCCCGCGCGGACGGCTACGAGATCCGCGCGGCGACGACCGCGGCGGACAAGCCCATCGCGACGACCGTCGACCAGCTCGCCGCCGCGGTGCAGGGCATCGAGGCGGTCCTCGCCGGGCCGTTCGAGGTCGCGAGCCTGCAGGAGCACATGAGCGGCGACGGCATGGGTGCCGCCACCGCCCCGGGTGCGGCGGCCCGGGTCGTGGCCGGGGCCGAGCGGGTCGGCGCGTGAGCGCGTTCGGGGCGCGCCTCGCGGCGGCGATGGACGACCACGGGCCGCTGTGCGTCGGCATCGACCCGCACCCGGGCCTGCTCGCTGACTGGGGCCTGCCCGACGACGCGAGCGGGCTGCGGGACTTCGGCCTGCGGGTCGTGGAGGCGGTCGGCGGGCGCGTCGCGGCCGTCAAGCCGCAGTCCGCGTTCTTCGAGCGGCACGGGTCGCGCGGCGTCGCGGCGCTCGAGGACGTCCTGGCCGCCGCGCGCGCCGCGGGCACGCTCGTCGTCATGGACGCCAAGCGCGGCGACATCGGCTCGACGATGGCCGCGTACGCGGACGCGTACCTGCGCGACGGCTCGCCGCTCGCGGCAGACGCGCTCACCGTGTCCCCGTACCTCGGGTTCGGCTCGCTGCGGCCGGCCGTCGACCTGGCGCTGAGTGCGGGGCGCGGCCTGTTCGTCCTGTGCCTGACCTCGAACAAGGAGGGTCAGGAGGTCCAGCACGCGCGCCGCGGCGCCGGCGCGGGCACCGAGACGGTGGCCGCGCAGGTCGCGCGCGAGGCGGCGCTGCTCAACGCGCCCGCCGTCGAGGCCGGCGACGCGCTCGGGTCCGTCGGGCTCGTCGTCGGCGCGACGATCGGCGACGCGGCCGCCCGCACCGGGACGGACCTGACCGCGGTGCAGGGCCCGCTCCTCGCGCCCGGCGTGGGCGCGCAGGGCGCGGGCGCGGCCGAGCTCGCCGCCGTGTTCGGGGCGGCACGCCGCCAGGTGCTCGCGTCCTCCTCGCGCGGGGTGCTGCGCGCGGGTCCGGACGTGGCGGCGCTCCGTGACGCCGCCCGTGCGGCGACCGACGAGGCGGCGCACGCGCTGCGGGGCTGACCTCCCGGACGGGGCCGGCGGGTCCTCCCGCACCGGCCCCGTTCGGCTGCGCGTGGTCCGGCGTCCCGTGCAGCGGCCGCTGCTGACCTGCGAGACTGCGTCCATGAGCTCCCACGACGCGACCTCGTCGGCCTCGGCCGCGCCCGCCCGGATCGCTGCGGCGACCGCCGTCCCCGGCGCGCTCGACGTGCCCGGCACGTGGAACGCGCGGGACGTCGGAGGTCGTGCCGTGCCCGTCGGGCACGCTGACCCCCTGCGCACGGGCGTGCTGCTGCGCACGGCGAGCCTGTCACGACTCACCCCGCAGGGGCAGTCGACGCTCGCCGACCTGGGCGTGACGACCGTGCTGGACCTGCGGGGACAGGACGAGCTCGAGCGCGACGGCGCGGACGTCGTCCCGGGTACCGTGCGCGTCCTGCGGCGCGGGATGGACCCGGCGCGAGGCCTGGGCGACGGCGGTGGCTCGGCGGACCCCGCTGCCCTGGTCGCCGGTCTCGTCACCGCGGACGACCCGGCCGCCGTCGCGCGCCGCATGATGCTCGGGGTGTACGCGACGTTCGTCACCGACCCGGGCATCCGCGCGACGGTCGGCCGGGTGCTGGCCGACGTCGCGTCGTCGGACGGTGCGGCCGTGGTGCACTGCTCCGCCGGCAAGGACCGCACGGGGTGGGTCGTGGCGCTCGTCCAGCACGTCGCGGGCGTCTCCGACGAGGACCGCATGGCCGAGTACCTCGCGAGCGCGGCGGCCGCGGACGGTCTGGCGGCCGTGATCCCGCCGGTCCCCGGTCTCTCGCCGGAGGCGCTGGCACCGCTCCTCACGGTCGAGGCCGACTACCTCGCGAGCGCCTGGGAGCTGGCGGCGCGCGAGCACGGGAGCGTGGACGGGTACCTCGCGGCGTGCGGGGTCACGGCCGAGGTCCGGGACGCGCTCGTCGCGCGCCTCGTCGGTCCGTGACCTGGACCGTCGCGGCGCCCCGCCCGTGGTCGCCTCTGGTCGCCCGTGCGGGTGGCGCAGCATGCGCACGCGCGCGACGCGCCCTGCCCTGTCGTTGCCGGAACGGGTGAGGGTCGCTACGTTCGAGGGGTCGGCTCCACGCGTCGGTGCAGGTCGCCCGGGGGTTTCGTCCCGTTCGGGTCACCTGCGCCGCTGCTCGGACCGGCGGCATGGGCCCATCCGCCTGACGAGGAGTAGGTGACTTGCGTGGCACTTCCACCCCTGACCCCAGAACAGCGCGCGGCGGCGCTCGAGAAGGCCGCGGAGGCGCGCCGGGTGCGCGCCGAGGTGAAGAACCGGCTGAAGTACTCGCAGGGCTCGTTGAAGGAGGTCATCGAGCGCGGGAAGACGGACGACATGATCGGCAAGCTCCCGGTCGTCAAGTTGCTCGAGTCCCTCCCGGGCGTGGGTAAGGTGAAGGCTCGGGCGATCATGGAGGAGATCGGGATCGCCGAGACACGTCGTGTCCGCGGCCTCGGTCCCCACCAGTCCGCGGCCCTCATCGAGAGGTTTGGCTGACATTTCCACGCACCCGTCCGTCGTCCCGCCCGGCCCTGCCCGCCTGACCGTCCTGGCCGGTCCGACCGCCGTCGGGAAGGGCACCGTGTCCGCCGACATCCGGGCCCGCTACCCGGAGGTCTGGCTCTCGGTCTCCGCGACGACGCGGGACCCGCGACCGGGCGAGGAGGACGGTGTCCACTACCTGTTCGTCGGGACGGACGAGTTCGCCCGCATGGTCGCGGACCGCGAGATGCTCGAGTGGGCCGTCGTGCACGGGCGCAACAGCTACGGCACGCCCCGCCGGGCGGTGGAGGAGAAGCTCGCGGCGGGCGTGCCGGCGCTGCTGGAGATCGACCTGCAGGGCGCCCGCCAGGTGCGCGCGTCGATGCCCGAGGCACGGTTCGTGTTCCTCGCGCCGCCGAGCTGGGACGAGCTCGTGCGGCGTCTCGTGGGGCGCGGCACGGAGGACGCGGAGGAGCGCGAGCGCCGCCTCACGACGGCGCGCGTCGAGCTCGCGGCCGAGGCCGAGTTCGACCACGTCATCGTCAACGACGACGTGCACCGCGCGACCGACGAGCTCGTCCGTGTCATGGGGCTCGTGCCGCGACCCGTGACGCCGGATCTCGCGGCGGACCCCGCGGTCGCCGGTCGCAGCGAGTAGACTGTCTTGCGGTGCCCGCGCGCGGGTGCGCTCCCGCCGGGTCGTCTCACCCGGCCCGCGGTTCCCGTACCGCCCGGAGCACCGCCCGTACCGCCACCGACACCGACCAGCTGCAGCGGCCTGCTGCAGACCCTTGAACCCACGGAGCGAACTGTGTCCGGAACCGTCGCCGCCCCCGAGGGCATCACCGACCCGCCGATCGACGAGCTGCTCGGTCACGTCGACTCGAAGTACGCGCTCGTCATCTACTCGGCGAAGCGTGCGCGCCAGATCAACGCGTACTACTCGCAGCTCAGCGAGGGCCTGCTCGAGAACGTGGGCCCGCTGCTCGAGACGCGCAACCAGGAGAAGCCGCTGTCCATCGCGATGCGCGAGATCAGCGCCGGGCTCCTGACCATCGAGTCGGTCGAGCCCCCCGAGGGCGCCGAGAGCTGAGCCCGTGCGCCGCGCGCCTCCACCACGGAGGGCGCGGCGTTCGTGCGTCCGGACCGTTCGCGGGTCGTCCGTCGAGAGGACAGGGTGTGGGCATGAGGATCGTGCTCGGGGTGAGCGGCGGCGTCGCGGCGTACAAGGCGGTGCTGCTGCTGCGCCTGCTGCGCGAGCAGGGCCACCGGGTGCGGGTCGTGCCCACGGCATCCGCGCTGCGGTTCGTCGGCGCCCCCACGTGGGAGGCGCTGTCGGGCGAGCCCGCGACGGACCAGGTGTTCGAGGACGTCGAGCACGTCCCGCACGTCGCCCTGGGTCAGGGCGCGGACCTCGTGGTCGTCGCGCCGGCGACGGCGGACCTGCTGTCGCGCGCGGCGACCGGCCGGGCGGACGACTTGCTCACCTCCACGCTGCTCACCGCGCGGTGCCCGGTCGTCATGGCGCCCGCGATGCACACGGAGATGTGGGAGCACCCGGCGACGGTCGCGAACGTCGAAACGCTGCGCGCGCGGGGCGTGCACGTCATCGAGCCCGCGTCGGGCCGGCTCACGGGCGCGGACACCGGTCCGGGCCGCCTGCCCGAGCCGGAAGACATCGCGCGGATCTCGCTCAAGATCGCGCTCGAGGTCGCGGCCGGTTCCGCGGGGCACGTCGGGCAGGACCTCGCGGGGCGCCGGGTCGTCGTGTCGGCGGGCGGGACGCGCGAGCCGATCGACCCGGTCCGCTTCATCGGCAACCGGTCGAGCGGGCGCCAGGGCGTAGCCCTCGCCCAGGCCGCGCGGGCGCGCGGCGCGCGCGTGACCCTCGTGGCGGCGAACCTCGCCGCGGACGTCGTCCCGGGAGACCTCGACGAGGTGGTCGCCGTCGAGTCGACCGCCCAGCTGCGGGAGGCCGTGCGTGCGGCCGCGACGTCGGCGGACGTCGTCGTGATGGCGGCGGCGGTCGCGGACTTCCGCCCCGTGCACGCGCCGGACGCGAAGATCAAGAAGGTGCCGGGTCGTGCGCCCGAGCCGATCGCGCTCGTGGAGAACCCGGACGTGCTCGCCGAGCTCGCGCACGACCGACTGCGCGCCGGCCAGGTCGTGGTCGGGTTCGCCGCCGAGACGGGAGACGCGACGGGCGGCGTGCTGGACCACGGGCGCGCGAAGGCGCGACGCAAGGGTGCCGACCTGCTCGTCGTCAACGCGGTCGGCGAGGGCCGGGGGTTCGGCGCGGAGGTGAACGACGTGACGGTCGTCGACGGCGCGGGTGACGTCGTCGCGAGCGCGAGCGGCACGAAGCGCGAGGTCGCCGACGCGGTGTGGGACGTCGTGGTGAAGCGGCTCGGCGACGTCGTGGGGGAGACGGCCCGCTAGGGCCCGGTAGGGCCCGGTCGTCTCGCCAGACGGATACTTGCGCCCACGGGTCGGGACGGTACGCTGTCCGCCATGGCCGAGCTGCGACTGTTCACGTCCGAGTCCGTCACCGAGGGGCACCCGGACAAGGTCTGCGACCAGATCTCCGACTCCATCCTCGACGCGCTCCTGGCCCAGGACCCGACGTCGCGCGTCGCCGTGGAGACGATGGTCACCACGGGCCTCGTGCACGTCGCGGGCGAGGTGACGACCGACGCGTACGTGGAGATCCCGCAGATCGTGCGCGACGTCGTGCGACGCATCGGCTACACGTCGTCCGCGATCGGCTTCGACGCCGACTCGTGCGGGGTGTCGGTGTCCATCGGGCAGCAGTCTCCGGACATCGCCCAGGGCGTCGACAAGAGCCTCGAGGAGCGCGACGACGCCGACGCCCCCGGGGCGGCGCACGACCCGCTCGACGCGCAGGGCGCGGGCGACCAGGGCCTGATGTTCGGGTACGCGAGCGACGACACGCCGAGCCTCATGCCGCTGCCCGTGTGGCTCGCGCACCGGCTCGCGGAACGCCTCGCGCTGGTCC
Organism: Cellulosimicrobium sp. BMG9.22; assembly: GCF_059159975.1. Lineage (NCBI taxonomy): Bacteria > Bacillati > Actinomycetota > Actinomycetes > Micrococcales > Promicromonosporaceae > Cellulosimicrobium > Cellulosimicrobium sp. BMG9.22. Next base: position 72,436 of record NZ_JBZGBY010000007.1, on the reverse strand, counting down.
GCCGCGACGGCACGGTCCCGGGCCTGCGGCCGGACGGCAAGACGCAGGTGACCATCGGGTACGACGGCGACCGTGCCGTGAGCCTCGACACGGTGGTGCTCTCGACGCAGCACGACCCGGACGTGACGCAGGAGAAGCTGCAGCGGCTGATCGCGGACGACGTCGTCTCCCCGGTCCTCGAGACCGCGGGCCTGGACCTCGACACGAGCACGACGCGCCTGTTCGTCAACCCGACGGGCACGTTCGTCATCGGCGGCCCGCGCGGCGACGCCGGCCTGACGGGACGCAAGATCATCGTCGACACCTATGGCGGCATGGCCCGCCACGGGGGCGGCGCGTTCTCCGGCAAGGACCCGTCGAAGGTGGACCGCTCCGCGGCGTACGCGACGCGCTGGGTCGCGAAGAACGTCGTCGCGGCCGGCCTCGCGCGCCGGTGCGAGGTCCAGGTCGCCTACGCGATCGGCAAGGCGCACCCCGTGGGCCTGTACGTCGAGACGTTCGGCACCGAGACGGTCCCGGTGGAGCGCATCACCGCCGCGATCCGCGAGGTGTTCGACCTGCGCCCCGCCGCGATCATCCGCGACCTCGACCTGCTGCGCCCCATCTACGCGCCGACCGCGGCCTACGGCCACTTCGGCCGCGAGCACGAGGGCTTCACGTGGGAGCGCACCGACCGCGTCGCGGACCTGCAGTCGCAGGTGTGACCCGGGCGCTGCCGGTACCGTCCACCGCGCCCACCGGGGGGACGGCGTGATGGCCGTCGTGAGGGCGGCGCGTGGTTCGATAGCGCCGTGAGCGAGCGGGACGACGCGACGGTGGCGGTGCAGGACGCCCTGCCCGGTGTCGTGCCCGCACGTCGCGAGCGGCGACCGGCACCGCCCGCGTCGCTCGAGATCACGGACGACAGGCCGGTGGCGCGGCTCGTGCTCGACCTGTCCCCGCCGCACCTCGACCGGGCGTTCGACTACCTCGTCCCCGTGCCGATGTCCGACGACGCGTGCCCCGGCGCGCGCCTCAAGGTCCGGTTCGCCGGGCGCGACGTCGACGGGTACGTGCTGGAGCGGCTCGAGCGCTCCGACCACGACGGGCGCCTCCTGCCGCTGCGCCGCGTCGTCTCGCCCGAGCCGGTGCTGTCGCCCGCGGTGGCGCGCCTCGCGCGTGCCGTCGCGGAGCACTACGCCGGCACCCTGTCGGACGTGCTGCGCCTCGCTGTCCCGCCGCGGCACGCGCGCGTCGAGCAGTCCCTCGTCGCGGCGGTCGCCGACGCGGCCGAGACCGGCGTCCCGGCGACCGACGTCGCTCCTGGCGCCACCGGGGAGCTCGTGCCCGCCGCGCAGCGTCGTGTGCCGGCGTGGGCGCCGTACCGCGCGGGGGCGGCGTTCCTCGCGCACGTCGCGGGCGGCGGCGCGCCCCGCGCCGTGTGGACCGCGCTGCCCGGTCTCGCGGACGACCCCACCGACCTCACCGACGCCGCCGGACCGGACCCGAGCACCACGACCCCCGGAGCCGCGGCGAAGGCGTCGACCCGGTCGGGGACGACGGGTCGCCCGCCCGCCCCAGGGCCGCGTCGGGCCTCGGACCCGGCGCCGGTGACGCACTGGGCGGCGGCGGTCGCCGAGGCGGTGCGGGCGGCGCGCTCCGGCGGGCGCGGCGCGCTCGTCGTCGTGCCCGACGCGCGGGACGTGGAGCAGGTGTGCGCGGCGCTCACCGACGCGGGCCTGGAGTCGTGGGACCAGGCCACCGGGGGCGACGTCGTGCGCCTGACCGCGGACGAGGGGCCCGCCCCGCGGTACCGCGCGTTCCTCGCGGTGCTGCACGGGCGCGCGCGCGTCGTCGTCGGGACGCGTGCGGCGGCCTTCGCCCCCGTCGCCGATCTCGGGCTCGTCGTGTGCTGGAACGACGGCGAGGGCACGCTCGCCGAGCCCCGTGCGCCGTACCCGCACGCCCGCGAGGTCCTCGCCCTGCGCAGCGAGCTGGAGGGCGCGGCGTTCCTGCTGGGGTCGCACGGGCGCACCGTCGCGGCGCAGGCCCTGGTCGCGCGGGGCTGGGCGCACGAGCTCGCCGCGCCCCGCGACGTCGTGCGCGCACGGGCTCCGCGCGTGCGCGCCCTGACCTCGGTCGAGCTGGCGTCCGAGGGTCCCGGCGCGGCGGCGCGCATCCCGACGGCGGCGTGGCGGGCCGCGCGCGCCGCGCTCGAGCACGGCCCCGTCCTGGTCCAGGTCCCGCGCTCGGGGTACGTGCCCGTCGTGGCGTGCGGGCGCTGCCGCACGCCCGCGCGCTGCACCGCGTGCCACGGCCCGCTCTCCGTCACCGGTGCCGGGGCGACGCCGCAGTGCGCGTGGTGCGGGGCGCTCGCGGGCGGCTGGTCGTGCCCCGAGTGCCACTGGACCGGGCTGCGCTCGGTCCGGGTCGGGTCGCAGCGCACGGCGGAGGAGCTGGGGCGTGCGTTCCCCGGTGTCCCCGTGCAGGTGTCCGGGGCGACCGCGGCCGGGGGCGTGCTCGCCGCGGTGTCGTCACGGCCGGCGCTCGTGGTGGCGACGCCGGGGGCCGAGCCGGTCGCCGCGGAGGGGTACGTCGCCGCGCTGCTGCTCGACGCCGCGACCAGCACCGCGCACGTGGGGCTCGACGTCGCTCAGGACGCGCTCGCGCGCTGGCTCGCCGCGGCCGCGCTCGTGCGGTCGGCGACCGCCGGCGGGCAGGTGCTGCTCGTCGGCGACGCCGCGCCGGTACCGACGAACGCGCTCGTGCGGTGGGATCCCGCGGGGCTCGCGGGCCGCGAGCTCGACGAGCGGGCCGAGCTCGCGCTCCCGCCGGCGGTGCGGGTGGCCGCGGTGACGGGGGACCGGTCCGCGGTCGCCGCGGTCCTCGACCGGGTCGAGCTCGCGGGCCCGGACACGGTGCTCGGCCCGGTGGAGGTCGCCGCGCCCGCGTCGCGAGGGGGGCGCGGTGGAGCCCCGGGGGTCCCGCCGTCGACGTCTCCGGGCGACGCGCCGCCGGTGCGCGCCGTCGTGCGCGTCCCCGTGCGCGACGGCCGTCGCCTCGCCCGAGAGCTCGCCGCGTCCGTCGCCGTCCGCTCGGCGCGCCGCGAGCCGGGCACCGTCCGCGTCGAGCTCGACCCGAAGGAGATCCTGTGACAGGCAACCGGCCCCCGAACCTCACCGGCGACGTCCCGCCCGGTGGCGCGGTCGAACGGGTGATCGACGCGGTGCTGTACGACTTCGGCAACGTGCTGGTCGGCTGGGACCCCTACGGGGCGTACGCGGGGCTCGACCGTGAGGTGGTCGACGCGTTCTTCGTCGACGTGGACTTCCGCAGCCTCAACCACGAGCGCGACGCCGGCGGGACGTGGGCGCAGGCGCGCGACCTCGTCACCGTGTCCCACCCGCACCACGTCGAGCTGCTCGAACGGTACGTCGAGCACTTTCCGGCCACCCTCACCGGGCCCGTCGAGGGCTCCGCGGAGCTCGTGCACGAGCTCCGCGACCTCGGGCTGCGCCTGTACGGGCTCACCAACTGGTCCGCCGAGCTCTACCCCCACGCGGCCCTCGCCGCGCCGGCGACGACCCTCATGGACGACGTGCTCGTCTCCGGCCGGGAGGGGCTCGCCAAGCCGGACCCCGCGATCTTCACGCTCGCGATCGACCGGTTCTGCCTCGACCCGGCCCGCACGCTGTTCACCGACGACAGCCCGGCGAACGTCGACGCCGCCGCGCGGCTCGGCCTGCGCACGCACCTGTTCGACGGCACTCCCGGCCTGCGCACCGCGCTGCGGGACCTGGGAGTGCCGGTGTCCACGACCGGGGAGGGCGTCCTCGACACCTAGACTCGGGCCCATGCGCCTGCTGTTCGCCGGGACCCCGGATACCGCGGTCCCGTCCCTCGACGCCCTCCTCGCCTCCCGTCACGACGTCGTCGCCGTCCTCACGCGCGCCGACGCGCCGTCGGGCCGGGGTCGGCGCCTGACCCCCAGCCCGGTGCGCGTGCGCGCCGAGGAGGCGGGGATCCCCGTGCTGACGGACCGTCCTCGCGGCGAGGAGTTCCTCTCGCGCCTGGCCGAGCTCGCCGTGGACGCCGCGCCCGTCGTCGCGTACGGCGAGATCCTGCGCCCGGACGTGCTCGCGGTGCCCCGTCATGGCTGGGTCAACCTGCACTTCTCCGTCCTGCCCGCGTGGCGCGGCGCCGCGCCCGTGCAGCGCGCGATCATGGCCGGGGACGAGGTCACGGGTGCCACGACCTTCCTCATCGAGCAGGGCCTGGACTCCGGCCCCACCCTGGGGACGACGACGGAGACGATCCGCCCGCGTGACACCGCCGGCGACCTCCTCGGCCGGCTCGCCGTCTCCGGGGCCGACCTCCTGGTCGCGACGCTCGACGCCCTCGAGGACGGCACGCTGCGCCCGCAGTCCCAGCCCTCCGACGGCGTCTCGCACGCCGCGAAGCTCACCCCCGCCGACGCGCAGGTGCGCTGGGACCACCCGGCGCTCGCGGTCGACCGGCTCGTGCGCGGCTGCACGCCGGCCCCCGGGGCCTGGACCACGGTGACCGACCCCGACGGGCGCCCTGCGCGCCTCGGGCTCGGGCCCGTCACGCCGCGCCCCGACGTCGTCGACCTCGCGCCCGGCCACGTGCGGGCCGGGAAGAAGGAGGTCCTCGTCGGCACCGCCTCGCACGCCGTGCAGCTCGGCGACGTCGCGCCCGTCGGCAAGAAGCAGATGCCCGCGGCGGACTGGGCGCGCGGCGCCAGGCTCTCCGGGCATCTCGTCCTCGGCACGGAGGCGGCATGAGCGGCGACCGTCCTTCGGGGGACCGCTCGGGAGGGCGCTCGAACCGTGATTCGAACGCACGTTCGAACGACGATCGGCGCGACGCCCGCGGGCGCCAGCGCAGCGCCGCCCGCTCTCGGGGAGAGGCGTCGCGCGGCACCGTCGCCCCCTCCCAGCGCCGCAAGGGCAGCGACCCCGCCCGTACCGCGGCGTTCGACGTCCTGCGCCAGGTCGACGGGTCCGACGCCTACGCGAACCTCGTCCTGCCGCCCCTCCTGCGCGAACGCGGCATCCGCGGCCGCGACGCCGGGTTCGCCACCGAGCTCGCCTACGGCACCCTGCGCCTGCGCGGACGCTACGACGCGATCCTCGCGCTCTGCCTCGACCGGCCCCTCGACCGCCTCGACGCGCCCGTGCTCGACCTCCTGCGCCTCGGCGCGCACCAGGTCCTCGGCATGCGCGTCCCGCAGCACGCCGCCGTGTCCGAGACCGTCGGCCTCGCCCGCGAGCGCACCGGCGCCGGCAGCGCCCAGCTCGTCAACGCCGTCCTGCGCCGCGTCGCCCGCACCCCCCTCGACGACTGGCTCACCACCCTCGCCGACGGCGCCCCCGACGCGCTCGCAGCGCTCGCGGCCACCCAGAGCCACCCCGTGTGGATCGCGCGCGCCCTGCGTGACGCGCTCGCCGGGAACGGGCGCCCCGTCGCCGAGCTCGACGCCGTCCTCGCCGCCGACAACGACGCCCCCCGCGTCACGCTCGTCGCGCGCCCGGGGCTCGCGGACCCGCGCGAGCTGTCCGCCGGGGACGACCGGCTCGAGCCCGCACGGTGGGCACCCACTGCACTGCGCCTCGAGGGTGGCGACCCGGCCGCGTTCGGCGCCGTCCGCGACGGCCGCGCCGGCGTCCAGGACGAGGGCAGCCAGCTCGTCGCCCTCGCCCTCGCCGCCGCACCCCTCGCGCCGTCGTCCGACGACGCACGGGACGTCCCGGACGCACGCTGGCTCGACCTGTGCGCGGGTCCCGGGGGCAAGGCCGCACTCCTCGGGGCGCTGGCCGCCGAGCGCGGCGCGCGCCTCGTCGCGAACGAGGTGCAGCCGCACCGCACGCGCCTCGTCGAGAAGGCCCTCGCCGCCGTCCCGGCCGACGCCGTCGAGGCCGTCCGCACCGGGGACGGGCGCGCCGTCGGGCAGGACGAGCCCGGCGCGTACGACCGGGTGCTGCTCGACGCACCGTGCACCGGGCTGGGTGCGCTGCGCCGTCGGCCGGAGTCCCGGTGGCGGCGCACGCCCGCGGACCTCGCCACGCTCAGCCGCCTGCAGCGCGAGCTCCTCGACTCCGCGCTCGATGCCGTGCGGCCCGGGGGAGTGGTCGGCTACGTCACGTGCTCGCCGCACCTCGCGGAGACCCAGGTCGTCGTCTCCGACGTGCTGCGCCGCCGCGACGACGTCGAGGTGCTCGACGCCCCGGCCGTCGTGCGCGACGTCGTCCGTCCCGAGGCGCGTGAGGCGATCGAGCTCGGCGACCGCCAGGACGTCCAGCTCTGGCCGCACGTCCACGGCACGGACGCCATGCACCTGACCCTCCTGCGCCGCATCTGACCAGGCCACTGCACCTTTGTCAGAATATTCGGCGACGATCCGTGTCATGATAGTCGGACATCGCTCGCTGACGGCAGGGGAGACGCCATGACAGGACGCTGGACGAGTGCTCGGAGCGCCCGCGACATCGGCGCAGCGGTCCGCAGGGCACGACGAGCGCAAGGAATCACCCAGGCCGACCTCGCCGACGATCTCGGCATCACCCGCCAGTACCTCTCCGAGCTCGAGAACGGCGTCGACAACCTCTACATCACCCGGCTCTTCGAAGTGCTCGACCATCTCGACATCACCCTCCGCCTCGAGGGCCGGTCGTGAGACGTGCCGAGGAGCTCCACCTCTGGCTCTACGGGACGCACACCGGGCGCTTCACACGACGACGAGACGACCGCGTCGACCTCACGTGGACCGACGAGGCCTATGAACGATGGGGGATCGGCGCGCGCACGCTGTCCCACCTCCTCCCGATGGAACCCGACGAACCACCGCACCCAGCCCGTGCCACCGCATGGCTCGACGGACTCATGCCCGAGGGACGCGCCCGCGACCAGATGGCCATGGAGGCTGCCGTCGATCCCGAGGACCACCTCTCCTTCTTCACCGCCTACGCGGGCGACACCATCGGCGCCGTCGAGCTGCGCCCCCCGGGCCCAACCGCCCCGCGCCCCGTCCCGGCCGAACGCCTCGACGACGCAGGCGTCGCCAAGCTCCTCCGGGAAGGCATCGCACGCTTCGGCGGAGTCGGACGCAGCAAGCACCTCACCAGCTCCCTGCCCGGCATGGAACCCAAGATCACCCTGCTCCACGACGAGCACGGCTGGGCCCGCCCCCACGGCTCCGCACCCACGACCCACATCCTCAAGGTCGCCCGCCCCGCCGACTCACCCACCGCCGACCTCGTCAACACCGAGGCCGCCGCACTCGACCTCGCCCGCCGCATCGCCCTCACCACCATCGACGCGCACGTCACCGAGTTCGACGGGGAACGCGCCATCGTCGTCACCCGCTACGACCGCGTCCCCGACCCTGCCCATCCCGGCCGCACCGCACGCCTCCACCAGGAGGACACCGCACAAGCCCTCGGCCTCAACACCCGCGACCCCGAACGCAAGTTCCAGCACGGACGCCGCTTCCCCTCCCTCACCGCCATCGCCCGCACCCTGCGCGACGACGGCACCCGCCCCGACCCCCTCCTCGCCCTCACCACCTTCAACCTCGCCATCGGCAACACCGACGCCCACGCCAAGAACATCTCCCTCCTGCGCTACGCCGACGGCACCGTCCGCCTCGCCCCCGCCTACGACGTCTCCATGCACCTCCACCACGACCACGCCTCCCGCGTCTTCGCCATGGACGTCGCCGGCGAACGCGACATGGACCGCCTCACCGCCGAGCACCTCGTCACCGAAGGGACCACTTGGGGCCTCCCGCGACAGCGCGCGCAGCGCGCCGTCGCCCAGACCCTCGACGACCTCCTCACGGCGCTCGCGGACGTCGACCGCGACGTCCACCCCGGTGTCAGCCGCCACGCCTGGCGCACGGTCGAGCAGCGCACGACGGACCTGCGCCGCGGCCTCGTGCTCTGATCCCAGCGCCGCGAGGTAGAACCCTGATCGCGCGAGGTAGCTCTCCGGGTGGCCGATGGCCCCACCATGGCGGGGCGGAAGACGAACACCGCGCCCGCCGTCATATCTCCGCAGGTGGGAGCGGTGCGGTGTTCTTTTTCCGAGCCAGAACCGTGGTCGTGTCGGACGGCGCGTGGCGGGGTTGGGTGGTCGGGGTGGGTGGGGGCGCCGCGTCGACCATCCGCCGCTCGTTCCTCGCGGCTCCCGCCAGGCCCGACCACGACGCGGCGCCCCCACCCACCCCGACCGGTGTCTTCTCGCCCTGGTCTTCGCTCACCCGGGCGAACCTGCCCGCGGGGCCGGTCTCCCGCCGCCTCGCCGCTGGGCCGCTCGCGGCTGGGTCGCTGGTCCTCGTAGCCTCCGGGCGGCTGCGCGCTGCGGTCGACGCCCGCCGCCCGTGCCGTCGTCGAGCACGACATGGCGCGCGGTCGAACACGACCTGAAGGTCGCCAGGCCCCAGTTAGCGACACTGATGTCGTGTTCGGCGCGTGACCACGGTCCGACCTGGCCGACCAGGCCTCTACCTCGTTGACCGAGGTCTCGGCGGACCAGGGTTCTATCTCGGCGGACCAGGGTTCTCCTTCGGCCGGCCCGGGGCCCGGGCGTCTGCCCGGGGTGAGGTGCTGGCGGAGCGGGTGGGGCGGCGTCGGATGCGAAGGGCGTCAAGGCCGCGCTCCTCAAACCCACGCCCGACGGACCAGGGCGACGGCGCGGACAGCCCGAGCACCGACGCCGCCCCACCCGCGGACCCGACCACGCGGGCCTGAGGCGCGACCCCGCACCGCGGGCCTGAGCACGGAATCTCGGACGGTTCAGAGGGAGCGTTGGAGGAGGATGGTGTCGACCCAGCGGCCGTGCTTGAAGCCGACGGCGGTCAAGCGGCCGACTTCCACGAAGCCGAAGCGCCGGTGCAGGGGAACCGAGCCGGCGGCCTCCGGAACATCGGCGACGACGGAGACCAGCTGCCGGACGCCCGCCGTCGCGCAGGTGTCCAGGAGTGCGCCGAGGAGTACCGTGCCGATCCCGAGGCCGGCGAACGCGGGGTCGAGGTAGACCGTGTCCTCGGCGGTGTGCCGGTAGGCGGGCTTCGGTCGCCACGGGGACGCGTACGCGTAGCCGGCGACGATGCGGCGTCCGGCTCCGTCCTGCCCGTCGGCGCTACTGTTCTCCCCGACCCCGGCGACCTCTGCGACGAGGAACGGGAGCCCGCGCGCTGTCACGTCGTCGAGCTTGCGCTCCCAGGCGGGACCGTCCCAGACGTCCTCCTCGAACGTCACGCAGGTCTCCCGGACGAAGTAGGCGGCGATCTCGGCCACGCGACCGAGGTCTCGGGGTGTCGCGGGCCGGACCCGTACGTCGGGGCGGGCGGTGCCGGGGGACGTCGGTCGAGGTGCGCCGGCGGACGTCGGTCGAGGTGCGCCGGGGGAGGGGACGGTGCTCACGGGAGGAGCCTACGAGCGCTTCCCCCGCCGCGTGCGCCCTAGGCTGGGACCCATGGCAGCCCTCATCGCCCCGAGCATCCTGTCCGCCGACTTCGCGAACCTCGAGCGCGACCTGAACGCCATCGCGATGGCGGACTATGCGCACGTCGACGTCATGGACAACCACTTCGTCCCGAACCTCACGCTCGGGCTGCCGGTGTTCGAGCGGCTCGCGCAGGTGTCGCCCGTCCCCATCGACGCGCACCTCATGATCGAGGACCCCGACCGCTGGGCCCCTGCCTACGCGGAGGCCGGGGCGGCGTCGGTCACGTTCCACGTCGAGGCCGCAGGAGCCCCTGTGCGGCTCGCGAGGGAGCTGCGCCGGCTCGGGGCGCGCGCCGGGGTCGCGCTGCGCCCAGCGACACCCGTGGAGCCCTTCCTGGACCTCCTGGCCGAGGTCGACATGATCCTCGTCATGACCGTGGAGCCCGGCTTCGGCGGCCAGTCCTTCATCGAGGGGACGCTGCCCAAGATCCGCCGGGCGCGTGAGGCCGTCGGCGAGTCGGGTCTCGACGTGTGGATCCAGGTCGACGGGGGAGTGTCGCGCTCGACGATCGAGCGGGCCGCCGACGCGGGCGCGAACGTGTTCGTCGCCGGGTCCGCGGTGTACGGGGCGGAGAACGTGCCGGGGGAGATCGAGGCGCTGCGTGACCTCGCGACGTCGGCTGCCCACGTCCACTGAGACGCACTGACGTGCGCTGACCCTCGTCGCCGGGCGGAGAAGACCTCGGCGTGCGAGCAGCCATCATCTTCTCGAAAAAATAGTGTGCCAAGCGCGCATCTCGAAGTAGACCACCTGACAACCCGCCTCGCCATCCAGCCTCGAGCACGGGGGTCTGGCCGGCGGGCGCACGCCGGCCGGCCAGGTGCCGGGCGGAGAGGCCGGGGGAATGGGCGAGTAGCATGCTCCGTTGAAGCAGCAGTACGCACGAACGTGCTCCGGGGTCGGTGTAATTCCGAGCCGGCGGTGACAGTCCGCGACCCGCGCCCTACGCGCGGTTGACCTGGTGGAACTCCAGGACCGACGGTGAAAGTCCGGATGGGAGGAAGCACGTGCGGCAGGGCCACGCCAGAGCGCGTGGTGCCTCGGCGACCCGCCGGGGCACCCGTCAGCGACGGTGACGGCCTTGCCGTGGTGAGCGACGACGTCGGACGCTGAGCGCCCCGACCCGCCGCCCGCCCTCACCCCGGAGCACCCGTGCTCGGGAGGAGGACGATGGGCGAGCATCCACGAACCCTGACGATCGACGCGGCGATGGCGCGCGCGCTCGAGCTCGCCGCACGCGGTCCGGCGCACGGTCCGAACCCCCGCGTCGGCTGCGTCCTCCTCGCCTCGGCGCCCGCCGACGGCCCGGCGCGCCCCGGCGCAGCGCCGGAGTCCGTCGACCCGCGCCCGCGGTCGGTCCTCGCCGAGGGCTACCACCGGGGCGCAGGGACGCCGCACGCGGAAGTCGCGGCTCTCGCCGACGCCCGGGAGAGGGGCGCCGACGTGAGGGGCGCGACCGCCGTCGTCACGCTCGAGCCGTGTGCCCACACCGGGCGTACCGGACCGTGCGCCGACGCCCTCGTCGGGGCGGGCATCGCCGAGGTCGTCCACGCCGTCGACGACCCGAACCCGACGGCGACCGGTGGTGCACGCCGCCTGAGCGCTGCCGGAGTGCGCGTGACGCGTGGGCTCCGTGCAGCGGAGGGCGAGGAGCTGCTCCGCGTCTGGCTCACGTCGGTACGTCGCGGTACGCCGTACGTCACGCTCAAGACAGCGACGACGCTCGACGGGTTCGTCGCGGCCCAGGACGGCACCAGCCGCTGGATCACGGGGCCGTCGGCACGTGCGCACGCGCACCGGGTGCGTGCCCAGGTGGACGCGATCGTCGTCGGCTCCGGCACGCTTCTCAGCGACGACCCGGAGCTCACGGCGCGCGTGCACGCCGACGCGAGCGGTGCCGCGAGCGCCGAGGGCCGCACCGAGGGTCTCGCGGCGCACCAGCCGCTGCGGGTCGTGGTGGGGCTGCGCGGGGTCCCGTCCGCGGCGCGAGTCCGGGGCCCGGGCGGTGAGCTGGTCCATCTCCTGACTCGCGACGTGGGGGAGGCGCTCGGACGGCTCGCGGAGCGGGAGGTCCGCCACGTGCTCGTGGAGGGTGGCCCGACGCTCGCGACAGCGTTCCTCGCGGCCGGGGCGGTCGATGAGCTGCACTCGTACGTCGCGCCGGTGCTGCTGGGCGACGGGCGTCGGATGGTCGGCGGCCTGGGGGTGTCGTCGATCGCGGACGCGCTCCGGTTCCGCACGGTCGAGGTGAGGCGTGTCGGGGACGACGCGCTCGTGGTGTCCAGGAACAGTGGTCGAGAGGATGGAGCAGTCTGATGTTCACGGGGATCGTCGAGGAGATGGGGAAGGTCCGGGAGGTCGCGTACCCGGGCGGTGAGGGTGGCGGGGACGCGGTCCTCACGATCGTGGGTCCGCTGGTGACGTCGGACGCGGGGCTGGGGGACTCGATCGCGGTGAACGGCGTGTGCCTCACCGTGACGAGCGTGGGTGAGGACGGGTCGTTCACGGCGGACGTCATGCCGGAGTCGCTGCGGCGCACGGCGCTGGGGGATCTCGCCACGGGTTCCCCGGTGAACCTGGAGCGGGCGGTCCGCGCCGACGCGCGGCTGGGCGGGCATGTCGTCCAGGGCCACGTGGACGGCGTCGGCACGCTGGTGAGCCGGGCGCCGGGGGAGCGCTGGGACGACCTGGTGTTCTCGGCGCCGACGGGGCTGACCCGGTACGTCGCTGAGAAGGGCTCGATCGCGGTGAGCGGTGTGTCGCTCACCGTGACGCACGTGGACGACGAGTCGTTCGGCGTCTCGCTCATCCCGACGACGCTCGAGGCGACGATCCTCGGCGGGCTGGTGCCGGGCGACCGCGTGAACCTCGAGGTGGACGTGCTCGCGAAGTACGTCGAGCGCCTCCTTGCCGCCGGGAGCGCGTCGTGACGCGCGACGACGTCGTCGGACGGGCCGCGAGCGCCGCGGTCGGCCCGGGGGTGGGGGTGCGGCTGGGGTCGGTCGAGGAGGCGCTGGCGGAGATCCGGGCGGGTCGGCCGGTGCTGGTGGCGGACTCGCCGGACCGGGAGAACGAGGCGGACGTGGTGTTCGCGGCGCAGGGGGTGTCGGCGGAGTGGGTGGCGTGGACGATCCGGCATTCGTCGGGGTACCTGTGCGCGCCGATGCCGGCGGCGCGGGCGGATGCTCTGGAGCTGCCGTTGATGGTGCCGCACAGCCAGGATCCGCGGCGCACGGCGTACACGGTGACGGTGGACGCGGCGACGGGGGTGACGACGGGGATCTCGGCGGAGGACCGGGCGCGGACGTTGCGGGTGCTGGCGGACCCGGCGTCGGGGCCGGTGGACCTGATCCGGCCGGGGCACGTCCTGCCGCTGCGGGCGGTGCCGGGTGGCGTGCTGCACCGTGCGGGGCACACGGAGGCGGCGGTGGACCTGGTGCGCCTGGCCGGGGCGGGGGAGGTCGGGGGGATCGCGGAGCTCGTGCACGACGACGGGACGATGATGCGGCTGGAGGACGCGGCGGCTCTCGCGGAGCGGGACGGGCTGGTGCTCCTGACGATCGCGGACCTCGTGGCGTGGCGGCTGGAGCACGACCCCGCGCCCACCGTGTCGGCTGCCGACGTGCCGGACCGGGAGCAGCTGGCACGGCGGGTGCACCGCACGGCGGAGGCGGACCTCCCGACGGCGCACGGCCGGTTCCGCGTCATCGGGTACCGGGACCTGCGTACGGGCGCGGAGCACGTGGCGCTCGTGCCCGCGGTCTCGCCCACCGGTGCCGTGGGCCCGGGTGACGCCGACGCGGCGGCCGCGAGCGCCGTCGGGCCGGTGGACGGTGTCCCCGTGGTGCGGGTGCACTCGGAGTGCCTGACGGGTGACGCGTTCGGGTCGCTGCGGTGTGACTGCGGGCCGCAGCTGCAGGCGGCGATGGAGCGGGTCGCGCTCGAGGGGGGTGCTGTGGTGTACCTGCGGGGCCACGAGGGGCGGGGTATCGGGTTGCTCGCGAAGATCGGAGCGTACGAGCTGCAGGACGCGGGTCTGGACACGGTGCAGGCGAACCTGGAGCTGGGGTGGCCGGTGGACCGTCGGGAGTACGGGGCGGCGGCGGCGATCCTGGCGGACCTGGGGTTGTCGCGGGTGCGGCTGCTGACGAACAACCCGGCGAAGGTGACGGGTCTGGTGGCCTCGGGCATCGACGTCGCGGGGACGGAGCGGATCGAGGTGGGTCACGGTGAGCACAACCGGGCGTACCTGGTGACGAAGAAGGTGGCGATGGGTCACCTGCTGGACACGGTGGAGGCCCCGGACGGGGTCGAGGCGGGTACGACGACGAAGGAGGACGAGGGATGAGCGGAGCAGGAGCGCCGACGATCAGCGTGGACGGAACGGGACTGCGGGTGGTGGTGGTCGCGGCGAGCTGGCACACGCAGGTGATGGACGGGTTGGTGGCGGGGGCGCGGCGCGCGTTGGCGGCGGCGAACGTGTCGCACGTGACGGAGGTCCGTGTGCCGGGCTCGTTCGAGCTGCCGGTCGCGGCGGCGCGTGCGGTGGAGCACGGCGCGGACGCGGTGGTGGCGCTCGGGGTGGTGATCCGTGGGGGGACGCCGCACTTCGAGTACGTGTGCCAGGCGGCGACGTCGGGCCTGACGGACGTGAGCGTGCGCACGGGCGTGCCGGTGGGGTTCGGGCTGCTCACGTGCGACGACGAGCAGCAGGCGCTGGACCGTGCGGGCCTGGAGGGGTCACGCGAGGACAAGGGTGCGGAGGCGGCCGAGGCGGCGGTCGCGACCGTGGTAGCGCTGCGGAACCTGTAGCGGCGCTGGACCGGGGGCGGTGCCGGCGGGCGGGTGCCCGCTGGGCGGACCCGTCCCCGGTCGCCGGCGGTGGCCCGATACCCTGGGGCGCGTGAAGACGTTCGAGTCCCTGTTCGCGGAGCTCTCCGAGAAGGCCACGACCCGACCCGCCGGTTCCGGCACGGTCGCGGAGCTGGACGCCGGGGTGCATGCGATCGGGAAGAAGGTGGTCGAGGAGGCCGCCGAGGTCTGGATGGCCGCCGAGTACGAGGGCGACGTGAAGACGGCGGAGGAGATCTCCCAGCTCCTCTACCACCTGCAGGTCCTCATGCTGGCGAAGGGCCTGAGCCTGCAGGACGTGTACGAGCATCTGTGAGCGGCCGTGCCGGTGAGCGTCCCGCTCACCGGCCGCGAGCGCCGCTCGCCCCGTGCTCGTCCCGTCCCGGTTCCTCCCCTGCCGTCTCCTGTGAAACGAAGGTCCTGCCATGCTGCGTATCGCCGTCCCCAACAAGGGGTCCCTGTCCGAGCCCGCCGTCGAGATGCTGCGCGAGGCGGGGTACCGCCAGCGGCGTGACTCGCGCGAGCTCGTGCTCGCGGACCCGGACAACGACGTCGAGTTCTTCTTCCTGCGCCCGCGCGACATCGCGGTGTACGTGGGGTCGGGCACGGTCGACGTCGGGATCACGGGCCGTGACCTGCTCCTGGACTCGGGCGCGGACGCGGTGGAGCACATGCAGCTCGGGTTCGGCGGGTCGACGTTCCGGTACGCGGCCCCCGCAGGGGCGATCACGTCGCTCGAGCAGGTGCAGGGGCTGCGGGTGGCGACGTCGTACGAGGTGCTCGTCGAGGCGCACCTGCGCTCGCACGGGGTGGACGCGACGGTCGTGCACCTGGACGGTGCGGTCGAGTCGGCGGTGCAGCTCGGGGTGGCGGACGTCGTCGCGGACGTCGTGTCGACGGGCACCACGCTGCGCGGTGCGGGCCTCGAGGTGTTCGGTGACCCGATCCTCGTGTCGGAGGCCGTGCTCATCCGCCCGCGCGCGGTCGCGGAGGCGGACGTCCCGGCGGGCGTGGAGGTGCTGAGCCGGCGCCTGCAGGGCGTGCTGACCGCACGCCAGTACGTCCTCATGGACTACGACGTCCCCGTGTCCCTCGTCGAGCAGGCGGTCGCGATCACGCCGGGGCTGGAGTCGCCCACCGTGTCACCGCTGCACGACCGCGACTGGGCGGCCGTGCGCGCGATGGTGCGCCGCGACCAGACCAACCAGGTCATGGACGCCCTGTACGACGTCGGGGCGCGCGCCATCCTCGTCACGAGGATCCACGCGTCGCGCCTCTGACGCTCGCGTGTCGCCGTGAGCGCCTGTGAGGGTGGAGCGGTCGTGAGACGGTGGCGGCATGAGCGGTGAGACGTTCCCCGACCCGGGGCTGCCGGGCGAGCGCGAGGACGACCCGTACCGGCCGTTCCGGCCGCGCTTCGGCCTGGTGTCGGCGTGGGCGACGGGGATCGTGGTCGTCGGCGGGTGCGTCGTCGTGGGCCTGCTCGCGACGGGGCCGCTGGGCACGGCGTGGGTGAACCGGCTCTCCCTCGCGGCGTTCGCGCTCTTCGCGGCGTGGCTGCTGTGGCGCCTCGGCGGGGTGCACGCGGTGCCGTCACGAACAGGTCTGCGCGTGCGGAACGTCATCTACACGCGCGAGCTCGAGTGGGCGCAGGTCGTGTCCGTGCGCTTCGGCAGCGGCGACGCGTGGGTGCGTCTCGACCTCGCGGACGGGTCCACGCTCGCGGTGATGGGCATCCAGCGGGCCGACGGCGCACGCGGCGACCTCGAGGCACGCCGCCTCGCCGCACTCGTCCAGGCGCACGGCGAGGCCCGGGAGGCGCCGCCGGCCTGAGTCCGGCACGACGTCTGAAAGCGAGAAGCGGCTCCTGGATCGAAGGATCCAGGAGCCGCTTCTCACGTCTCGGCGGACGAGGTCCGCCAGGAGCCGGTCAGTAAGCCGTGCGCTGGCGCGGCTTGCGGTCGCCCCGGTCGTCGGAGCGGTCGACGCGGTCACGACGCTCGTCGCGACGACCGGACGGGCCGTGCGCGGCGCGCGGACGGTCGCCGGCCGGGCGCGGCCCGCGGGCCGCCGCCGGTGCGCCCTCGTCGAGGCGGATGCGCAGCGCCTTGCCCGCGACCCGCGCGCGCGAGATGCGGTCCATCGTCGCCTCGTCGAGCGGTGCGCTGATGTCGACCAGCGAGAACGACGGGAAGATGTCGATCTTGCCGACGTCCGAGCCGGTGAGACCGGCCTCGTTCGTCAGCGCGCCGACGATCCCGCCGGGCAGCACGCCGTCCTTGTGACCGACGGCGAGGCGGTAGCGCGTCCCGGTGGCGTCGCGGCGGATGCCGCGCCCACCGGTCTCCCGGCCCGGCCGGTCGCCGCGCGGGCCGCGGTCGCCCGCGCGCTCGGGACGACGGGCCTGCTCACGCGCCTGGGCGCGCTCGGCCTCGAACCGCTCCTGCTCCTCGCGGGCCTGCGGGCCGTCGTCACCGACGGCGAGCGCCACCATCGCGGCCGCGAGGTCGACGGGGTCGACGTCGTTCTCGGCCACGAACGCACGCACCAGCTCCGTGTACAGGGACAGGCGCCCGGCCTCGCGGCGTGCGGGGACCTGGCCGAGGAGCCGACGTGCCTTGTGCGCGGACACGTCCGCGGGGGAGGGGATCTCGATCTCCTGGAGCGGGGTGCGGGTCGTGCGCTCGATGGCGCGCAGCCGGCCGCGCTCGTGCGGGGTGACGAAGCTCAGGGCCTCACCGGTGCGCCCCGCACGGCCGGTGCGGCCGATGCGGTGCACGTACGCCTCGGGCTCGCCCGGGAGGTCGAAGTTCACGACGAGGCCGATGCGTTCGACGTCGAGGCCGCGCGCGGCGACGTCGGTCGCGACGAGCACGTCCAGCGCGCCGGAGCGCAGGCGCTCGACGATCTTCTCGCGGTCCTTCTGCGCGACGTCGCCCGAGATGGTCGCGGCGGAGATGCCCCGCTCGATGAGCGCCGACCCGACCTCCTCGGCCGCGCCACGCGTGCGGGTGAACACGATCGCCGCGTCCGCGTCGGAGACGGCGAGCACGCGGGCGAGCGCGCCCGTCTTGTGGCGGAACGGCACGACGGCGTACGTCTGGTTCACACCCGTCACCGTGGACGACTGGCGCGCGACCGCGATCTCGACGGGGTCGACCAGGTGCTCGTTCGCGACCCGGCGGATCGGCGCGGGCATCGTCGCGGAGAAGAGCGCGACCTGACGCTCACGGGGCGCGCGGGAGAAGATCGTGTCGACGTCCTCCGCGAAACCCATGCGCAGCATCTCGTCCGCCTCGTCCAGCACGAGGAACCGCACGTCGTCGAGCACGAGGGTGCCGCGCTCGATGTGGTCGATGACGCGTCCCGGCGTGCCGACGACGACCTGCGCGCCGGCCGCGAGCGCCCGCTGCTGGGGCTGGTAGGGCGAGCCGCCGTACACGGCGACGACGTCGAGGCGGGGAAGGTGCGACGCGAACGACACGATCGCGTCGGCGACCTGCATCGCGAGCTCGCGCGTCGGCGTCAGGACGACGGCCTGCACGTGGCGGTGGGTGGGGTCGATCGCGGCGAGCAGCGGAAGGCCGAACGCGGCGGTCTTGCCGGTGCCGGTCTGCGCGACGCCCGTGATGTCGCGGCCGGCGAGGAGCGCCGGGATGGCCTCGGCCTGGATCGCGGACGGGGTGACGAACCCGAGGTCGGCGACGGCGCGCTCGAGCGGCGCGGGCAGGCCGAGGTCGGCGAACACGGGGCCCGTGGGGGCAGCCGGCTCGGGGAGGGAGTCGGTGGAGTGGTCGGAGGCGTGCGAGGGCGCGACGACGTCAGCAGTCATGAAGGGGTGAGGACCGTTTCGTTCGGGGTGTGGAGTGGCGTGCGGTCGCCAGGTGGGCTCTCGCAGGTCGCACTCCCGAACACACCTGGCCGACCACCGAGAATCACGGGGACTCACCGGGGGACCGGCCGCTCTCACGGACACACGCGGGACGAGCGACGAACTCCAAAGGTCCTCCCATCCTACCGGAGCACGGCGTGGGGCGGGTGGGCGGGACCGGTGACGTCCCTCACCCGTGGGTCGCGGTACCGCGTGCCGCGCGGACGAACCGGGTGATTTCCGGCCGGTCGAGGCGCCACGCCCCGCGGGGCAGCGCCCGACGCAGGGCCGCGTACGTAGGATGATCGGGCGCGGTGTGTTGCCGCGGGAGTCGGCGCGACGTGAGCACGGGGCGGTGGGTGTGGCAGCAGGACAGCAGGTCAGCTCGCGCGTCCTGACCGTCCCGAACGTCATCAGCCTCCTCCGGTTGCTGCTGGTCCCCGTCTTCGCCGTCCTCATCGTCCAGGGCGACGACGTGTGGGCGCTCGTCGTGCTCGCCGTGTCCGGCGCGTCGGACTGGCTCGACGGCGTGCTCGCGCGGCGCCTCGACCAGGTGAGCCGCCTCGGGCAGATGCTCGACCCCGCGGCCGACCGTCTCTTCATCTTCGTCACGCTCCTCGGGCTCGCGTGGCGCGACGTCGTGCCGCTGTGGCTCGTCGTCGTCATCGTCGGGCGCGACGTGCTCCTCGCGTGCCTCCTGCCCGTGCTGGCGCGGCACGGCTACGGGACGCTGCCCGTGAGCTTCGCCGGCAAGGCGGGCACGTTCGCACTGCTGTACGCGTTCCCGCTGCTCCTCCTCGCCGAGATGCCCGGGTGGTTCGGCGACGTCGCGGCCGTCACCGGCTGGGCGTTCACCTGGTGGGGGGTCGGGCTCTACTGGCTCGCCGGGGCGCAGTACGTGGCCCAGACGCGGGCGCTCGTCTCCGCCGACGGCACGACCACGACGGGAGAACAGCAGTGACCGGCAGCGGACCGGCCCAGCGGCGAGGCCCCGTCGACGCCTCCATGACGCTGCTCAACGAGGTCATGCACCGGCCCCTGGACCCCGGGTACGCCGACGCCGCGGCACGCCGGGCGGCAGGGGAGGCGCCCCGGCGCGGTCGAGCCGGGACCGTCGTGCTCGTCGCCCTCGCGGTCGCGCTCGGCATCGTCACGACGGCCGCCGCGGTCGACCTGCGCGCACCGCAGCCGGACGTCATCGCCGCCCGCGAGACCCTCGAGCAGGAGATCCTCGGCCGCCAGGGCGACGCCGAGGAGCTCACGGCCCGCAGCGGCGAGCTCTCCGCCGAGATCGAGGAGCTCCAGGGCGCCGCCCTCGGGGCCGCGAGCGCAGACGTCCTGGACCGCCTGCAGCAGGAGGGCGCCTGGACCGGGGCCCAGGCCGTGGAGGGTGCGGGCGTCATCGTCACGCTCGACGACACGAACGGCGGGCTCGCGTCCGACGACGTCGACCCGAGCTCGCTCGTGCACGACTCCGACCTCCAGCGCGTCGTCAACGCCCTGTGGGCCGGCGGCGCCGAGGCCGTCGCGATCAACGACCAGCGACTCACCGGCCTGTCGGCGATCCGCAGCGCGGGGGACGCGGTCCTCGTCGACCTGCAGCCCCTCGTCGGCCCGTACCAGGTGGAGGCGATCGGCGACGCGGACGACCTGCGCACCTCGCTCCTGCGGTCGGGCACGTCCGACTTCCTGCAGCTGCTCAGCACGCAGTACGGGATCCGGTCGAGCGTGACCGCGCAGAGCCGCCTCGACCTTCCCGGCCGCTCGACCCCGACGTTGTTCTTCGCACAGGCGGCGGGCCCCGCCGTAGACTCCGACGCACCGACGACGACCGGCTCCGGCGGGGACGAGCAGGGCACCTCGGACCCGACCGACGAAACCGGCAGCGACACGGACAACGAGACCACGTACGACACAGGGCAGGAGAGCGTCGAATGATCGCAGTCGTCGGACTGGTGGTGGGCATCGTCGCGGGCCTGGTCCTGCAGCCCACGGTGCCCGTGTCGCTGCAGCCGTACCTGCCCATCGCCGTCGTCGCGGCGCTCGACGCCCTCTTCGGCGGGTTGCGCGCCATGCTCGACGGGCTGTTCGACGACAAGGTCTTCCTCGTCTCGTTCCTGTCGAACGTCGTCGTGGCCGGGCTGATCGTGTTCCTCGGCGACCAGCTCGGCGTCGGGAGCCAGCTGTCGACCGCCGTCGTCGTCGTCCTCGGCATCCGCATCTTCTCCAACGCCGCCTCCATCCGGCGCCACATCTTCAAGGCGTGACGATGGCGACCGCACCCGGCGAGGAGCACCGGCCCGAGACCGCCCCGGACGACGTGCCGGGCACCGCTGACGCGCCCGAGGGCGCGCACGACGGCGTCGTCGACCCGGCGCCGCAGGACCCGGCCACCGACGACCTGACCGCGCACGACGAGTCGCCCGCCGACGACTCAGGGCCCGAACCCGACGTGATCACCACGGCGATCCGCCGTGTGCCACCTGCCGGGGGGCGCCACGGTGCCCCCGCCCCCCCGCCGCCCGGAGGTCTGCAAGCGCTCGGCAACGCGCTCCGTCCGCGCGCGAACCGGTCCCAGGTGGTCGTCGGCATCCTGTGCGCGCTGCTCGGGTTCGCCCTCGTCGCCCAGGTCAGCCAGACCCAGGAGGACCAGCTCTCGTCGCTGCGCCAAAGCGACCTCGTGCGCCTCCTCGACGACGTCACGCAGCGGTCGAGCGAGCTCGAGGACCAGGTGTCCTCGCTCGAGGCGACGCGCGACGAGCTCCAGTCGGGTACGGGCCGCGAGCGCGCGGCCCTGGAGGTCGCGGAGCAGCAGGCCGAGACGCTCGGCATCCTGTCCGGCCGGCTCCCGGCGCAGGGACCCGGCGTCGTGATCGAGGTGGTCGAGGGCGAGAAGCCGCTGAAGGCGTTCGCGCTCTTCAACGTCCTGGAGGAGCTGCGCAACGCCGGCGCGGAGGCGATGGAGGTCAACGGCGTCCGGCTCGTGGCGAACAGCTACTTCGAGGACACGTCCGACGGCGTCGTCGTGGACGGCCAGGTCATCACGTCGCCCTACCGCTGGGTCGTCATCGGCGACCCCTCCACGCTCGAGACGGCGCTCGAGATCCCGGGCGGCGCGATGGCGTCGTTGCGTTCCGAAGGCGCTCGCACGACGATCCGGCAGGAGGATCTCGTGGAGGTGACCGCCACGGTCGAGCCGGGCGCTCCGCAGTACGCCACGCCCGTCCCCGCCGACGGCTGAGGTGGCTTCCCCAGGGGAGTCGGGCCGGGGTAGGTTGGACGAGCGAGGTGACGCGCGTCCCGTGGCGTGCAACGCGTGACCTGCGGATGTAGTAGTTTTCCAGCACGGCGGGCACACGCCCCGTCGGGTGGGATCCGAGGTCGAGCACGACGTGCCGTGAGCCCCGAGGAGGCGAGATGAGTGTCCCAGGCGGTCCCCAGGTGCCGAACCGGGCGGGTAGCGACACGACGATCAGCTTCGGCCGGATCGAGGCCCCCGTCGAGGAAGGCGTCCAGCCTGGTGGCCTGAGCCCCGAGGAGCACGCCGCCGTCGCGGCCCTGCCCCGGCACTCGGCGCTGCTCATCATGCAGCGCGGCCCCGGTCAGGGGTCACGGTTCCTGCTCGACGCCGAGCGCACCGTCGCCGGCCGCTCCGAGCACGCCGACATCTTCCTCGACGACGTCACCGTCTCCCGCAAGCACGCCGAGTTCGTCCGTGAGGGCGACCGGTTCGTCGTACGCGACGTGGGCTCGCTCAACGGGACGTACGTGAACCGCAGCCGGATCGACGCCGTCGCCCTCGCGACGGGCGACGAGGTGCAGATCGGCAAGTACCGGCTCACCTTCCACGCCAGCCGTCACGCCGGCGCCCCGTCGGACGGCCCGGCCCCGCGCCCGTGAGCGGGTTCACGGGCGCCGTCCGCGCCACCGCCCCGGAACCGGGCTCCGAGGAGGGTCCCGAGCCCTGGCCGCAGGGCATCTCGCGGCGCGCGACGATGCGGATCTCCGACGTGCTGCGCGCGCTGCGGGCGGAGTTCCCGAACGTCAGCCACTCGAAGCTGCGCTTCCTGGAGGAGCAGGGCCTCATCGAGCCCGTGCGCACGGCGTCCGGCTACCGGCAGTACAGCCCGGCCGACGTGGAACGGCTCCGGTTCGTGCTCGTCGAGCAGCGTGACCGGTACCTGCCGCTCAAGGTCATCAAGGAGAACCTCGCCGCCCTCGACGCGGGCACCGCCGTCGAGCCGCTCGCTCCCCGCCTCGCGACGGCCGACGGCGACCCCGGCTCCGCGTCCGTGCGTCAGCGCTACACCGTCGACGCGCTCGTCTCCGCGGCGGGCGTCGACCGGGAGCTCGTGGAGGGGCTCATCGAGGCCGGCGTCCTGCGCCAGGCACCGGGCGGGCAGCTCGACGCCCGCTCGCTGGACGTCGTCGTGCTCGCCGCCGGGCTCGCCGAGTACGGCATCGAGCCTCGGCACCTGCGGACGCTGCGCACCGCGGCGGACCGGCACGTGAGCCTCGTCCAGCAGGTCGTCTCCCCGTGGCGCGGGCAGCAGAACGCCTCGGCGCGCGCGCACGCCGGCACGGTCGCCTCCGAGGTCGGGGAGATGTGCGCGCAGCTGCACACGGTCTTCGTCCGCCAGGGCGTCGACGACCTCACGCGCTGACCCCCTGAAGCGCGGCCCGGGCGCCGCAGGATCCGCCTGCCCACCCCCTGCCGGATGCCTTGGCGCGACGTACCGTGGACAGGTGAGCGACGACGTGCCGATGGTCCCCGTCGAGGTCCTCGGTGTGCGGCAGCAGCAGCGCGACCAGGAGATCGTGGTGCTGCTGCTGGACGACGCGTCGGAGCTCGTCGTCCCGATCGTCATCGGCCCGCGCGAGGCCAGCGCGATCGCGATGGCACAGGCCGGCCTGCCGACCCCGCGCCCCATGACGCACGACCTGCTGCGCGACCTGCTCGACGCGGTCGACGTGCGCCTCGAGCGCGCGGAGATCGTGGCGCTCGACGGTGGGATCTTCTTCGCCGAGCTGGTCCTGAGCAACGGGGTCCGGCTCGACTCGCGCGCGTCGGACGCGATCGCCGTCGCGGTGCGCACGGGCAGCCCGGTCCTGTGCTCGGCAGAGGTCGTCGCCACGGCCGGTGTCGAGGTGGTCGACGTCGCGCAGCGGGAGGAGGTCGAGAAGTTCCGCGACTTCCTCGACCACGTCCAGCCGGAGGACTTCTCCGTGGACGAGTAGGGCGAGCGGGACCGCCACAGCATCGAGCGATGGTCGAGACGAAGAGACCGAACGGACGTACCGGACCTTCAACCTCAGGTCGAAGGTCACGGCGGGCGCAGCGGGCGCCAGGCAGGCGCGACACGCCAGCGTGCTCGGGCCGTCGGTCGTTGACGACCCCCGACCACGCACCTAGCGTGGACGAGGACACACCCCAGGAGGCAACAGTGAACAGCAGCGGTGAGGCGAGCGTCGGTTCCGGCGCGACGGTTCCGCACGGCGCGCAGGGCCTCCTCTTCGGGGAGGACATCACCGAGCAGGACACGACGACCGGATACCGGGGCCCCACGGCCTGCCGCGCCGCGGGCATCACGTACCGCCAGCTCGACTACTGGGCGCGGACCGGGCTCGTCGAGCCGACGGTCCGCCCGGCGTCCGGGTCCGGCTCCCACCGCCTGTACAGCTTCCGCGACATCCTCGTGCTCAAGGTCGTCAAGCGCCTCCTCGACACCGGGGTGTCGCTCCAGCAGATCCGTACGGCCGTCGAGCACCTGCGCGAGCGCGGCGTCGAGGACCTCGCCCAGATCACCCTCATGAGCGACGGTGCGAGCGTCTACGAGTGCACGTCGCCGGACGAGGTCGTCGACCTCGTCCAGGGCGGACAAGGCGTCTTCGGCATCGCGGTCGGCCGTGTGTGGCGCGAGGTCGAGGGCACGCTGGCCGAGCTGCCGACCGAGTCCCTGGACGACGAGGACGGCGCAGCGGGCGACCCGCAGGACGAGCTCGCCCAGCGCCGTCGGGCACGCACCGCCGGCTGACGCCCCACCGCGGGAGGCTGTGGAGCACGTCACAGGGCCCGCGGCGGTCCGCCCCACGAGGGCGTGGGAGGATCGCCCGGTACGTGGCACGCCGCGCCGCCGGCTCGACGTCGCCGACGGTCGACGGATGGAGTGTCGGTGTTCTCGAAGGTCCTGGTCGCCAACCGCGCAGAGATCGCCGTCCGGGCGTTCCGCGCCGCCTACGAGCTCGGGGCCCGCACCGTCGCGGTGTTCCCGCACGAGGACCGCGGCTCCGAGCACCGGCTCAAGGCCGACGAGGCGTACCTCATCGGCGAGCCCGGCCACCCGGTCCGCGCCTACCTCGACATCGACGAGATCGTGCGGGTCGCCCGCGACGCCGGCGCCGACGCGGTCTACCCGGGCTACGGGTTCCTGTCCGAGAACCCCGACCTCGCGCGGGCCTGCGCGGACGCGGGCCTGACGTTCGTCGGGCCGCCGCCCGAGGTGCTCGAGCTCGCGGGCAACAAGGTGCGGGCGCTCAAGGCCGCACGCGAGGCCGGGCTGCCGGTCCTCGCGTCGAGCGAGCCGTCGTCCGACGTCGACGAGCTCGTCGCGGCGGCGGACGTCGTCGGCTTCCCCGTGTTCGTCAAGGCCGTCGCCGGCGGCGGCGGTCGTGGCATGCGCCGCGTCGACACGCGCGAGGAGCTGCCCGAGGCCCTGGCGGCCGCGATGCGCGAGGCCGACGGCGCGTTCGGCGACCCGACGGTGTTCCTCGAGCGGGCCGTGCTGCGCCCGCGCCACATCGAGGTGCAGATCCTCGCCGACGGCGCGGGGAACGTCGTGCACCTGTACGAGCGCGACTGCTCCCTGCAGCGCCGCCACCAGAAGGTCGTCGAGATCGCACCGGCGCCGAACCTCGACCCCGCGATCCGCGACGCGCTGTGCGCGGACGCCGTGCGGTTCGCCCGGCACATCGGCTACCAGAACGCCGGCACGGTCGAGTTCCTCGTCGACACCGTGGGGGAGCGGGCCGGGCAGCACGTGTTCATCGAGATGAACCCGCGCATCCAGGTCGAGCACACCGTCACCGAGGAGGTGACCGACGTCGACCTCGTCTCCGCGCAGATGCGCATCGCCTCGGGCGAGACGCTGGAGGACCTCGGGATCCGCCAGGAGGACGTGCGCGTCAACGGCGCGGCCCTGCAGACCCGCATCACGACGGAGGACCCCGCGAACGGCTTCCGCCCCGACACCGGCCGCATCATCGCCTACCGCTCCCCGGGCGGAGCCGGCGTGCGGCTCGACGGCGCGACGGCGACCGCCGGGTCCGTCGTGTCCGGCCACTTCGACTCGATGCTCGTCAAGCTCACGTGCCGCGGCCGCGACTTCCCGACGGCGGTGCGCCGCGCCCGGCGCGCGCTCGCCGAGTTCCGCATCCGCGGCGTCCGGACGAACATCCCGTTCCTGCAGGCCGTGCTCGCCGACCCGGAGTTCGTCGCGGGGAACGTCGCGACGTCGTTCATCGACGAACGGCCCGAGCTGCTCTCCGCGCGCGAGAGCGCCGACCGTGGCACGCGCCTGCTCGCCTACGTCGGCGACGTCACGGTCAACCGGCCGTACGGCGACCCGGTGCGCACCACCGACCCGGCGGCCAAGCTGCCGGCGCTCGACCTGACCGTCGCGCCGCCGCCCGGGACCCGGCAGCAGCTCCTCGAGCTCGGCCCGGAGGGCTTCGCGCGCGCGCTGCGCGGCGAGCAGCGCCTGCGGGTCACCGACACGACGTTCCGCGACGCGCACCAGTCGCTGCTCGCGACGCGCGTGCGCACGCACGACCTGACCGCCGTCGCGCCGTACGTCGCACGGGCCACGCCGCAGCTCTGGTCGGTCGAGGCGTGGGGCGGGGCGACGTACGACGTCGCGCTGCGCTTCCTCGGCGAGGACCCCTGGGAGCGCCTGGCCACCCTGCGCGACGCGATGCCGAACCTCGCGATCCAGATGCTCCTGCGCGGGCGCAACACCGTCGGGTACACGCCGTACCCGACCCGGGTCACCGAGGCGTTCGTCGAGGAGGCCGCGGCCACCGGCATCGACGTGTTCCGCATCTTCGACGCCCTCAACGACGTCGACCAGATGCGCCCGGCGATCGAGGCCGTGCGCGCCACCGGGACGACCGTCGCCGAGGTCGCCCTGTGCTACACGGGCAACCTGCTCGACCCGGCCGAGGACCTGTACACGCTCGACTACTACCTGCGCCTCGCGGACCGCATCGTCGACGCCGGCGCGCACGTGCTCGCGATCAAGGACATGGCGGGGCTCCTGCGGCCCGCCGCCGCGTCACGGCTCGTCTCGGCGCTGCGGGAGAGGTTCGACCTCCCCGTGCACCTCCACACGCACGACACGTCGGGCGGGCAGACGGCGACGCTGCTCGCCGCCGCCGCCGCGGGCGTCGACGCCGTCGACGCCGCGAGCGCCGCGATGGCCGGGACGACGAGCCAGCCGTCGCTGTCGGCGCTCGTCGCCGGGCTCGAGCACACGGAGCGGGACACCGGGCTCTCGCTCGCCGCGGTCGCCGACCTCGAGCCGTACTGGGAGGCGGTGCGCCGCACGTACGCGCCGTTCGAGTCCGGGCTGCCGGGGCCGACGGGTCGGGTGTACGAGCACGAGATCCCGGGCGGGCAGCTGTCGAACCTGCGCCAGCAGGCGATCGCGCTGGGCCTGGGGGAGAAGTTCGAGCAGATCGAGGCGATGTACGCCGCCGCCGACCGCATCCTGGGGCGCCTGGTGAAGGTGACGCCGTCGTCGAAGGTGGTGGGCGACCTGGCGCTGCACCTCGTGGCCGCGGGCGCGGACCCGGCCCAGTTCGCGGCGAACCCGCAGGCGTTCGACATCCCGGACTCGGTCGTCGGGTTCCTGGGCGGCGAGCTGGGTGACCCGCCCGGGGGCTGGCCGGAGCCGTTCCGCTCGCGCGCGCTCGAGGGTCGTGCGGCGCGGGCCGGGGTCACGCCCCTGACGGCGGACGACGAGGCAGAGCTCGCCCAGCCGGGCCTGGTGCGTCGGGCGCGGCTCAACCGGCTGTTGTTCGCGGGTCCCACCAAGGACTTCGAGCACGTCCGGTCGACGTTCGGCGACGTGTCGGTGCTGGACACCCCGACCTACCTCTACGGGCTCGAGCCGGGTGAGGAGATCGCGGTCGGTCTGGGCAAGGGCGTGCGGCTGCTCGTGGGCCTCGAGGCGATCGGGACGCCGGACGAGCGCGGGATGCGGACGGTCATGTTCTCCCTCAACGGTCAGCTGCGCCCCATCCAGGTGCGCGACCGGTCGGTGGACGTGGACGTGCGTTCCGCGGAGAAGGCTGACCCGACGCAGCCGGGCCAGGTCGCCGTGCCCTTCGCCGGGGCGGTGACGCCGGTGGTCGTCGCGGGCGACGTCGTCGAGGCGGGGCAGACGGTCGCGACGGTCGAGGCGATGAAGATGGAGGCCGCGATCACGACGCCGGTCGCCGGCACGGTCCAGCGCGTCGCGATCGGCGCGGTGCAGCAGCTCGAGGGCGGGGACCTCGTCCTGGTCGTCGGCTGAGGCCGGCGCGCCGTCGCAGCTCCCGGAAGGAGGAACCATGCGGGTCACGTTCCACGGTCACGCGTGTGTGGCGGTGCACCACGACGACACGGTCGTCGTGCTGGACCCCGGGTCGTACAGCGACGCGGCCGGTGCGCTGGCCGATGCCGACGCGGTGCTGCTCACGCACGAGCACCCCGATCACGTCGACGCCGGGGCGCTCGGTGCCGCCCTGGCGGCTCGCCCGGAGCTCGCCGTGTGGGCACCGGAGGCGGTCGCGGAGTCGTTGCGCTCGGCGCTGCCCGACGGCGGTGCGCGCGTGCACGTCGTCGCACCGGGGGACGGGCTCGACCTGGGCGGGCTGCAGGTCGTGGTCGGCGGGGGCCGGCACGCCGTGATCCATCCGGACGTGCCGCGCCTCGCGAACGTGACGTACCTCCTGCGGGCCGGGTCGGCGAGCGTCTTTCACCCTGGCGACTCGTTCGACCTGCCGCCCGGCACCGACGCCGGCACCCCAGACGCCGAGCCGGGCGGGCGGCACCGCCTCGACGTGCTCCTCGCGCCCGTGTCGGCGCCGTGGCTCAAGCTCGCGGAGACGATCGACTTCGTCCGTGCCGTCGACCCGGCGATCGTCGTCCCGATCCACGACGCCCTGCTGTCCGCCGTCGGGCACGGCGCGGTCGACCGTCTGCTCGGCGAGCGCCGCACGGGCGGCACGTACGTGTACCGACCCCTTGCCGTAGGTGAGTCGATCGACGTCACCGGCCGCGAGGGCGGTGCCGCGAGCGCCGTCGCGGCCGAGATCCTGTGCGAGCACCCCGAGTTCGCGGAGGTGCACCGGCTCGAGGACGACGAGACCGTCGCGCCGCGACCGGAGGAGGACGTGGCCGATGCGGCCCGCGAGTGACGTCGTCGGGCCGTACGTGCCCTACAGCAGCGGGCGCAGCGGGGTGAGGACGATCTCGCTGAGCTTGGCCGCGAGGGAACGCGTCTCCCACTCGGCGAGCGTGAGCTCGCGGGTGTTCGACAGGTCGACGGCAAACACCTTCTCCATCTGCTCGGCGACCCCCGGGTCGGTGATCTCCAGGTTCACCTCGTAGTTGCCGGTCAGGGAGAGCCGGTCGATGTTCGCCGTGCCGATCGTCGTCCACGCGCCGTCGATCGTGGCCGTCTTGGCGTGCACCATCGCGTTCCGGTACAGGTGGATGCGCACGCCGCCCTTGAGCAGCGCCGTGTACAGGCCGCGCGAGAGCCAGTCGGCGAGGACGTGGTTCGAGCGCTCGGGGACGAGGACGCGCACGTCGACACCGCGAGCGGCTGCCGCGAGGAGCGCGGCGAGGATCTCCCGGTCGGGGATGAAGTACGCCTGCGTGATGTAGACGTGCGAGCTCGCGCGGTCGATCGCGTCGAGGTAGATGCCGCGGATGGGGAAGACGAGGTGCGCGGGCGCGTTGCGTGCCGCGCGCAGCCGGGGCTCCCAGTGCTGGGAGCCGGGGTCGGCCAGCAGCGTCTGGTGGGGTGCGCGGTTGGCGTTCCAGAAATCGACGAACGCGTTGCGCAGCTCCCACGCGCTCGGGCCCTCGAGCCGGACGTGCGTGTCGCGCCACTGCGTCGCGTACAGGCTGCCGATGTTGTAGCCGCCGACGAACGCGGTCTCGTCGTCGACGACGAGGATCTTGCGGTGGTCGCGTCCCGACTTGCGGACGTTGAGCATGAGGATGCCCGGGCGGAACACGGGATACCGGATCACCTGGACGGGCGCCGGCAGGTCGAAGAACGCCCGCGGCACCACGAGGTTCGCGAACCCGTCGTAGACGACCAGCACCTCGACGCCGCGCTCGCTCGCCTCGATCAGCGCCGCCTTGAACTCCTCGCCCAGCGCGTCGCCCTTCCAGATGTACGTCTCGAGCAGGATCCGACGCCGCGCGCCACGGATCGCGCCGAGCATCTCGCGGAAGACGTCCTCGCCGTACGTGAAGACCGTGGTCGTGGTGCCCGCAACCTCGACCTGTGCCGGGGCGGAGCGGGGGAACGACGCCTCGACGGTGTTGCGGCGCTTGCGGATCGCGTCAGCCGTGACGAGCACGCCGGCGACCGTCACGGGGGCCGCGACGGCGAGCACGAGGGCGCGCGCGATGACGCGTCGTGCCGTGCGCAGGGAATCAGGGGAGAGCAGGTGCACGCCCTCACCGTAGCCGTCGGGGCGCGCGGCGCTACCGGAATTGTCAGCGGCGCCCGGCGACGGCAGTCACCAGCGCGGGAGCGCCGTGCACCTGCCGGACTCGCTGCGCCCTCAGGGCTACCTCAGCGCGACCTCTGGGCATCGATCAGCTCTGCCTCCGAACCGAGGTGCTCCGCCCGTGCTGCTGCACCTCGGGGCCGGGCCGCTTCAGCCGTCGGCCGGCTGCAGCGCGGCGCTGAGCGGGTGCGCCCGGATCGCCGCCGCGAGCTCGCCCTCGATCCGGTCGAGGTACACGCCCGTCGTGGCGATCGAGGCGTGGCCGAGGAGCTCGGCGACGACCTTCACGTCCCACCCGTCGGCGGCGAGCAGTGTCGCGGTCGTGTGCCGCAGCGCGTGGGGAGTCGCCTCACGCCGGTACTGGGCCGGCATGCGGTCCACGCAGCGGCGCAGCAGGCCGCGGATGGCCTGCGCGTCGATGCGGCGCCCCCGCCACGAGAGCAGGAGCGCGCGCTGCGCGTCCGGGTCGTCGGGCCGGCGCGCGAGCAGCACGGGCCGCAGGCGCGTCAGATAGTTCTCCAGCGCGTCGGCGAGCGGTGGCGACAGCGCGACCGTGCGCACGTGCCCGCCCTTGCCCTGGATCCGCCAACGGGTCTGTCCGGGCTCGCGGGAGAAGTCGTCGAGGTCGGCGCGCTCGAGCTCGGACACGCGCGGACCGAGGACGAGCAGGAGCGCGACGACGAGCCGGTCGCGCACCTTCAGGTCCTGGTCGCGGCGGGGACCCGCGTCGGGCGCCGTCGTGGCGGACACCTCGAGCAGCGACGCCGCCGAACCCGCCGACAGCGCCGTGCGCGCCACGCGCAGGCCGTCGCGCAGGCGGGCCGGGGGAGCGGCCCACTGCATCGGGTCTGCCTGCACCCACCCTTCGCGCGCTGCGTGCGAGAAGAAGCGTGTGACGGACTGGCGGAAGCGGTTCACGGTCGCCGTCGACCGCCCCTTGCCGCCCACCTTGCGGGTCGCGTCCGCGTACCGCCTGTCTGGCGTCGTCTGGTACCGCAGGAGGACGTCGTCGACGTCTTCGCCCGTCACGTCGTCCAGGACGCGCGCCGGACCGGCCAGGCGCGCGAACTCTCGGACGTCGCGCTCGTAGCTGCGCCGGGTCGTCGTCGACAGCACGCCGCGCAGGGTCTGCGCCGCGACGGACCCGAGGTAGCGGTCCGCCGCCTCTGCGACGGTGATCCGCTCGAGGCGGGGCGGGGCGACCATGCGCGGGGCTCCTCTCGGTCGGCGTGCGCTCTCTTGGCGCCGGGGTGTCGCCAGCGTAGGGGGCGCCACCGACACGGACGCGCGCCGTCCGATCCCGTGACCTGCGCGGACGCCGGCGCCGGGTCACGTCCGCGGAACGTTCGCCGCGGTCAGGTGGTCGACGTCGCCGACCCGCAGCACGCCCCGGTTGTGGAAGTAGCCGTCCTCGCGCAGCGTCGTGATGCTGCCGGACGGCACGACGAACGCCACGTGCCCTACCGCTTCGAGCGGCATCCCGATCCAGGCGGCGACGACGAACGTCGCGGCGAACCCGTGCGTGACGATCACCTGGTGGTCGACCGGGCGGGCGAGCAGGTCCGTCATGGCGGCGTACACGCGCCGCGCGACGTCGAGCCTCGTCTCGGCGCCGGCGACGCCCATGTCGTGGCGCAGGCGGTCGCCGACGGCGGGCGGCGGGACGAACCTCGCGTCGAGCCACGCCTGCGGTCGTCCGCCCGCCTCACCGTAGGACGCCTCCCGCAACCGGGGCTCGAGCCGGGGGAGGACGTCCAGCGCGCGGCCGATCGCGTCGGCCGTGCGACGCGTGCGCAGCAGGTCGGACGTGACGACATCGACCAGGGCGTCGTGGGGGAGGCGGGCGCGGAGCGCAGCCGCGAGGAGATCCGCCTGCCGAAAGCCGAGCGGCGTCAGGTCGGAGTCGAAGTCGCCCCCGACGAGGTGGTCCACGTGGTGGGTCGCCTCGGGATGGGTGACGACGTGCACGGTGCGCTCGGCGGCGCCCACGCGGTCGGGGAGAGGCGGCGGGAGGTCGGAGGCGTCCTGAGGCACGAGCAAGGGTCGCACGAGTTCCGCTCCATGCTGCTCACCATGCTGTTGACCTAAACACAATGATTTGTTCTGTATGTCCGATTCTAGGAATCGTAGCCGAGGGTGCGATCGCGCACCACCCGCCGGGATCTCGCCGGAGCGTCTTGGGCAGGGACGGCGTCCGAGGCCGTCCCGTCGGCCTCGTCGCACGATCCGGCAGGACACGGCTGCGTGGGGGACACCGAGCGCCAGGCCCACACCGACGCCGTCACGACGACGGCCACGGCGGCCACCAGGACGAACGCGACGACCGTGAGCGCGAGCACCGGGACCCAGCCGAGCGTCGCCAGCGTCGTCGCGACGAGGCGTCGGGGCCGCCGACGATCGTCCGGGACGAAGCTCTCGAACGGCGACGCCGTGGAAAGCGCGCCGCGCGCCGACGCGCTCACGGTCGCGACGGCTCTGTGAGCGCCCCGGTGGTCGAGGGCGCCGAGCCCGTGAGCGGTGTTGAGACTCGGCGCGTACGTCGTCGTGCTCATGACGAAGGGGAGCGTCGGCGTGCGCCTCGTGATGCACGACGGCTGCCTCGTCGACCGCAAACTGACATAATGTGCATTATCGGCGCGCGAAGAGTGCAAGCTGCATCAGTTGCAAGTGTCCCGCGTCACTCCAGTTGGCACGTCGATCATCCGATCTGACGCATCTGCGGTTTTCCGATCATCCGAGGTGTTACATCCGCGGTTTCCGATCACTGCATCTGTCGCAGCTCTCCGCGTTACGTCGCTGGTCTTGTCCACTTTGCCCTGTAGCGTCCTGTCACGCTCACCACCGGCTCCTCGGCGCTCGCTCCGTGTGGGCTCGGCGTCGCCCTGACGTTCCGCGCGGACGACGGATCTGAGGTTTCTGAAGATCTGGCCACGGCGTGGACGCGGCCGTTCGAGCAGCGGCCGCCGGTGCGCACGCTCGTGCAGTACAAGGGGCAGCGCAACTTCACGGGCGCCTGGTGGTGCGCGACCACTGGCACCCACGTTGGGTACGAATCCTGGGTCGAGCGCGATCGTCTGATGCTCCTCGACTACGCACCGGAGGCTGTCGGAGTTGGCTCGCAGCCGTTCGTCATCGAGCTGGAGACGTCGGCTGGTCCACGACGACACGTCCCCGACTACTTCGTGCGCACGGCCGACGGATCGGCCATCGTGATCGATGTCCGTCCAGACGAACTCGTCGGGGACGACGAACTCGTCTTCGAGGCCACGGCGGAAGCGTGCAGCCTGGTGGGCTGGTCGTATCGCCGCCTCGGCCGTCCCTCTCCCCTGCTAGCCGAGAACGTTCGGTGGCTCGCGGGTTATCGCCACCCGCGCTGCGCTCGGCCGAGATTGCAGCAAGACGGCGTCCCGTGCGACGCGGAGGCTGGCTCGCGGTCGAGGCCGGAGTTCGACCCCACGGCGCGGACGCTGCGTCAGCGTGAACAGGCCAAGGACGAGGAGGTCCTGGCCGCCGGTGAGGACATCTCGCTGCGCACGTTGCAGCGAATGCGGCGGGACTACGAGCGTGACGGGCTCGTCGGGCTGGTGGATAGGCGTCACACCCCGACGCGTTCAACGACCGGGCGGGTCGATCCGCGGGTCGTCGACATACTGCGGGACGTCCTCGCCCGCACCACGCACCAGTCGTCCGGGACCGCGACCCGGTTGGCCCGTGAGGTTCGCACCGCGCTCGACCGCGAACACGGTCCGGGGAACGTTCCAATGCCCTCCATCGCGACCTTCCGACGCCTGCTGACCAAGATG
This sequence comes from Cellulosimicrobium sp. BMG9.22, assembly GCF_059159975.1. Lineage (NCBI taxonomy): Bacteria > Bacillati > Actinomycetota > Actinomycetes > Micrococcales > Promicromonosporaceae > Cellulosimicrobium > Cellulosimicrobium sp. BMG9.22. Next base: position 38,611 of record NZ_JBZGBY010000007.1, on the reverse strand, counting down.
GCCGAAGGGCGTCACGCCACCGGATCGGCCCGGACTCGTCGCACTCTTGCGCAGCAGCCCGACCGCCAGTTCGGTGCGATCCACCCCGCTAGACCGGGCGAGATCGTCGAGATCGACTCCACTCCCCTGGACGTCGCCGTCGTCCTGGCCGACGGTGTCGTGGGACGTGTGGAACTTACGGCGATGGTCGACGTCGCGACGAGGACCATCGCTGCCGCCGTCCTGCGGCCGACGACCAAGGCTGTCGACGCCGCGCTGCTGCTCGCCAGAGCGATGACCCCCGAACCAATGCGGCCCGGCCGGCCGAAGGCGATCTCCATGGCCTACTCGGTGCTGCCGTTCCAGGCGATGCGCAGCGTTGATGAACGACTGGAGAACGCCGCGGCCCGGCCCGTAATCGTGCCCGAGACCGTGGTCTAACGACCACGGCAAAGTGTTCCTCTCCACCGCGTTCCGCCATGCCTGCCGAACGCTCGGCATCAGCCTCCAGCCCGCGCACCCGGACACACCAACGGACAAACCTCACATCGAGCGGACATTGCAGTCGGTCGGGTCACCGGCCCGCACCCCGTCCTTCGCGGGGATCGTCGTGCGCACGCCCTTGTCGCGGCGCACCCCGACCAGGCCCAGGGTCCGCATCGCCCGGTCGACCGCGCCCCGCGAGGCGTCCGGCGCGGTCCCGCGGCGCACGCACGCGGTCATCTTCCTGCGCCCGTACAGGCCTTCCGGTGCCAGCACACGACGCTCGATCCCGTCGGGACCGACCCGTGTCGTCCACGCGGCCTGGCGCACCGCGTCCTCGACCTGTGCGTCGCTCACCGTGCGCGGCGCGACACGGCCACGCGCGCCACGCCAAGCCCGGTAGCTCCGTGCGGCGACCTGGCAGCCCTGCTCACGCAGAACCCGACACGTCGACTCGACCGCATAGCCCTCGGCCCTCATCGCGTCGATGAAGCCCATGATCATCGGTTGCGGGGGTCGAGCTCCCCCACGAAGAAAGACGTCGCAGCCTTCAAGATCGCGACGTCCTCACGCAGGCGCCGGTTCTCCGCCTTGAGCTTCCTGATCTCTTCCAGCTCCTCGCTACTGACCCCCGGCCGGTCCCCGGCATCGACCTCGGCCTGCGCGCTTCACACGCTCAGGTGGCCAGACTTCGCCAGCCGTGCAAGTGCAGCATGGGCCTGGCCGGGCTCGTGAGGCTCTGCATCATCGTCCTGAGGATCGGGCTCGAAAAAGTTCCGCAAGATCGCCTGTCGCTCGTGCTGGGTTGGAGCCAGCTCGTCCAACAGTCCCTCGTACGTCGCGTCTGCGCTATATGTTTCGCGGTACCAGTCGTGCGGCGAAACCGGAAGCTCGTCGTCTCGTGCAGCGGCGATCCGCCGGATCAGTTCCTCCTGCACTCCCCAAGCCGAGGGAACGCCGGCCGCAATTCGACACACCCGCCCCGAGTGCAACCACATGCGCCCCGGGCACTGCCTGCAGGGTACTGGCAAGGCGTCCGCCGGTGCATCCGCCCGCCTCGGGAAGAGGCTGGCTTCAGGACGACCGATCGCGCTTCCTCCGGGAGTTGTCGGCCAGCCCTGTGATCAGGCCGACGATGTCGTCGAGGGGCATGTCCAGCCCGGCGATCGTGTCCTCGGCCAGCTGGGTCCAGACCGGCTCAAGCCGGCTCAGGAGCCGTTCACCGGCGGCAGTGAGCGCGACCACGCTGGAGCGCCGGTCGTGCTCGGAGGGGCGCCGCTCGACGTGGCCGGCGGCTTCGAGCTTGCGAACCATGGACGTGACGCTCGGTGGTTCGCAGTCGATCGCCTCGGCGAGTGCGGCCTGGATCCGCGGGCCGTTCGCCGCCAGCTCGAGGAGCAGGAACTCCTGTCCGGGATACAGCCCGAACTCGGCCAGCAACGTCGTTGCCCGAGCCCGGTGGCGCAGCGTCAGGCTACGGATCGCCGAGTTGAGCTGGAGCGCCTCGGTGAATTTCACGGGCACGTGACCTCCCTTGACATGCGGATCGTTATCCGCATAACGTTCCGACCGTTATGCGAATAACTAAATCAGGAGGAAGCATGTCAGTCAACATCGCCGTGATCTACTACAGCTCCACCGGGACGGTCGACCGGCTGGCCCGAGCAGTCGCAGAGGGTGCCGCTGACGCGCAGGCTGAGGTCCGACTGCGCCGGGTCGCCGAGCTGGCGTCGGACGAGGCCATCGACGCCGATCCCGCGTGGCGGGCGCACCTGGACGAAGCCGTCCGCACGGTCCAGGTGGCCACCCATGACGATCTCGAGTGGGCCGACGCCTACGCCTTCGGCACGCCGACCCGGTACGGGACACCGGCCGCCGAGCTCAAGCAGTTCATCGACTCAACGGTGTCGCTGTGGCGCAGAGGTGTCTTCACCGACAAGCCGGTGACAGCGTTCACCTCGGCGTTCAACCGCCACGGCGGCCACGAGTCGACCCTGCTCGCGCTCAACAACGTCTTCTACCACTGGGGCTCGATCCTCGTCCCGCCTGGCTACACCGACCCGTCGCTCTACGCTGCCGGCGGCAACCCCTACGGTACGTCGCACACCCTCGGGCCCGACGGCGGTCCGCCCACCGCAGAGGTGCTGGAGGCGGCCCGTTACCAGGGCCGGCGGCTGGTCCAGGTCGCGACCCGGCTCGCGTCCCGCGAACCCGCTGCCGCGGCTGCCCACTGACCAGCACGAGCGGATCGTCAAGGAGGAACGATGTCACTCAAGCAGACAAACACCGTCTCAGGCGACGCGGTCGTAGGCCCTGCGCCGCGCGGCTGGCTGGTCGTGGCGCTGGTGTGCGCCTGCCAGTTCATGGTGATCCTGGATACGTCCATCGTCAACGTGGCTCTGCCCGCGCTCCAGGCAGACCTCGGCTTCACGCCGACGAGCCTGGCGTGGGTCGTGAACGGCTACCTGCTCACCTTCGCCGGGTTCATGCTGGTCAGCGGTCGCGCGGCCGACCTCTTCGGCCCGCGCCGGATCCTCGTCCTGGGGCTCCTGGTCTTCTCCGTCGCCAGCCTGGTCGCCGGCCTGGCGGCCACCGCCGGGATCCTGGTGGCCGCGCGTGTTGCGCAGGGCGTCGGAGCCGCCATGATGGCCCCAGCCACGCTCGCGGTGATCAACACAAACTTCACCGAGCCGACTGCGCGTGCCAAGGCGTTCGGCGCCTGGGCGGCCGCCGGAGGCGTCGGCGGCATGGCAGGTGCTCTGGCCGGGGGCGCGATCACCACCGGCCTGTCGTGGCGATGGATCTTTCTCATCAACGTCCCCATCGGTGCTGTCCTCGTCGCTCTTGCTCTCACCCAGCTGGCCGCGCACCGAGCCGGGCGGCGGGAATCGATCGATGTCCTCGGGGCCCTCACCGTGACCGCAGGACTGGCAGGACTCATCTACGGCGTCATGCAGATCTCCAATCATGGCTGGTCGTCAGGCCACGTCCTGCTACCGATCGTTGCCGGCGCGGTCCTGCTCGTCGTGTTCGTGGCAGTGGAAGCACGGGTCGCCGAGCAGCCGATGGTGCCGCTCCGGCTGTTCCGGATCCGCGCCGTCGTGATCGGCAACGTCATGCTGGCCATGTTCGGCGGCATCGCCATCTCGATGTGGTATTTCAGCTCGCTCTACCTGCAGAACGCGCTCGGGTTTTCCGCGCTCGAGGCAGGGCTGGGGCAGACGCCGGCGGCGGCGATGTTCATGCTGATGGCGCGCTGGGCGTCGGCATGGCTGCCGCGAGCTGGAGCACGCCGGCTACTGCTGGCCGGCAGCGCCTGCTTCGTGGGCGGGTTCGGCTGGTTCTCGCTCGCCGACGCCCACACCGGCTACCTGGCCGGGGTGCTCGGCCCGACGGTGATCATCGCCGTGGGCATCGGCCTGGTCTTCCCCACGCTGATGGACACCGCGACCGCGGACGCTCCTGAGCGCGACGCCGGCGTCGTCGGCGGCCTGGCCACGACCACGAACCAGGTGGGGTCGGCGATCGCCCTCGCCGCCCTGGTGACCGTCGCCAGCTCACGCACCGGTGCAGAGCTCAGCGCGAGCTCCGCACCGGAGGCACTGGCGTCCGGCTACAGCCTGGTCTTCCTCATCGCCGCCGGGATCGGTCTGGCCATCGCCGTGGTCAGCCTGCTCACCCCCGGCCAAGACAGTGACTGATCCAGAGGAGAAACATGGCAGCGCGCTTCGACCACACGATCATCGCGTCGACGGACGCGGTCGAGATGGCCGCGTTCTATCGCGACCTGCTCGACGCCGACGAGGCCCCGTCGTGGGGTCCGTTCGTCAACGTACGGATCGCGGACGGCGTCCTACTGCAGTTCGCGGCTCCGCCGACCGAGTTTGCGTCGCAGCACTACGCGTACTTGCTCGACGACGCGCACTTCGACCGTGCTCACGCGAAGCTCGTCGGCGACGGCCAGGGCTACTGGGCCGACCCCCAGCTAGCCCAGCCCTCGGAAATCAACGAAGAGCACGGCGGCCGCGGCGTCTACCTGCTCGACCCCTCCGGCCACTTGCTGGAGCTCATCACACGGCCCTACCTCTGACGCGCGACCGCGCGCCGGTCACCGGTCCCAGCACACCAGAGCGCTTGTCCACCAGCGACCACGTAAGATGCCTCCGCATCTGCGCGACCGATACTCGTGGTCGCCTTCGATCCTGCGACCGCACGTTGGTTCACCAGCTTTCCCGAGGACAGGGCGGCGATCCAGGTCCCCACCTCGACGGCGAGCTCGTCACCGACGAGGAGTCGCTCACCGAGGCGGCCACCGACTACACCCATCTCGTCCACCGATGCCCCCGGGCGGTGCTACGGCCCGGTTCGGTGCACGACGTAGGGACTGAGGAACATCGCAACGGAACGGACGCTACTCAGGGCTTCCCTGGCCAAGGTGAGCTTGCGGTGCTGGGTGTCGCCCTCTCGTGTGGACGGTGACAGCTCCGGCCGATGCCGCCGTGATGAGACCGGTGGCCAGCCACTGCGGCGTTGAGAGCTGCTCGTTGAGGAGCATGAAGCCCTCCAGCCGGCGGCCACCGGCTCCAGGCTCTGCAGGACGCCGACGACCCGCGCCGGTAGCCGGCGAAGCGCGGTCAGCTCGAGGGAGTAGGGCAGCGCCGCGGACAGCAGGGCCACCACGAGCCCCAGGGCCAGAGCGTGGGGCTGCAGCTACTGTTCGCCGCTCTGCACCAGGCCGAAGGGCAATGTCAGGAGGGCGGCCCACAGGACCGCCAGGGCCAGCGGTCCGCCGCCCGCTGTGCGGGCTCCGGTTCGCTGGCTGAGGAGTAGATACGCACCCATGGACACGGCTGACAGCACGGCGAAGGTCAGCCCAGTCGGGGACAGCGTTCCACGACGGCCCCTACAAGACGATCGCGGACGTCGAGTACGCGACCGCCGCCTGGGTCGAGTGGTACAACAACCGCAGGCTCCACTCGTCGCTGGGCAACGTCCCTCCCGTCGAGTTCGAGTCCGCCCACTACGCTGCTCTCACCGAGCAGTTCCAACCCGCATGAGAGCGGCAGAGAACCTGGGGCCCTTCACGCTTCACAGCGACGTCCTGGCGGACCTCGAGGACGACCCCGACCGTTGGGCCCGATTCCTCGACCACGAAGTTGCCGCCTGTGCCGAACCAGGCGCAACCGACGGGGGCACGCACATCCTCTTCGCCGCCGAGCAGGCTTGACCCCCATCGCTCCCCCGCTCGCGACTCGCACCCCTCGAGCACGCACGCCTACCAGTTGAGGGCCCGCCGCGAACGGAAGGGCGCTCAGGCGAGGCCCTGGCTTCAGTGCACGGCCGCTGCCAGCCGGCGGTCGATCCCGGCGCAGATTGCGAAAGTAGCTCACTACAGCGCAGCAGGCGGCCACCCCCACGCGCGCTTGTCATTTTCGGTGTCTCGCAGGAACGGCGAGCTCGTCTTCAAGCCCTGGTCAGGTTGGTGCTGAGAAAGGACACGTACTGGCCGTCGGGGCCGGCGATCTCGGAGTCGACTGTCACCGTGGCGTCGTCGTTGAGGCGGCGGGTGATCCGGGCGGGACCGGTCACTACCAGGGCGTCGCCGTCGAAGTCGCCGTGGTACTTGCTGCCCTCTTCGTCGTAAGGGCCGAGATTGTTGAAGAAGTGGGTGCGGAACTGTCCCTTGATCGGGTCGTAGTCGTAGAGCTCGTAGCCGCTGTCGGTCATCTCCGTGTCGCCCATGGTCATCGTCCCCTCCCAACGGTGCACCAGAAAGAAACCTCCCTCCAGCCATTCGTAGGTCTCGATGCCCTGGGTGTGCCCACCCGGCCCGAGCGGGCCCTCCGCGATCGTGCCGATCGCGTTCCACTTCCCCACCAGGAAGTCGAGCCGCTGCAGGGCCGGGTCGGGGGTAGGCATTGCGAACTCTTCGTTCTCCGTCATCGTCTGAGTCCTCACGCTCGATTGCTGCTTCTTGGTGATGACGATGTTCGTAGGGTCGTGGGGCCGCAACCCTTTCGGTGTACGCCGAACAGCGGCACCCTGGACCCATGCTCCGCCTTCATCTCGAGCCAGCCGACCTTTGCCGCGTGCGGTTCCTCAGCACGCTGCACCCGGTCGGGATCGCCATGCTGGCGTATCAGGCCTTGAACGGCCCCGCCGCCGCCGTACTGGCACCAGCGCTCACCGCGACCGCGAGGACCTGTCAGACCGGGACGTCCACAGTGTTGCGGCACCTGCTACCCGTCCAAGGGCGCCTGCCGGACTTCCTCACTCCGCTCGACGGGCTGGAGTCGGTGGCGGCCGGCATCGAGGCGATCCGTGCCACCCCGGCCCGGCGGATCCGTGCCGATGTGACCGCCGCGTACGCCAACCTGCCCCCAACACCGATGCGGCGTCGGTTCGCCAGCGCGGAACCGGAGGTTCTGGACTTGCTCGGCCGGGCACTGACCAGTTGGTTCGTCGCCGTCGTCGCGCCGCATTGGCCCGACCTGGTGACCGCTCACCGACGCCAAGTAGCCACCGCGGCGCAGCGGTGGACGATGACGGGGTTGGACGGGCTCTTGAACGGGCTGCATCCGGCGATCCAGTGGAGGGCGCCCGTGCTCGAGGTGCAAACGTGGTGGGATGCCGACCTGGCCGGCACCGGTGAAGGAGTGGCCCTGTTGGCCACACCTCTGGCCGGTACCCGCCCGCGCGTACTGGTCGAGCCGGGCCGACCTGTCCTCGTCGTCTACCCCGTCCAGATGCCCCAGTTCGCAGAGCCCGGCCCAGCCGCGCTGGACCGCCTCCTCGGCGGTACCCGGGCCGTGGTGCTACGCCACCTCGCGGAGCCGGGCCGGCACACCACAACGGCGCTCGGCCGTGCCGCCGGAATCAGCGTCTCGTCGGCGTCCGAGCATTCGGCGGCGTTGCGGGCCGCTGGTCTGATCACTACTGTCCGCGACGGTGGTGCCGTCCTGCATCGACTGACGCCGCTGGGCCAGCACCTTCTCGACCGAAGCTGCGGTGAGGGGTCTGCTGCAGGTGACACATGACCTGTGCCGCCGTGCGGGGCTGTTCGCACCGGAGGTCCTGGGAGTCGGTTCGCAGCCGTTCGTCGTCGAGTTGGAGATATCGGCCTGGCGTCGGCGGCACGTGCCCGACTACTTCTTGCGCACCGTGGACGGTTCCGCAATCGTGATCGACGTCCGTCCAGGCGAGCTCGTCGGTGACGACGCGGTAGTTCTCGAGGCAATGGCGGCGGCCTGCGACTGGTGGGATGGACATGCCAGAGCCTCCGGAACCCTACTCCCCTGCTCACCGAGAACGTGCAATGGCTCGCCGCACGCCGCCACCCGCGCCGCGTTCGCGCCGGCAGCAGCCACCGTTCCTCTGACCAGATGAACACCGCCGCTCTCCTCGTGGCGAGCGTTCGGCTGGCGAACGATCCGGGTCCTGTTGCGCGCGTGCGGCGGTGACGGCGTCTGCCTGCAGGCTCAACCCCCGGCCTCAGGGAACGATGAGGACCTTGCCCCGGATCTGGCCTGCATCGCTGAGGCGATGGACCTCGGCGAGTTCGGCCAGCGGCCGTGACCCGCTGATGTCGACGCGCACCTTGCCGGCGTCGACCATCTGCACGAGGGCGCTCAGGTCGCCCATGTCGTTGCGGGCAACCACATGTCGGGCGGTCACCCCGGCGGCGACCGGCGGCTCGATCGGCGTCGTGACGGAGACGATCGTGCCCCCCGGACGTACCGACGACGCCAGCGCGGCGGCATCCTGCGCGCTCAGGGGAACGAGGTTCAGGAGGACGTCCACCGGGGCGCTGAGGGCGGCAGCCACCGGCACGGACGTGTAGTCGATCACCTGGGCGGCGCCGTGTCGCCGTACCGCCGCCGCGCTGCGGGCGCTGGCGGTGACGATCACCCGGGCCCCGGCGTGGTGGGCCAGCTGCGTGACGAAGCCGCCGACGCCACCGCCCGCGCCGACGACCAGCACTCGCTGGCCGGCGGTCACCTCCGCGTGCGCGACAGCCTGCCAGGCCGTCAGGCCGGCCAGCGGAAGGGCAGCGGCATGCGCGAGAGGGATCGTGGCGGGTGCCGGTGCGAGCTCAGCGACGGGCGCTCGCACGTACTCGGCCGCCGCTCCACCGCGGTCGAGGCGCCCGACCACGCGGTCGCCGACGGCGAAGCCGTGGACGCCCGCGCCGAGCTGCGCGACCGTGCCCGCGACGTCCCATCCGAGCGTGTAGGGCAGCTCCACGGGCAGGAACCCCTGGAGCAGGCCGGCGCGCAGTGCCGCCTCGGTGGGATTGAACGACGTCGCCGCGACGGCGATCAGGACTTCGCCCGGGGCGGGCTGGGGTTGCGGGACGTCCTCGACACGGATCACGGACGGGTCGCCGAACTCGTGGACCCTCGCGGCTTTCATCGTCATGCCATGAACCTACGGGCGTGCCACGAGACGATCCATGTGTCTGACTGCCCGGTTCATACGCGTTCGTCTGGTGCGCGTAGGGTCGCCGCATGGACGTGCTCAGTGACGTGATTGCCGTGGCGCGGACGGGCCGCCCTCGGTCGGCGCACCTGCGCTGGCACGCGCCGTGGGCGCAGGAGTTCGTCTCCGTGCCCGGATCCGCCGGCTTCCAGACCGTCCTGCGAGGCTCCTGCTGGTTGCTCCGCCCCGGTGCGGAGCCGGTCCGGCTGGACGCGGGAGACGTGGTGTTCCTTCCCCGCGGCAGCGGGCACGTCCTGGCCGACGATCCCCGCACCCCGTTGACCGTTCCCGCGTGCGGCCCCGACGACCCCCGATGGTCGGAGCCCTACACCTCCTCTGCTGTCGACCGGGCCGGGGAGGACGGCGCGGTCACGGCGGTGCTGTGCGGGACCTACCAGCTCGACCCGCGCAGCACCCACCCGCTGCTGCTCGACCTCCCCGAGCGCATCCACCTGTCCGCACCGCGGGGCGGTCACCGCGAGCTGCGAGCAGCCGTGGAGCTTCTCGCCGCCGAGCTCGACGACCCGAGGATGGGCACGGACGCCGCCGTGCCCGCTCTCCTGGACGCCCTGCTGCTGTACATCCTGCGCATCTGGTTCGAGGAAGAACCGGCACGTGGCGGCACCACCGGGTGGGCCGCCGCGCTCAACGACCGGCCGGTCACCGCCGCCCTGCGCGCCATCCACCGAGAGCCCGCGGAGCCGTGGACCGTGGCGAAGCTCGCCGCCGAGGCGGGGCTCTCCCGGGCGTCGTTCGCACGGCGCTTCACGGCGCTGGTCGGTCAGCCGCCCCTCCGCTACCTGACGTGGTGGCGGATGACGACGGCCGCGCGCCACCTGCGCTCGTCCGACGTGCCGCTGAAGACCGTCGCCACACGGGTCGGCTACACCTCCGAATTCGCCTTCGCGACCGCTTTCAAACGCACCCAGGGGATGGCGCCGGGCGCGTACCGGCAGCGCACCTGGGCCTCGCGCACGTGGCTGCCCGAACGGGAGCTTTTCGCCGTCGGCGGATCGTCGACGCGAGCCGTTGACCTCAACCACGGTTGAGCTACGAGGGTGGGGCCTGCCGTCCCGACCGGGGCGGCGCACCCCGACAGAACGGCGGACGACCATGCGCGAGAGCCCTACGATCCTGGTGACCGGCGCGACCGGGAACGTCGGCAGGCAGGTGGTCGCCCAGCTGCGTGAGCGCGGTGGCGTCCACGTCCGGGCGCTCACCCGCGACCCGGCCAGGGCGGTTCTCCCCGACGACGTCGAGGTGGTGGCCGGTGACCTGTCGGAACCGACGAGCCTCGACGACGCCCTGAACGGCGTCGACGCCGTCTTCCTCGTCTTCCCCACGCTGCAGGCCGACGCGCAGGCGCCCGAGCTGGTCGCGCGGATGGCGATGCACGCGCGGAGGATCGTCTACCTGTCCGCCGACGGGGTTCCCGACGACCGCGACGTACCGGTCGAGGGCATCATCGGCTCGCACGCCCAGATCGAGCACCTGGTCGAGGACTCGGGTGCGGAGTGGACGTTCCTGCGCTCCGGGGGGATGGCGACCAACACGCTCGGCTGGGCGGCGGAGATCCGCGCCTCCGGGGTGGTGCACGGGCCGTACGCCGGCCTGAGCCGGTCGCTCGTGCACGAGGCCGACCTCGCTGCGGTCGCCGTGATCGCGCTGACGGGAACCGCGCTGGTCGGCGCCAGGCCCGTCCTGACCGGGCCGGAGATCCTCACGCACGTCGAGCAGGCCGCCGCCATCGGCGATGCAGTCGGCCGCCCCGTCAGCTACGAGGAGATTCCCCGGGACGAGATGCGCGCCCGGATCATCGGCGAGTGGGGATGGCCGCCCGAGTCGGCGGACAGCGTCCTGGACGGCTGGGCGGCGATGGTCGGCAACCGGAACGGCGTCACGTCCACCGTGGAGGACCTCACGGGCCGGCCGGCCAGGTCGTTCAGCACCTGGGCCGCCGATCACGTCGCCGACTTCCGCTGAGCTCCGGGGTGGTCCGAGGAGTCGGGGCGACTCAGTGCCCAGGAGCTTGCACCTCAAGCGTACGAACGTCTACCAGTCGGTAGTGCACGTTGCATGGGACTCGCACGTGAACCCCGGTGGGCCGGGCTGTGCCCTACTCGATCAGGCCGAGGTCGGCCGGTTGCGACGGTAGTGTCGCGCGGCCTTGGCGCGGCTGCCGCACCCCTCCATCGAGCACCACCGGCGGGTCCCGTTGCGCGAGGTGTCGAAGAAGTACAGGACGCAGGCAGGGTGCGCGCAGCGCCGGATGCGGGTCGGGGCCTGGCGCAGCAGCTCGAGGTAGTTGTGGGCGGCGTGCCAGGCGGCGGCCCAGCCGGCGTCGGTGCGGGCCTCGTCGTGGACGAACCCGTCTCGTAGTCGGTGCTGGTGCTCGCCGCGCGCCAGGACGGCGTTGAGGTCCTTCTCGGCCGGGGTGCCGGGGTCCTCGAGCGCGCGGCGCAGCACCGCTCGGGTGTGGCGCAGCGACGACTCGGAGACCTCGGCCTGCTCCTCGGTCAGGTCGTGCTCGTGGAGCCAGGCCTGGATCTGGGCAGGTTCGTCGAACAGGTCGTACGAACGTCCGTGGTCCACCCACTGGGTGTTGACGAGGTCCAGGGCCAGCGGTTCGCCGACGAGCGGTCGTGACATCACTCGACGATCTTACCCCTGTCAAGCGATTGACAGGTGAGATCGAGACGGCTTAGGTTCTCACCGTTCAAGTGCGTCATGGGGGTGAGATCGACGGCCTGCCGTTCGTGACGCATGGTCGTCCCGTCTACTCCTCGGAGGAATACCCATGAACGAGACCGCGAGCGCCGACGGGCAGGGTGTGCGTACGGTGCACCACCGCACCGCCACGATCGACGGGCACACCGTGTTCTACCGGGAGGCGGGTGACCCGACCGCACCCACGCTGGTGCTGCTGCACGGCTTCCCGACCTCGTCGCACATGTTCCGCCGGCTGATCGTCGACCTCGCGGACTCCTTCCACCTGGTCGCGCCCGACCACCTGGGCTTCGGGTACTCCGACGCCCCGCCGGCCACCAGCTTCGAGTACTCCTTCGACAACCTCGCGGGCGTCACGCAGGGTCTGCTCGACCACCTCGGGCTGGACCGGTTCGCGCTCTACCTCCAGGACTACGGTGCGCCGATCGGCCAGCGGATCGCGCTCCGTGACCCGCACCGGGTCACCGCCCTGGTCGTCCAGTCGGGAAACGCCTACACGGAGGGCTTCACCCCGTTCTGGGACGTGCTGTTCGCGCACGCCAAGGACCGTGCGGCTCACGAGGCGGAGGTCCGTACGCTCCTGTCGCCGGAGTCGACGCGGTGGCAGTACACGCACGGCGTGCCTGCCGGCCGGGTCGACCGCCTCTCCCCCGACACCTGGAACCTCGACCAGGCCCTTCTCGACCGACCCGGGAACGACGCCGTCCAGCTGCAGCTGTTCTGGGACTACCAGTTCAACCTCGACCTCTACCCCGCGTTCCAGGACTACCTGCGCACCCACCGTCCCCCGACCTTGATCACCTGGGGCGAGCACGACGAGATCTTCGGCGCCGACGGCGCGCGCGCCTTCACCCGTGACCTGCCCGACGCCGAGCTGCACCTGCTCGACGCGGGCCACTTCGCGCTCGAGAGCCACGGCGAGGAGATCGCCGCGCTCGTCCGCGACTTCCTCGGCCGCGCCCTGGTCTGACGTGATCGCGGGCGGCCGGGCGGGTCTCGTCCGGCCGTCCGCGATCGGTCCGTCGGAGGCACGTCGTCCCCTGGGCGATGAGTTCCGGACGGTGCGGGCGTCTCTACGTGCGGCAGAGGGACATGCTTGGCGAAAGGGACACCATGGGACGCCTGATCTACTCGATGATCACCTCGCTCGACGGCTACGCGGTCGCGGCGGAGGGTGACCTCGGGACCGGCGCCGAGGTGCCGGAGGTGCACACCTTCATCGGCGACGTCTTCCGGGACGTCCGCACGTTCCTCTACGGCCGGCGGATGTACGAGACGATGGTCTTCTGGGAGACCGCGCACACGGATCCGGACGCGCCGCCGCACATCGTCGACTATGCGCGTGACTGGCAGGGCGCGGAGAAGGTCGTGTACTCCACGACGCTCGAGTCGGTGTCCAGCGAGCGGACCCGGATCGAGCGAACGTTCGACCCGGACGCGGTGCGCAGGCTCAAGGACGAGTCCGACTACGACCTCTCCGTCGACGGCCCGACCCTCGCCGCCCAGGCGATCGCGGCCGGCCTGGTGGACGAGTACCACCTGTTCGTCACGACGAGCGTCGTCGGCGGCGGCACGCGGTTCTTCCCGGACGGTGTGCGCCTCGACCTCGAGCTGGTCGAGCAGCGTGCCTTCGACAGCGGTCTGATCTACGCGCGGTACCGGGCCGGCTGAGGGGCACCGGTCGTCCGCCGGGGTCGAGCCACTCCCCCGGCCCGGCGGGTCCTGCGACCGTGGTCCCTCGAGGTGTCTACTGTTCCCATGGCCTCGTCCGTCCTCGAACCTACGACCCGGTGCGCGATCGACGCGGTCACGGCGCTGCGCCTCGTGACCGACGACGTGGGCCTCGGCGCGCGACGGCCGCTCGTCGGCCCGTCGGTCCTGCGCAGCCACGCGCTGTCGATCCTCTACCGCGACGTGCGCCGTGGCGCGCTGGACGAGACGACCGCGCGAGCACACCTCGAGGGCCTCGCGACGCTGAAGGTCCGGCTCCTGTCGGACCGGGTCTCGCGGTCCGTGGCGTGGCGGATCGCGCGGGACCTGGACCACGACGACACACAGGTCGCGGAGTACCTGGCCGTCGCCACGCTCCAGGCGGACGTCCTGGTCGCCGGTGACGAGCGGGTGGCCGCGGCCGCTGACAGCCTGGTCCCCCTCGTCGCGTACGACGACCTCCTGCGCTGACCGCTCCGACCTCAGTCGTCGAAGACGTTCCAGCAGATCGCGCTGCGGAGTCGCTGGTCGTCGAGCACGAGCTCGCGCAGCTCGGCGGGGATGCGTCCGCGCTGCCAGTCGCGCTCCGCGACGCGCGCTGCCTCCGGATCCTCGCCACGCGCGGCGGCGTCGGCCGCCACGGCCCGGATCGCGTACGCCGCGGCTCCCAGGTCGTGCGCTGCCACGGGTGCCACCGCCACGGCCTGCCCGGCTGCGAGCGCCGCGTACTTGACGGGTGCGGGCTGGTCGCGGCCGGCGGCGTTCGCGGTGAAGGCCGTGGTGTGGGCGGTCTTCATGGGGACCTCCCCGCGAATCCAGGCGCGTGCGACGTCGAGGGCGTGGCGTGGCCGGGTGTCGTCGGGGCGGGCCTGCTCGAAGAGGGGCAGGACGTGTTCGGTGCAGTCGACGGCCCACTGGGCGAGCTGGCGGTGGCGCTCGTCGGTGAGTGTGCCGCCGCGGCGCACGGTGATCAGGCGGGGGTCGCGTTCGGTGGGCAGGATCGGCATGGGCCGATGCTCCCCCGGGCGACGGCGGGCCGACAAGTCGGACTGCGGTGCGTTGTCGGCGGACCCCTGGCGGGGTAGCGGTGGGGCGGAGTAGCGTGCCGTCGTCGTCCGTGCGCTCCGGTGCCCGTGCTGTCGGTGGCGTATGCGCGTCGTCGGCCGCTCCCCTCCCCTGGGTCGGGTCGGGACGGCGGGGTCCTTCAGACGAGAGGAGTCGCTCATGGCACGGTTCACGCGTTCCGACGACCTGCGGGGTGCGACGTTCGACGGTGCGGACCTGCGGGGTGCCCGGTTCGTGGAGTCGGACCTGTCCGGGGTGGTGATGCGCGGGGTCCAGGTGGAGGCGGTGGACGTCGACGCGCCGTGGCTGTCGGACGGCGACACGTTCTTCCGCGTCAACGGTGTCGACGTGACCGGGTTCGTCGAGGCAGAGCTGGACCGTCGCTTCCCTGGCCGCTCCCTGCGGCGGGCCACGAATCCGGAGGGGTTGCGCGCGGCGTGGGCGGCACTGGAGTCGACCTGGGCTGCGACGGTGGAGCGGGCCGCCGCGATGCCGGCCGGCACGGTGGACGTCTCGGTCGACGGCGAGTGGTCGTTCGCGCAGACGGTGCGGCACCTGGTCCTGGCGACGGACACGTGGCTCCGGCGCGCAGTGCTCGAGGTCGAGCAGCCGTTCCACCCGATCGGTCTGGCGGGTCCGCAGGCGGCGGAGGACGGGCTGGACCTGTCGCTGTTCGTGACGGGGACGCCGTCGTTCGCCGAGGTGCTCGAGGTCCGTGCGGGTCGGGTCGCGATGGTGCGTGACTTCCTGGCGTCGGTCGCGCCGCAGGAGCTGTCGGCCGTGCGTCGGAACCCGTGGTCCCCGGAGTACCCGGAGACGACACTGTCGTGCCTGCACGTGATCCTCGAGGAGGAGTGGGAGCACCACCGGTTCGCGGTGCGTGACCTGGAGGCGATCGAGGCGGGTCATGGCGTCGACGGCAGGCCGGGGCCGGTCCCGGAGGGCTAGCGGCGTCGCTCCCCGTCGTGCGTCGCCGGGTCAGGGCTTGGCGAGCTCGCGCTCCATCTCGTCGAACTCGGCGTCGACCTCCGGGTCGGGGCGGGCGGTGGCGCGGCTGACGAGGACGGTGACGAGCAGGTTGAGGAGGAACCCGGGCACGATCTCGTACATGGCGCCGCTGAGCGCGTCGATGTTGCCCCACACGGCGACCGTGAGGGCCCCGGTGGCGAGGCCGGCGAGCGCGCCGGTCGCGGTGAGCCGGCGCCAGTACAGGGACAGCAGCACGATGGGGCCGAAGGCGGCGCCGAACCCGGCCCAGGCGAAGGCCACGAGGTCGAGGATGGCGGAGTCGTCGTCGAGGGCGAGGAGCACGGCGACCACGGCGACGACGAGGACGCCGACCCGGCCGAGGACGAGCTCGACCTTCTCCGTGGAGCGGCGTCCGGCGATGTTGTAGAGGTCCTCGACGAGTGCGGACGAGCAGACGACGAGCTGGCTCGACATGGTCGACATGATCGCGGCGAGGACGGCGGCGAGGACGAGGCCGGCGACGAACGGGTGGAAGAAGATCTGGCTGAGGATCAGGAAGACGGTCTCGGGGTCGTCGAGCGGGCGCTCGGGGTCGCCGGCGAAGTAGGCGATCCCGATGAGCGCGGTCGCGATCGCGCCGCCGGCGGTGAGGATCATCCAGCCGAGGCTGATGCGGCGCGCGACAGTCGCCTCGCCCGGTGAGCGCAGGGCCATGAACCGCACGATGATGTGCGGCTGGCCGAAGTACCCGAGCCCCCAGGCGGCGGTCGAGACGAGGGCCACGACGCCGAGGAAGACGCCCTGGTCGGAGATGCCGGAGAACAGGTCGAACGCGTCGGGGTTCACGGCGCGGGCCTGGTCGGCGACGGTGCCGATGCCGCCCATCGAGGTCACGGCGACGATCGGCACGGCGACGAGCGCGGCGAGCATGAGCAGGCCCTGCGCGACGTCGGTGAGGGTGGCGCCGAGGAACCCGCCGAAGAGGGTGTACCCGAGGGTGATGGCCGCGACGAGGAGCAGCCCGGTGAGGTAGGGCCACCCGAAGGAGGACTCGAAGAACTTGCCGGCGGCGACCATGCCGCTGGAGACGTAGAAGGTGAAGAACCCGAGGATCACGACGGCGGCCGCGATGCGCAGCGGGCGGGCGTTGCCCTTGAGCCGCTTGGCGAAGAAGCTCGGGATGGTGATGGCGTTCTCGGAGATCTCGGAGTAGGCGCGCAGGCGCGGGGCGACGAACCGCCAGTTCAACCACGCGCCGACGATGAGCCCGATCGCGATCCACGCCTCGACGAGCCCTGCGGCGTAGATCGCGCCGGGCAGGCCGAGCAGCAACCAGCCGGACATGTCGGACGCGTTGGCGGACAGGGCGGCCACGCTGGGGCGCAGGCCCCGGTTCGCGAGCATGTAGCCATCGAGGTTCTGCGTGCGGCGGTACGCGTAGTACCCGATGGCGAGCATCGCGAGGAGGTAGATGGCGATGGCGGCGAGCTGGAATCCCCGGTCCGACACGATGTCCTCCTGCGGGCGTCGTCGGCTGCAGTCGTCCTTGCACCGTACGGGACGACGACGGGCCGCGCAGGGACAGCACGAGCGCGCCGACGGACGAGCGCGGGCCCGCACCACGGGCGCTCCCGGCTAGGGTGCGGCGTGTGGACCGCGCAGTACTCGTCAACCATGTCCGTTCGCAGCGGTGGGGGGTCGTCTCGACCCTGGGCCCGGGCGGGAGCCCGCAGGCGGCCTACCTCGCGATCACGGCGACGGACGCGGGCGAGCTGGTCTTCGACGCGCGTGCGACCTCGCGCAAGGTCGCGAACGTGCGCCGTGACGCCCGCGCGGCGGTGGTGGTCGGCGGGACCGACGGCACGACGCTGCAGTGCGAGGGCGTGGCCGACCTGCCCGTGGGCGAGGACCGCGAACGGTGTGCCTCCGCCTACCTCGCGTCGTTCCCCGAGTTCGCCGCCTCGCTCGCGAGCGAGCAGATCGTGCTCGTCCGGGTCGTGCTCGCCTGGGCAAGGTACGGGGACTTCCGCACGGACCCTCCCGTGGTGCGCGAGCTCGTCGGCGACGTCTCGGGCGACGCCAGGGCCTGACGCACGCGGCGATCGCGTGCCTCAGCCGAGGAGCGCCTGCTTCGCGCGCGCGTACTCGGTGTCGGTGAGGTCTCCGGCGCGGTGCAGGACGGCGAGCCGTTCGAGCCGGGCGACGAGCGCCGCTCCCCCGTCGGCGCGCGCGGCGCTCGCGGCGGGGGCGCCGCGGGCGACGACGCGCCACACCGCGCGGGCGAACACTCCCGGGCGCCGGGCGGTGCCTGCGCGGTCGGGGCGCAGCCGGGGCACGCGCGGGGAGGGCGCGGTCCGGTCGTCGACGACGATGCTGGCGGGGCGGGTGGCCGCGAGCGAGCGCGCGAAGCGCGCGAAGCGCGCGGAGGAGCCGTCGAGGAGGACGGCGCGCGTCGCACGGGAGGTCGGGTGGTGCTCGTCGCGCCAGGTCACGACGACGGTGGACCCGTCCCCGGTGACGGTCACCTCGGGTCGCCCGACGGGTTCGTGGACCGTCCCGTCGGCCCGCACGAGGCGCAGTCGTGCACCGTCCCAGACGAGCCGGCCGCCGGCGACGTGGAACATGGACGGGTAGCGGGGCGCGGCGGCGAAGCGTGCGGCGTCGGGCGCGGGCTCCGGGGCCCGCACGACGCCGACGGGCCGCCGCGCGGGCGGGGCCGCGGTCCGGGTGTCCGGGTCGGGAACGTGCTCCGCGAGGGCCTCCACGACGGGTACCGCGACGGTGTCGGGGGCGGAACCGGGAGGCGGTGCGGTCAGGTCCTCGGTCGCGCTGCTGCTCATGCTGCTCCCCGTCGTCGTCGGTCCCCCGATCCTGCCGGGTGCGGCGCTCGCGGGCAAGGCCCGTGGGGGACGACGACGCAGGTCAGGCGCGGGAGCGCGCCCCGGCCGGGAGCACCAGGGCCAGGGCGCGCAGGGTGGGACGGTCGCGCAGCCTGTCAGTGCCCGCCGAGGAGCGCCGTGAAGTCCGGCGTGCCGGCGAACGGGTCGGCCGGACCGGCGTTCTTGCGCAGCGCGACCTTCTCCGCAAGCTCGCGGCCGGCCCGGGCGATGCGGGCGGGCAGCCCACCGCCCGAGTCCGCCTCGCCGGCCGCCCAGTCGTCGGTGGCCGCGAACACGGAGGTCGTGGCGACGTCGGCCCGCAGGTAGGTGAACAGGGGCCGCAGCGAGTACTCGAGCGCGAGCGAGTGCCGCGCCGTGCCGCCGGTCGCGCCGAGCAGCACCGGTGTGCCCGTGAGGGAGTCCTTGTCGAGGACGTCGACGAACGACTTGAGCAGCCCGGAGTACGTGGTGGTGAACAGGGGGGTCGTGACCACGATCCCGTCGGCGGCGGTGAGCCGCTCGAGCACGCCGGCGAGCTCGCCGGTGGGGAAGCCGGTGAGCATCGCGTCCACGACCGCGTGCGCGTGGTCGCGCAGCTCGACCGTCTCGACCTCGACGGTCACGCCGAGACCCTGCAGCTCGCGCACGCTCGCCTCGGCGAGCCGGTCTGCGAGCAGGCGGGTCGACGACGGCTTGGACAGGCCCGCGGAGACCACGACGAGGCGACGGTCCGCGGCGGGGGTGTTCTGGGTCATGCGGTGCTCCTGCGATGCTCGGGATGCTGCTCGGTGTGTGGTCGTTGTGTGGTCGGGTCAGAGACCGAACGCGGCGCCGCTGCGGGCAGGCAGCTGGTCAGCCGTGTCGTCCTCGGCGGTGCGACCGGTCCAGCGGTCCTCGGCGCCGCCGACGTGCGCGGCGCCCTCGGTCCCGGCGGCCTTCGCGGCGGCGACGCGCTCGGCGTGGCTCGGCGGGTTCGCCGGCACGTGCGCGGGGCGCGCGGCTTCCATCTCGCGGCGCAGCACGGGCACGACCTCGCCCGCGAGGAGGTCGATCTGCTCGAGCACGGTCTTGAGGGGCAGGCCGGCGTGGTCCATGAGGAAGAGCTGACGCTGGTAGTCCCCCACGTGCTCGCGCATCGCGGCGTACCGGTCGATGACCTGCTGCGGCGAGCCGACGGTCAGCGGGGTCTCGCGGGTGAAGTCCTCCATCGACGGACCGTGCCCGTACACGGGCGCGTTGTCGAAGTAGGGCCGGAACTCGTCCCACGCCTTCTGGGAGTCCTTGCGCAGGAACACCTGCCCGCCGAGGCCGACGATCGCGGTGTCCGCGGGGCCGTGGCCGTGGTGCTCCCAGCGCTGGCGGTAGAACTGCACCATCTGCTGCGTGTGGCTGATGGGCCAGAAGATGTTGTTGTGGAAGAACCCGTCGCCGTAGTAGGCGGCCTGCTCGGCGATCTCGGGGCTGCGGATCGACCCGTGCCACACGAACGGCGGCACCCCGTCGAGCGGGCGCGGGGTGGAGGTGAAGCCCTGCAGCGGGGTGCGGAACTTGCCCTCCCAGTCCACGACGTCCTCGGTCCACAGGCGGCGCAGGAGCGCGTAGTTCTCGACCGCCAGCGGGATGCCGTTGCGGATGTCCTGCCCGAACCACGGGTACACCGGGCCGGTGTTCCCGCGGCCCATCATGAGGTCCATGCGCCCGTCCGAGATGACCTGGAGCATCGCGTACTCCTCGGCGAGGCGCACCGGGTCGTTCGTCGTGATGAGCGTCGTGGACGTCGACAGGACGATGTTCTTCGTCACACCGGCGAGGTAGCCGAGCATGGTGGTCGGTGACGACGGGACGAACGGCGGGTTGTGGTGCTCGCCCGTGGCGAAGACGTCCAGGCCCGCCTCGTCGGCGTGCTTGGCGATGGTCAGCATCGCGCGCACGCGCGCCGTGTCGTCGGGGGTCCGGCCCGTCGTAGGGTCGGTCGTGACGTCGCCGACGGTGAAGATGCCGAACTGCATGGTGTGCTCCCGTGAGTTCTAGGTAGATGCGTTTGCATGTACATGGGCCTCAACCGGCGACGCTCCCCTGTTGTTCCCACCGTCCTTCGACGACGGTGTGAGCGTGCGCACGCACGCCTCCCGGGGTGGGTGACGAGTTGCGCGAGGCACCGAAACCGGGGAGCCTGGGACCGCGACGCGCCGTGGCGGACCGGCTCGACGCCGTGGGGGACCGATCGGTCGCACGCCCCGCGACGTTCACCGGACCTTCACGCTGCCTCGGAACACCGACCGACGACGAGGCGTTGCCTCTCGTAGACCGGGCCGCCGTCCGCACCCCACCGGGCGCGCCCACACCCCCGAAGAACCCCTCAGGAGGACACCATGGCCGACCGTTCGCTGCGCGGGATGAGCATCGGTGCGAAGAGCATGGAGTCGGACGAGGGCGTCGACTTCGCCCCCCGCTTCCAGGCGCACTACGACTGCCCCAACGGGCACACCATCATCCTGCCGTTCTCGACTGACGCCGAGGTCCCCCCGGTGTGGGAGTGCCGCTGCGGCGCCGAGGCGCTCCTGCGCGACGCGGAGCGCCCCGAGCCGAAGGCCGGCAAGCCTGCCCGCACCCACTGGGACATGCTGCTCGAGCGCCGCACGATCTCCGAGCTCGAGGAGCTCCTCGACGAGCGCCTCGGGCTGCTGCGCGCCGGCAAGCTGCGCCGCAGCGCCTGAGCCGACCGCTCGCGCGGGTGCCCGACGGCGCCACGACCTGCCGAGAAGGCCCGGACCCCTCAGGGGGTCCGGGCCTTCTCGCGAGGTCAGGGCGCGCGCCGCCGGCCCAGCACCGACCGGAACGCTCCCGCGAGCTGGTCCGCACGGCGTCGGGCACCCCAGAGCGTGACCTTCCACAGCGCCTCGACGACGATCGCGCGGCTCATCTTCGACCGGCCCGCGGTCCGCTCGACGAACGTGATCGGCACCTCGACGACGCGCCCGCCCGTGCGCTGGACCCGCCACGCCATGTCGACCTGGAAGCAGTACCCGTGGGACTCGACGCTGGCGAGGTCGATGCGCCGCAGCGCACCGGCCCGGTAGGCGCGGAAGCCCGCCGTCGCGTCCCCGAGCCGCAGCCCGAGGGCGAGGCGCACGTACGCGTTCCCGGCGCGCGAGAGCACCTCGCGGTGCCACGGCCAGTTCTCCACCTCGCCACCGGGGACCCACCGCGACCCGATGACGAGGTCCGGCGCCCCCTGCGGGCCGCCGTCCCCGGGTGTGGCGGTGCCCGCGAGCGCGCCGAGCAGGAGCGGGAGCTGCTCCGGCTGGTGGGACCCGTCGGCGTCCATCTCCACGACGACGTCGTACCCGGCGTCGAGCGCCCAGCCGAACCCCGCGACGTACGCGGCGCCGAGCCCCTGCTTGCCCGCCCGGTGCAGGACGTGCACGGCCGGGTCGGTCGCGGCCGCGGCGTCCGCGAGGTCGCCCGTCCCGTCGGGGCTCGCGTCGTCGACCACGAGCACGTCCGCGTCCGGGACGGCCGAGCGCAGGCGCGCGAGCGTGCCGGGCAGGGTCTGCGCCTCGTCGTAGGTGGGCACGACGACCAGCACCCTCCGGGCGCCTGCGCTCATCGCGCGTCGGTCCTCGCCGGCCCGGCGGCGACCTGCACGTCGGACGCGGGCCGCGCGGCACGCGACCCGCGGCGCTCGCGGACCGCGGTCACGACCCCGGCGGCGAGGAGACCGAGCGCCAGGGCCTCGAGGACGATCCCGGGGACCACGCCGGCCCGCACGGCCGGGGTGAGGCTCGTGCGCAGCGGCAGGTCGGCGATCATCTGGTCGGCCGTGAACAGCTCCGTGCTCTGCAGGAGCGTCCCGTCGGGGGCGATCACGCCGCTCACCCCGACCGTGGAGACCTGCACCGTCGCGCGCCCGGCGGAGATCGCGCGCAGTCGCGACATCGCGAGCTGCTGGGTCGACTCGGCGGTGTACCCGAACGAGGCGTTGTTCGTCTGCACGACGAGCACCTCGGCGCCGGCGGTGACGGCGTCGCGCACGAGCGAGTCGTAGGCGATCTCGAAGCAGATGACGACGCCGAGCGGGACGGTACGTCCCAGTCGGGCCGCGTCGAGGTCCATCACGCCGGTCTCCGTGCCGGCGATCATGTCGATGCTCACGCGGTCGACCTGGTCGGAGAACACCCGCAGGAGCGAGCGCAGCGGGATGTACTCGCCGAACGGCGCGGGGTGCTGCTTGGCGTACCGGTCGACGACGCCCTCCCCCGGCTCCCACAGCAACGACACGTTGTACCGGCCGCCGGTGTCCGGGTACTCCTGGGCCCCGACGAGGATCGGGGCGCCCACCTCGCGCGCCGCGCGGTCGATCGCGCGGGCGACGTCGGGCGCCGTCTGCGGGTCGAGGTCGGAGCCGTTCTCCGGCCACAGCACGACGTCGAGCTCGCCCGGCTCGACCTGGTCGAGGAGCGCGACGGTCCCCTCCAGGTGGTTGTTGAGCACCTCGGCCCGGTTCGCGAACGACCCGAGGCCCGGTTCGCCGACGTTGCCCTGCACCGCGCCGACCGCGAGCGTGCCGGACTGGGCGGCCGCGTCGAGCGGCACGAGGAGAGGTGCGGCGACGAGTCCTGCGGCGACCGCGAGCGGCACGACGGCTCCGCGCACGACGGCGCGCCGGCGCACGAGCGCGAGCACCGCGACGGCGAGGAGTGCCCCGGCCAGCGCCACCAGCAGGGACACGAGCACCTCGCCCCCGAGCCACGCGGAGCGTCCGAGCGGGGAGTCGACCTGGGAGAACGCGAGCCGCCCCCAGGGGAAGCCCCCGAACGGCACCTCGGTGCGCGTCTGCTCGACCCCGACGAACAGCACCGCGAACGCGACCGCCTGGCGCGCCGGGCGCTCGCGCAGCCACGACCAGCGCCGCGCCCACACCCACGCGGCGCCCAGGACGGCGACGAAGCACGCCTCCATGACGGACAGCGCGACCCACGGCACGGTCTCGGTGGCGTAGTTCGCCCACCAGAGGTGCGGGAGGAAGAACGCCAGACCCCACACGAGGCCGACGAGGAAGCCCCAGCGGGCGGAGTCGCGGCGCAGCGCCCAGAACAGGGCCGCCACGCCGACGAACGCGGCGGGCCACCACCCGCGGTCGGGGAAGGCAGCGTCGGTGAGCAGCCCGCCGCCGGCGGCCAGGAGAAGTGTGAGCACGCGCGGTGGGCGGGGGCCGCCGGTGGCCGCGGGTCCGGGGTCCGGCTGCGGTGCTGGACCGGACCGGGGCTCTGGCGCGTGCACGGGGTGCAGACTACGCCACCGGGCTGGACCGTCGCTGGCCCGAGCAGTGGGTGTGCGGGCTCGCGCGCCCTTCGGCCCGTGCCGCGCTGCCACCAGCGACGCACGTTTTCTACTGAGCGCGCGAGCCCGGCCAGGTACCCGTCACAGCATGCCGGAGGATCGTCGTCGGTGGCTGATCCCCCCGGCGGCCGCGGGGGCCGGAACACCCTGTCGAACCTACTCCGGCTCCTCGCGGTGTCAAGCGGTAGCGCTCACACGAACGTGTCGAACAGCACGACGCCGTCCCGCACCGTCTGCAGGCAGCGCGGGCGCGGCGCGTCCGGGCCGAGCTCGGGAAGCAGCGGCTGACCTGCGCGGGCGTCGGTGCTCCACGACGACGTCGTGCGCCCCAGCGCGCCCTGCACCACCAGGTGCTCGCTCTGCCACACCGCCAGGTGCGCGGGCGCCCCGACGCGCAGCTGACCGGCCCCCGTGTGGTCCAGGCCGGCGATGCGCCACCCGCCGCGCGTGTGCGCCCGGAACGCGGCCCGGGCGGAGATCTGCTGGTCGGGGTCCACGTGCGACATGGCGGCGAGCACCGCCGCCCACGGGTCGAGCCGCGTCACCGGGGCGTCCGACCCGAACGCGAGCGGCACACCCGCCCCCGCGAGGTCCGCGAACGGGCTCAGCCCCTGCGCGCGCGTCGCGCCGACGCGTGCCGCGTACATGCCGCCCGGCCCGCCCCACGCGGCGTCGAAGCCGGGCTGGATGCTCAGGCTCACGCCGAACAGCAGGAGCGTCGCGAGCGCGTTCGCGTCGACGAGCAGAGCGTGCTCGACGCGGTGCCGCGCGGCACGCACGGAGCTCGTGCCGTGCACCTGCGCCGCGACCTCGAGCCCGAGGACGAGCTCGTCCATCGCCCGGTCCCCGATGACGTGGAAGCCGCCCTGCGTGCCCGCCGCGGCGACCGCCGACAGGTGGTTCGCGATCTGCTCCGCGGTGAGGTAGAGGTTGCCGCGGTCGGTGCGGTCGGGACCGTCCTGGTACGGCAGGCGCATCGCCGCGGTGCGCGACCCGATGGACCCGTCGACGTTGAGGTCACCGGCGATGCCCGTGAGTCCCGGCACGTCTGCGAGCAGCTCGCGCGCGTCGTCGACCGTGGTGCACAGCTCGCCCCGGTACCCGACGACGTGCGCCAGCCCTGACGCCGCGTCCCCGGTGAGCTCGAGCAGCTCGCGCAGGCCGGCGCGCGTGTCGATGTGCGGGGCGCTCATCTCGTGGACCGACACGATGCCCTGCTCCGCCGCCGCGCGCAGCGCCGTCCGGTACAGCTCGGTGCGCCGCCCGGGCGTGACGTCGCGGGCGACGTCGCGCGCCACGTGGTGCGCCTCCCCCGTCACCCACCCGGACTCGTCCCAGCCCGGCCGTCCCTGCAGCGCGCAGCGCCGCGCGAGCGTCGTCGACACGACCGCCGAGTGCACGTCGACGCGCGCCGCGTACACCGCGCGCCCGCCGGTCGCCGCGTCGAGCTCGTCGCGCGTCGGAGGGCGGCCCTCGGGCCACGCCCGCTCGTCCCACCCGAAGGCCAGCACGACGTCGTCCTCCCCGACGCCCGCGGCGGCCTTCGCGACGGCCTCGAGCGCGGCCGCGAGGGTCGTCACCCCGGCGCTCGCGGACAGGTCGACGCCGGCGAGGGCGAGCCCGACCTCGAACAGGTGGACGTGGGCGTCGACGAACCCGGGCGCGACGAGCGCGCCGTCGAGCTCGACGACGCGGTCGGCGCGGGCGGCGAGACCGTCGGCCGTGTCGTCGGCGCCGATCCACGCGATGACGCCGTCGTCGACGAGGAGCGCTTCGGCGAACGGGTCGGACTGGGAGTGGATCACGCCGCCGCGGTACAAGGTTGAGGCCACAATCCTTCACGATACCGCCACAACCGCGGGTCGTTCACGCGTCGGCGCAGGTGACGCCCGTGTCGGTCGTCACGGGGCGGGCGCTCAGACGCTGGAGTACGCCACCACGCCGCGGCGCAGCCGGTCGATCGCCTGGATCGCGGTCCGCCGCAGCTCCGGGGTGGGCGCGGCGCCGGCGATCTGGTCGAGGACGTCGATGACCTGCTTGCACCAGCGCACGAAGTCGCCCGCGGCGATCTCGGAACCGCGCAGGACGGCGTCGAGGTTGCGCCCGACGGCCCACCGGTGCACGGCGCCGACGAGGCCCTCGTCGAGCTGGGCGGTCGCGTGGACGTCGTGGGTGTCCTCGAGGTCGTCCACCTCGGACCACACGCGCACGGTCGCCTCGATCGCCTTCGCGAGCCTGCCGTGCGGGCCGCCGGGGACGTCGGGCTCGCCGTGCTCCTCGCGGCGACCCGCGTACACGCACGTGGACACGACGGCGGCCAGCGCGGGCGCGTCCAGGTCGTCCCACACGCCGCGGCGCAGGCACTCGGCGAGGAGCAGGTCGTTCTCCGCGTACAGGCGCCGCAGCCACTGCCCGTCACGCGTGACCTGCAGGCCCGCGCGGGCGGACCGTGCCCCGGCGGCCGGCGGAGCGGTCTCCTCACCCGGCCCCTCGCGGGGTTCCTCCGCGTCGAGGGCGTCGTCGAGGGGTGCGGTGGGGTCGTCGTCGGGCGTGCCGGGCGCGAGGTAGCCCAGCGTCACGAGCACGTCGCAGATCCGGTCGAACACGCGCGCGATGGAGCCCGTGCGGCCCTCGACGCGGCGCACGAGCTGGTCGTGCTCCTTCTTCAGCCGTGCCCAGCGTTCCGCCCAGCGCGCGTGGTCCTCACGGTCGGGGCAGTCGTGGCACGGGTGGGCGCGCAGCTGGGCGCGCAGGCGCGACAGGTCCTGGTCGTCCGCGGCCGCGGACCGTGCGCGCTCGCGGCGGCCCGGGCGCGACCCCGGCTCGTCGAGCGCGCCGAGGGCGTTGCGCAGGCTGGCGACGAGGTCGCGCCGCTGGGCGGGCACGCGGGCGTTGAACGCCTGGGGGATCTTGACCCTCGCCACGGTGGTGATCCCGCCGGGGGCGTCCGCCACCGTGAGCTTCTTCACCTGCCGGTCCTGCGTGAGGACCGTGGGCCGCGGCCCGTCGAACCCGGCCCCCTCCCCCGGGTCCAGCACGACGACGTACCCGGCCCGGCGCCCGGACGGCACCTCGACCACGTCCCCGGGGCGCAGCCGCTCGAACGCGGCGACGACCTCGGCGCGCCGCGACCGGCTCGCGGCGCGCGACAGGTCCGTCTCGCGTGCCGCGATGCGGCGCCGCAGGGCGGCGTACTGCGCGAAGTCGCCGCGGTCGCACGTCATCGCGCGGGCGTACCCGTCGAGCGCCTCGGCGTGCGCCTGCGCCTGCTTCGCCAGGCCGACGACGCCGCGGTCGGCCTGGAACTGCGCGAACGACGTCTCCAGCACCTCGCGCGCGCGGTCGCGCCCGACCTGCGCGACGAGGTTCACCGCCATGTTGTACGTCGGTCGGAAGCTCGAGCGCAGCGGGTACAGGCGCTTGGACGCCAAGCCCGCGAGGTGCACCGGGTCGAGGCCGGCGTGGTCGACGACGACGGCGTGCCCCTCCACGTCGATGCCGCGCCGCCCCGCGCGGCCGGTGAGCTGGGTGTACTCGCCGGGGGTGACGTCGACGTGCGCCGTCCCGTCCCACTTGACGAGCTTCTCCAGGGCGACGGAGCGGGCCGGCATGTTGATGCCGAGCGCGAGCGTCTCGGTGGCGAACACGACCTTGATGAGCCCGCGGCTGAACAGCTCCTCGACCGTCTCCTTGAAGACCGGCAGCATGCCCGCGTGGTGCGCCGCGATGCCGCGCGCGAGGGACTCGGTCCACGTCCAGTAGCCGAGGACCTCGAGGTCCTCGGCGGGGATGGTCGCGGTGCGTTCCTCCGCGACCCGCCGGATCTCCGCCTCCTCCGCGGGCGACGTCAGCCGCAGCCCCGCCGTGAGGCACTGCTGCACCGCCCCCTCGCACCCGGCGCGCGAGAACACGAAGTAGATCGCGGGCAGCAGGCCGTCCGCGTCGAGCGCGTCGACCACCGCGAACCGGGCGGGGGTGCGCCGCACCCCGAACGCCCGGTCCGCGCGGTCACCACCCGGGCGTCGCCCGCCCCGCCCGCGGTACCCGCGGTCGCCGGTGCGTCGCCCGCCCGGCCCGGACCCACCCGTGCGGGGCGCCGCGCGGAACGCGGCGAGCAGGTCCGGGTTGATGGGCGGGTTCACGCCCGGGTCGGTCGGGTCCACGTGCCCCGCATACAGGTCGAGCAGGTCCGCGCCGAACGCCCGGCCGCCCCCCGCGTGCGCCACGCCCGCGACCGGGTTCGCGGTCGGGTTCGCGGTCGGGTTCGCCGACGCCACCAGGACGTGCTGCCACAGCGGCACCGGTCGGCGCTCGCTGACGACCACCGTGGTGTCGCCGCGCACCATCTCGAGCCAGTCCCCGAACTCCTCCGCGTTCGACACGGTCGCGGACAGGGAGACGAGCTGCACGTCGTCGGGCAGGTGGATGATGACCTCCTCCCACACCGGTCCGCGGAACCGGTCCGCGAGGTAGTGCACCTCGTCCATGACGACGAAGGCGAGACCCTCCAGGGTGCGCGAGCCCGCGTAGAGCATGTTGCGCAGCACCTCGGTGGTCATGACGACGACGGGCGCCTCGCCGTTGATCGTCGTGTCCCCCGTGAGGAGGCCCACCTGGTCCGCACCGTACCGGCGCACCAGGTCGGCGTACTTCTGGTTCGACAGCGCCTTGATGGGCGTCGTGTAGAACGCCTTGCGCCCACCCGTGAGCGCGAGGTGCACGGCGAACTCCCCCACGACGGTCTTGCCCGCCCCCGTGGGTGCGGCCACGAGGACGCCGCGTCCTTCCTCGAGCGCCTCGCACGAGCGCACCTGGAAGTCGTCGAGCGGGAAGTCGAGGATCTGGCGGAACTCCGCGAGGCGGGTCCGGGACGCGGCCTGGCGGGATTGTGCCGCGGCGTAGCGGGCGGCGGGAGATTCGGCGGCCGTCATGCCGCCAGCCTACGGTCCGCGGTGTGCGTCCCGGCGTCTGACACGGGCGGGCGGCGGCCGTGACGCGGGCGCGTCGTGGCTCTCGAGGTGGCCCGTGTCGGTCAGGCGCTCGCGGGCGGTGGGGTGAGGAGCCGCAGCGCTCCGGGTTCGACGTCGACGCGGACCGGGAGGGGTCCGAGGTGCTCACCGTCGGCGAACGCGTGGGGTGGTGGCGCGCCGGCCTCGGTGGGCGCGATCGTCACCGACCGGGCACGCAGGGTGCCGACTCGGGGGTTCGCGAGGTGCCGGCCCGCGTACATGCCGGGGAAGATGCGTGCGGCTCCCCACCGGCCGAAGGGACCGGCGAGGATGACGTCGAGCAGGCCGTCGTCGAGCGCGGCGTCGGGGGCGATGCGGATGCCGCCGCCGATGCGTGGGCCGTTCGCGACCGAGACGAGCGCGCCGGGCGACTCCCAGACGACCGCGCCGTCGTCGGCGGTGGTCTCGTGCACCAGCGGCGCGCCGGCGAGCACGTCGGGCAGGGCGTCGCGGTCAGGGACGCCGCGCAGGGTGACGCGGAAGCCGTAGGGGCGGTACCGCGTGATCTCGGTGAGGGCGGAGCGCGCGTACCGGGACCGGCCGCGCGGCCAGGTCGCGGCGTTGGCGTGCGCGTTGACGGCCGCGTCGACGCCCGCCGACAGGACGCCCGCGTACCAGCGCGGCGCCGGCAGGTGGTCTCCGGTGACGCGCGCGGCGTCCAGCGCGCGCGTCGTCCACCCGGCCCCCGTGGGCCGGTCGAGCGCGGCGAGCAGCGCGGCGACGCACCGGTCCGCACGACCGGTGGGGAGCTCGAGCGCGTGGGCGAAGTCGTTGCCCGTGCCGACGGCGACGATCCCCAGCGGCACCCCGGTCCCCGCGACGGCGTTGACGCCGAGGTGGACCATGCCGTCCCCGCCGACGACGACGAGCGCGTCCACCCCGGGGGTCGTGGCACCGCCGGTGCCGCGCACGGCGGCGTCGGCAGACTCCTGCGCGAGCGGCAGGCTGGGCGCGCTCAGGTCGAGGACGTCGTGCCCGGCGGCACGGAGCGCGTCGGCCGTGCGCACCCCCGCCGGGCGTCCCCGCCCCCGACCGGCGGTCGGGTTGACGACGAGCGCGACCGTGCTCACGGGCGACCCCCACGCCCCGAAGGGCGTGTACGGGACGGGTCCGTCACAGGGCGAGCCGGGCAGCGTCGCGCTTGTCGACGCGGCGGTCGTGGAGAACGCTGATGCCGAGCGCCGCGAAGTACAGGCCGCAGATGGGCAGCGCGACGAAGATCATCGTCAGGGCGTCCGGCGTCGGGGTCATGACCGCGGCGAACACGAACGCGATGAGCACCGCCCAGCGCCACCCCTTCGCCATCGCCGACGCGCGCAGCATCCCGGTGAAGTTGAGCGCGACGAGCACGACGGGCAGGACGAACGCGATGCCGAAGGCCAGGACGAGTCGCATGACGAAGCTCAGGTACCCCTGGGCGTCGGCGAGGTTGGTCGCGTCGTCCGGGACGAACCCGGCGAGGATGTCGACGGCGTGCGGCAGGACCCACCACGCGAGCAGCGCACCGCCGACGAACAGCGGGACCGACGCCCCGAGGAAGGCGAACGCGTACCGGCGCTCGCGGCGGGTCAGGCCGGGAGTGATGAACGCCCAGAGCTGGTAGAGCCACCACGGGCACGTGACGATCACGCCGAGGAAGAGGGAGACCTTGACCTTCATGTCGAGCGCCGTGGCCAGGCCCGAGAAGTTCAGGCTGATGACCTTGCCCTGCTCCTCGGCCGCGGTCTTCAGCGGCTCCTGCAGCGCCGCCAGGAGCGGCTCGTAGAGGAACCATCCGACGGCCGCGCCGACGACGAGACCGCACGCGGCGAGGAAGAGACGCTTGCGCAGCTCGAGGAGGTGCTCTCGGAGCGGCATCCGCCCCTCGGCGTCACGGGAAGAACGTGACACCGACTATCCCTTCGAGGTATCGCCCTGTTCGGGCGACGTCGACCCTCCGGTCGCGGACGAACCGGTCACGGTCGGCGTGGTGGACCCGGTGGGAGCGTCCCCGGTCGTCGTGGTCTTCGAGTCGTCGTCGTCGCGCAGGTCCTTGACCTCGCTCTTGAAGATCTTCAGCGACTGCCCGACGCTGCGCGCGAGGTCCGGGAGCCGGCGCGCACCGAACAGGAGCAGGATGACGACGACCAGCACGATGATGTGCCAGGGCTTCAGCATGCCCATGGGCTAACTCCTCCTCGAGGCGACGGCGCTACGCGGCCGAGTCTACGCGTTGAAGCGGCGCCAGCGGGACCACACCTGCTCGTCCCGACGACGACGTTCCCCCCGGCGCTCGACCCTCGCCGCCCGGAGGGCGTCGACCCGCTCCTGCAGCACCACGGGGTCGTCGAACAGCGTCGGCGCGGTGGACGGCTGCGCCTGGGCGAGCTGCCGCGACAGCTCGTCCGCGCGCGCGCTCATCTCCGCCGCCGCCCGGGACGCGCGCGAGAGCTCACGCCCCAGCGCCTTCGCCGACCGCCACAGGTGACGCGCCAGGAAGAACGCCCCTACGAGCGTGCCCACGACGAGCGTCGTCCAGACCCAGAACCACATGCGCCCACCCTAGTCAGGCAGGAGGCAGGGCGTCGTACGCGGCGAGGGCGGCGGATGCGGCCTCGCGCACGTCCTGGCCGACCGACGCCGGCTCCACGGCCAGCACGTGCCGGGCACGCTCGGTGAGAAGTTGACGCAACCACACCGGGTTGGTGACCCGCAGACGCACCTCGAACGCGCCGTCGGGCAGGTTGCGCACCGACTCGACCGGGACCTGCTCCGCGACGGCGCGCGCCGGGCTCGCGAACGTGATGGTCGCGAGCGGCGCGTCGCCCGTGGGCGTGAAGTCGACGTCCGGGTCGACGTCGTGCCCCTCGACCGGCACCTCTAGCTCCGTGGCGGCGAGGATACGGTCGACGCGGAACGTGCGGCGCCCGCGCGACCGGTGGCACCAGGCGAGGAGGTACGCGTGCTCGTCCTGCGTGTGCAGGGTGACCGGGTCGATCTCGCGCTCCGACTCCTCGTCTGCGGCCGTCACGTACCGGATGCGCAGGCGGTGTCCGGCGACGAGCGCGCTCGTGATCGCCCCGACCACGCGCGGGTCGCCCTCGGGCGCGAGCCGCACGTCGAGCGCGGCCGCCGCCTCCCCCGTCGCGTCCGTGAGCTTGCGCAGGACGGACTCCACGACGCTCGCGCGCTCCGGGTCCGCCTGCACCGCCGCCGTCTCCCGCATGGCCCGCAGCGCCGCGACGAGCGCCACCGCCTCGCGCGTGCCCAGCCGCAGGGGACGCGTCATCCCCCGTGCCTCGGTGAGCCGCACCACCCCCCGCTCGATGGAGTCCGCGTCGAAGTCGATGAGGTCGTCCGGCCAGTACCCCGGCGTCCCCGACACCCACAGCGCGTCGACGTCGTCGAGCACCTGCCGCTCGCTCACGCGGAAGTGCCGGGCGAGCTCGCCCACCGGCACCGGCCCCGCCCCGTCGAGATACGCGACGATGCCCAGCAGGCGCACCAGCCGGTCGTCCGCACGCTCAGCCACGCTCCCCCACCTCCGTCGACCCGCCGGCGCTCGCGGCACCCGCCGGACCCTGCCTGGTCAAGCGCAGCCCCGCCGCGTCCTGCAGCCGCCGCACGACGGCGTCGCGCAGGTCGGGCGGACCCAGCACCAGCACCGCGTCGCCGTACCCGACGACCTCGTCCGCGAGGGCGTACCGCACGTCGTACGGCACCTCGAGCACGTCCCGACCCGCGCCGTCGCCCGCACGCCGGTCGGGGACCGAGCCCACGACCGTGCCACGGGCCCGCAGCGCCCCCGCACGCTCGGGCACCACCGCCAGGCGTGCGACACCACCGGCACCCCGCGCGCCCAGCAACGCGTCCACGTCGACGTCCTCCGGGACCGCGAACGCGTCGCGCGGCCCCGACGCCCGCACCCTGCCCTCGACCCGGCTCAGCCGGTACGACCGCGGCGCCTCGCGATCCAGGTCGAAGCCCACCAGGTACCAGCCACCCCGCCGCGCCGCGATGCGCCACGGCTGCACCCGCCGCGCGCGCACCTCGCCCGTGCTCGCCGCCCGGTACGTGAACGACACCGCACGCCGCGCCGAGATCGCGTCGATGAGCGTCGCGTACGCGTCCCCCACCGGTCGCACCCGCGGTGCCAGCCCCGCCACCGCGTCCATCGCCGTCTCCCCCGCGCCCGCGGCCCGCAGCTTCGTCAGGGCGCGCGAGATGTCAGTGCGCAGCGTCTTGTCCTGCCAGAACTGTGCCGCCAGGGCCAGGACCCCGAGCTCCGCGGGAGTGAGGTCCACCGCCGGCAGCGCGTACGCGTCCTGGTCGATGCGGTACCCCACCTCGTCCGCGTGACCCCCCGCGTCGACCGTGACGATCGGGATGCCCAGCTCGCGCAACGTGTCCTTGTCCCGCTCGAACATCCGTTCGAACGCGTCGGGAGAAGGCGCGTCGGCGTACCCCGCGACACTCGTACGGATCTGCTGCTTCGTCATCGACGCGTTCGTGTTCACGAGCGCGATCACGAGGTTCAGCAGTCGGGTCGCAGGGTTCGTCGCGGACGACGACGACGGCGGGGGCGGGGACTCGGACATCGGGCACCACGCTAGACGGTCGATAGGGTGTGCGGCGTGATCACCTGGCGAACGGCGACCGTGGTGTCGCACGCAGCGGCCTGGCCCGGAGCGCAAGAGCTGCGCGTCCGCCTCCACGAACCGCTCCCCGGCAGAGCGGCAACCGACGACACCGTGCGCGCCCTCGCGTACACCGACCTCGTCGGCACTCCGGCCCCCGACGACTCCCTCCTCCTCAACGTCTCCGCGCTCGCCCGCGGCCTCGGCACCGGCGGCTACGCCCTCGTCGTCGGGCCCGCCCTGCCGGGCACGCCGCTCCCGCCCGACCCCGCGCCCGGACCCGGCCACCTCGTCAAGGCCCGCTACACCCCCCTCCAGGCCCTCGTCCTCGGCGTCGACGAGCAGGAGTCCCCCCACCACGACACCCTGCGTGACGCCGACGACCTCGCCGCCACCCCCGTCGTCGTCGCCGACCTGCACTCCGCCCTGCCCGCCGTCGTCGCCGGCGCCCGGCACGCCGCGGCGCTCGCGGGCCGCCCCGCCCCGCGCGTCGCGTACGTCATGACCGACGGCGGCGCCCTGCCCGCCACCTTCTCCCGCACCGTCGCCACCCTGCGCGAGACCGGGTGGATCGACACCTGCCTCACCGTCGGGCAGGCCTTCGGCGGCGACCTCGAGGCCGTCACCGTCCACACCGGCCTCCTCGCCGCCCGCCACGTCGCGGGCGCGGACCTCGTCGTCGTCGCCCAGGGACCGGGGAACCTCGGTACCGGCACCCGCTGGGGGTTCTCGGGAGTCGCCGCGGGCGACGCGCTCAACGCCGTCGCCGTCCTCGGCGGAACGCCCATCGCCTCCCTGCGCGTCTCCGGCGCCGACGCCCGCGACCGCCACCTCGGCGTCTCCCACCACTCCCTCACCGCCTACGGCCGCGTGGCGCTCGCGGCGAGCGACGTCCCCGTCCCCGTGCCGGCGCCCGACGTCGAGGGCCTGGAGGGGTGGGGAGCCGACCTCACGCGGCGCGTCGTCGAGCAGGCCGCGACGCTCGCCGCTCCCGCCGGCCGCCACCGCCTCGTCGACGTCCCCGCCGGAGCCGACCTCGTCGCAGCGCTGCGCGACGTGCCCGTGCGCCTGTCCACGATGGGCCGCGGGCTCGACCAGGACCCGGCGGCGTTCGTCGCGGCCGCGGTCGCCGGGGTCCACGCCGAGAGTCTGCGCGCCGCCTGACGCCGCTCTGGCGCCGCCGAGGAGCCGGCAGCGGGAATGCTGCGCTCTCACCTGCGTTGATGCCGCCTTGACGACCCTCGGAATCACCGGTGCACGGTCGACACCAGCCCGCTCGACGAGTCCTGGCGCGTCGAGCGCGACCGACCCGCGTACGTCGTCCCGCAGGACGCCGACGAGCTGCGCGCCAACCTCGCACGGGCGCCCCGCACCATCTGACGGGCGGGCTTCTCGCCCTGCGAACACCCCGGGAGCGGACGACGATGGCGGGGACGGGGCCGACGGCCCCGTCCGCCGCCGTCGCGGCGTGCGCACTCACCCGAGGAGGCCCCACATGGCTGCTCGCCCGAACCTGCCGAAGTACACCGTCCCGTCGCTCACCCCCGAGGAGGGGGCGAAGATCGCCGGGATCCTCCAGGAGCGTCTCCACGCGCTGAACGACCTCCAGCTCACGCTCAAGCACATCCACTGGAACGTCGTCGGCCCGCACTTCATCGCCGTCCACGAGATGATCGACCCCCAGGTCGACGCCGTGCGCGCCATGGTCGACGCGGTCGCCGAGCGCATCGCGACCCTCGGCGTCTCGCCCCAGGGCACACCGGGCGCGCTGGTCGCCGGACGCACCTGGGAGGACTACTCGCTCGGCCGCGCGTCGACGATCGCGCACCTCGGCGCGCTCGACGAGGTCTACGTCGGGGTCATCACGGCCCACCGCGAGGCGGCGACCGCGACCGAGGGACTCGACGACGTCACGAACGACCTCCTCATCGGGCACCTGCACGAGCTCGAGCTCTTCCACTGGTTCGTCCGCGCCCACCTCGAGTCGACCGGCGGGGACCTCTCCACCGCCGGCGCCCGCACCGAGGCCGGCGCGGCGAAGAAGGCCGAGGACGCGGCCGCCAAGCAGCCGTAGCCCGCCCGATCCCCTGCACCCGGGAGGCCCGACGCGATCACCGCGTCGGGCCTCCCGTGCGTCCGGGCTGATGGTGAGGGTGTCGCGGTGGTGATGGGGCGGCGGTGCGCTTGGCACACTATTTAATTTCGAAAGGATCGACAACCAGCCGCTTCAGCTCATGCCTCGGCGGCGTCCGTCGGGCCTTGTCGGAGGAGCTCAGCGGCAAGGACCGCGTCCCGTGCGGCGTCGTCCCCGAGCCCAGGACCGACGGCTCCCCCGCCGGCAGCGCGCCCCTCCGGCCCGGCTGGTACCGAGGCCTCGACCCAGGCCCGCCGCACCTGCTCGAACCTCGTGGGCAACGGAGACCGGACTCCCCCGTAGCGCGCGTTGGTGCGGTGCACGAACCGCCGCCACGACAGGACCAGGCCCTGCCGGGTGATGGGCAGCCCGCTGGAGACCGTGACGCCGTTGTCGTGCGTATGGTGCACCGTGAGCAGGAGTGCGCGCGGCACCGATCCCTCGAGGCCGGCAGCGAGCTCCTCACGCTCCGCCATCCAGCGCCGCAGCACGACGACGACGCTCGCGCTCAGCACGTGCTCGCGCACCGTGCGGTGCTTGCCGTGCGTGAGCACGACCCTCCCCTCCCCCGCCCTGGCCGTCGCCGGGCCGAGGTCGATCGCGTCGACCGTGCACCGCAGCAGGTCGCCGTAGCGGGCCCCGGTCGCCCGCGTGAGACCCGCGATGACGGCGAGCCGTACGGTCTCCGGCTTCGCCGCAGCCGCCATCGCCTCCGTCGCCAGCAGGCGCCACACCCACTCGGCCTCGCCGAGCGACACCGCGGGGCGCGGGTAGCGCGCCGACGGCGCGGCGTCCGGGTCGGGGAGGGAGGCGGCAGCTGCGGTGCTCATGCGGGAATCCTGACGCTTGGCACACTTTTAGTGCGCCCGACACGCCGTCGGGCGCCGACCTGGCCCGGCATCGTCGAGCCGGATTGAATACCTATGCGCGATGACGCATACTTCTTCCATGTCCAAGGTCCTCACCTCTCTCCCCGTCGGCGAGCGCGTCGGCATCGCGTTCTCCGGCGGCCTCGACACCTCCGTCGCCGTCGCCTGGATGCGCGACAAGGGTGCCGTGCCGTGCACCTACACCGCCGACATCGGTCAGTACGACGAGCCCGACATCGCCTCGGTCCCCGGCCGTGCGACGGCGTACGGCGCCGAGATCGCGCGCCTCGTCGACTGCCGTGCCGCCCTGGTCGAGGAGGGTCTCGCCGCCCTCGCGTGCGGCGCCTTCCACATCCGCTCCGGCGGTCGCGCGTACTTCAACACCACTCCCCTGGGCCGTGCTGTCACCGGCACCCTGCTGGTCCGCGCCATGCACGAGGACGACGTGCAGATCTGGGGCGACGGCTCGACCTTCAAGGGCAACGACATCGAGCGGTTCTACCGCTACGGCCTGCTCGCCAACCCGCACCTGCGCATCTACAAGCCCTGGCTCGACGCCGACTTCGTCGCCGAGCTCGGCGGACGCAAGGAGATGTCGGAGTGGCTGCTCGCGCACGACCTCCCCTACCGCGACAGCACGGAGAAGGCCTACTCGACCGACGCGAACATCTGGGGCGCGACGCACGAGGCCAAGACGCTCGAGCACCTCGACACGGGCATCGAGACCGTCGAGCCGATCATGGGTGTGCGGTTCTGGGACCCCGCAGTCGAGATCGCGACGGAGGACGTGACGATCGGGTTCGTCCAGGGCCGTCCGGTCACGATCGACGGGCAGGAGTTCGAGTCGGCGGTCGCCCTGGTCCAGGAGGCCAACGCGATCGGCGGCCGGCACGGCCTCGGCATGTCCGACCAGATCGA
The DNA here is from genome assembly GCF_059159975.1 of Cellulosimicrobium sp. BMG9.22. Taxonomy (NCBI): domain Bacteria; kingdom Bacillati; phylum Actinomycetota; class Actinomycetes; order Micrococcales; family Promicromonosporaceae; genus Cellulosimicrobium; species Cellulosimicrobium sp. BMG9.22. Next base: position 1,432 of record NZ_JBZGBY010000007.1, on the reverse strand, counting down.
GAACCGCATCATCGAGGCGAAGAGCCGCGGCATCTACGAGGCCCCCGGCATGGCGCTGCTGCACGCGGCGTACGAGCGTCTGGTCAACGCGATCCACAACGAGGACACCATCGCGCAGTACCACGCGGAGGGTCGTCGCCTCGGCCGCCTCATGTACGAGGGCCGCTGGCTCGACCCACAGGCGCTCATGATCCGCGAGGCGCTCCAGCGCTGGGTGAGCACCGCCGTCACCGGCGAGGTGACGCTGCGCCTGCGGCGGGGCGAGGACTACTCGATCCTCGACACGACCGGCCCGGCGTTCAGCTACCACCCGGACAAGCTCTCGATGGAGCGCACCGAGGACTCCGCGTTCGGGCCGATGGACCGGATCGGCCAGCTCACGATGCGCAACCTCGACATCGCCGACTCGCGCGCGAAGCTCGAGCAGTACGCCGGCATCGGGATCGTCGGGACGAACCATGCGGCCCTCATCGGTGCGATGCCCGCCGGCGGGGCCGAGATCATCGCCTCACGCGGCAAGGCGGAGGGCGACGACGAAGAGCTGCTCGACCGTGCGGCGATGGAGTCCGGCACGGACTGACGGGGACACGCCCGCCGAGAGAGCGACAGACCGCACGGAACCCCGGTTCTGTACGGTCGCCCGGCGCTCTCTCGGCGGGTGATCGCCATCTCGCGACGAGCAAGGTCCGACCCGCTCACAACTAGGCTCGACGGATGAGCACGGGGACCGGTGAGCTGTGGGGCACGATCGCCGGGCCGGTCGACCACGAGCTCGTCGTCAAGAGGTCTCGGTTCCTCACGCACCTCTCCCCCGTCACGTCCGTGGCCGACGCGGACGCCGTCGTCGCGCGGGTGCGCAAGGAGCACTGGGACGCGAGGCACCACTGCGTCGCCCTCGTCGTCGGGACGCACGCCGACCAACAGCGCTCGACCGACGACGGCGAGCCCTCCGGCACCGCAGGCATCCCCATGCTCGAGGTGCTCCGCCACCGGCAGGTCACGGACGTCGTCGCCGTCGTCACCCGCTACTTCGGTGGCGTGCTCCTCGGCGCCGGCGGTCTCGTGCGCGCGTACTCCTCCGCGGTGAGCGAGGCGCTCGACGTCGCCCGCCTCGTGCGCCGCGCCGTGCGGACCGCCGTCACGGTCGACGCCCCGCACGCCGACGCCGGTCGGCTGCACGGCGTGCTGGCCGACTGGTGCGCCCGGCACGACGGCACCCTCGATGACGTCGCCTACGGAGCCGAGGCGACGTTCACCGTCCTCGTACCGCCGGCCGAGCTCGACCGGCTCGACGCCGACCTCGCCGCCGCGACCTCAGGCGCCTTGATCGCACAACGCGGCGACAACCGCATCGTCGACCTTCCCACCTAACCCGGCCCCTCTCCTCCGCGAGGTAGAACCGTGGTCGGCCGAGGTAGAGCCCTGGTCATGT